>NZ_CP036269.1:670000-1005000 GCF_007744675.1 Gimesia alba
GAGTTTCGATGATTTGCGTCGTGGCAGTATTGTTGCGCTCGATTCCGTGAGTTTTGATGTTGAAGCCGGCGAGATATTTGGGTTACTGGGACCCAATGGTGCCGGAAAAACGACGTGCCTTCGCATGTTGAGCACTGTCTTACAGCCGACCGGTGGCGTGGCGACGGTCGCCGGATACGATGTGATGACCCAGCCACAGGATGTGCGAACCCATATCGGCTTCATGTCCTGTAATACCGGCATCTATGATCGAATGACCGCCTGGGAAATGGTGGAGTATTTCGGTCGTCTGTATGACATTGAAGAAACCGAACTGCAGGAGCGGCTGGATCGTATCTTTACGACGCTGCAGATGAATGACATTCGAGACATGCTCGGTTCAAAGATGTCGACCGGGATGAAACAGAAAGTTTCGATTGCCCGAACTATCATTCATGATCCGCCGGTTCTGATATTTGATGAACCGACGTCCGGGCTGGATGTTCTGGTCGCGCGTGCGGTTTTAAAAACCATTGAAGCGCTGCGTGAGGAAGGGAAGTGCATTATCTTTTCCACTCACATTATGCGGGAAGTCGAAAAGTTATGCGACCGCGTGGCAGTCATCTATAAAGGAAAAATTCTGGCGATCGGCAGTATCCCGGAACTGGAAGAACAATATCACGAGTCCGATATGGAAGAATTGTTTTTCAGTTTAATCCAAGAGCATGAAGACCAGCTGGCGATGAAGGCCCAATAAATCAGATGATACAGTGGAAGAATATCAAACTTATTTTACTGCGTGAACTGCGTGATCAGATGCGCGATCGGCGTACGCTGTTCATGGTGGCGATTCTTCCGCTGCTGCTGTACCCGGCCATGGGTATCGGCATGGTGCAGATGACGGTGCTGTTTTCCGAACAGCCACGCAATGTGGTCGTGCTGGGCGCCAAGGATTTGCCGAAGCATCCACAGTTACTGGAAGGAGACCGATTTGTTTCCAACTGGTTCACGATGCCGGCCGACGCAGAGAAGTTGCGCGTCATTACAGATAGCGATGCGGAAGGTGACTCGGCGGAGGATGAGAACCGAGAGAAACTGCTGAAGCAGGCGCGGGCACTGGAAGTGGTTCTGAAGAAACATCAGGAACTGCTGAGTCAGTGGGATGAGATTGAAGATCAGGAAGATCTGCAGCAGGAAAACCAGTTAGCGCGGGAAATCACAGAGACGAATGCGCGGCTGAGTAAGCTGTTTGCAGAGAGCCAGATTCAGGTGCTGATCCTGATTCCCAAGGGACTGTCTAAAGAAATTGAGCAGGTCAGTGCGAAACTGGCGCGGCATGAACCGATTGACTTTGACCCGGCAGATTCGTTGCGGCCTCTGATTCTGGAAAACAGTGCCGACGAAAAATCGATGATTGCCTATCGCCGCGTGGAAGAAGTGATGCGGGCCTGGGAGAAAGCAATTCTGCGCGATCGATTGAGCCGGGCGAATCTTCCGGAATCGTTGCCGACGCCCATCAATCCGGATGCCATCGATTTAGCCCAGGATGACCAACTGGCGGCCAATCTCTGGAGTAAGCTCTTTCCGGCGCTGTTGATTATTATGGCAGCCACTGGCGCTTTTTATCCGGCGATCGACCTGGGAGCCGGCGAAAAAGAGCGGGGCACGATGGAGACCTTACTGATCTCACCCGCGAAACGAACTGAAATTGTGTTAGGCAAATTTTTGACGGTCATGATTTTCAGCGTTTCGACGGCGCTGTTGAATCTGGCCAGCATGGGCTTTACCGGGCGGCATATGGTCAATGTGGCGGGAGCGGGGGCGCTTTCCAAGATTGGCGATCTCTCCTTCCCGTCCTTTTCCGCGTTGTTCTGGATTGTGTTGCTGTTGATTCCGCTGTCGGCATTATTTAGTGCCCTCTGTCTGGCGCTGGCGACTTTTGCCCGTAGTAGTAAAGAGGGACAGTATTACCTTACGCCGTTATTGATGGTGACACTGGGGTTAACCGTGTTCTGTCTTTCTCCGGCTGTGGAGATCAATGCGTTTTACAGTTTGATGCCCGTGGTGGGTGTGGCGCTGTTATTGAAGGGGATGCTGCTTTCATCCGTGAATGCGGGAATTCTTTATGTGTATGCGATTCCAGTTCTGGTGACGAGCGTGGGCTACAGTTTGTTGGCGCTGTGGTGGGCCATCGATCAATTTCAGCGTGAAGATGTGCTGTTCCGTGAAGCGGAACGGTTTGAAGTGGGGTTGTGGCTCAAACATCTGATGCGGACCAAGGATGCGCTACCCAGCTTTGCGGAAGCCGGTTTCTGTTTTGTGCTCATCATGTTATTACAGTTTGGCGTGATGAATACGATGGGCGATGCGATTCGGATGGCGACTGATGCCGAGCGTCCGTTACGGATGATGCAGTTATTGATGATTCAACAACTGGCGATCATTGCGACCCCTGCATTAATGATGGGGATCATGCTGACGACCAGTATGCGAAAAACATTCCGGCTCTATTTTCCGAGTCTCGGGTTTTTGGCCGTCGGTTTCATTCTGCCGTTCGCGTTACATCCACTGTCACTTGAACTGGCGGTGAGTCTGGACTGGTTTTTCCCGTCTCTGCCTGAAGGAACCGTGGCGGTTCTGAAAAGTATGTCCGATCCGAACCAGCCGATCTGGTTGATCTTACTGGCATTTGCATTCGCGCCAGCGGTTTGCGAAGAATTAGCGTTTCGCGGTTTTATCTTGAGTGGGTTTGGTCGTCGGGGCCGGGCGTGGCTGGCGATTATTCTGTCGAGTGTGACCTTTGGTGCAATGCATATGATTCCTCAGCAGGTGTTTAACGCCACATTGCTGGGGCTGGCGCTGGGAATGATTGCCGTTTATAGTCGCAGCCTGTTGCCGGGAGTGATCTTTCACTTTATCTATAACTCCCTGTCCGTGTTGCGCGAACGCATTCCTGAGAGTTGGGTACCCGAGAATGGCTTACAGCATTTTGTCACGATGGGACCGGAAGGTTTGCGGTATTCGTGGCCTTTATTGCTGATTTGTGCCATCGTGGGAGTCGCCTTGTTACGTTGGACGGTGTTGCAGTCGAAAACACAAAGCGACCAGGATTCACTACCTTCTGAATCCCTGAGTTCTTCCTCATTCGACCGCCGCCTGACAGATACCAAATAACCGTCGGTCTGGTATAATGCCGCGGTTGTTTATTCTCTTGCACCCTACTTCCGTTTTGATCAAAGCAGAATTTTGGAACGTCAGATCTTAAAAGCAGGCTGGGTTTTTCCCGTCGATGGACCACCGCTGGAAGGCGCTGTCGTTGAAGTCGAAGGTTCCCGGATCTCTGCCGTGTATGCCGGCGATCACCCTCGGGCGATTGACCTGGGCAATACCGCTTTGATTCCCGGTCTGGTAAATGCGCATACGCACCTCGAATTCAGTCATCTTACACAACCGCTGGGGCCAACAACTCCGTTCACCGACTGGATTCGGTCGATCATGAAGTCGCGGTTTGAGTCGACTGTGCCTGTGGAACAGAGCATTCAACAGGGAATGACAGAAAGTTTAGCGGCGGGCACAACCTGTCTGGGAGAGATTGCAACGAGTGTCGAAAGTGTCCATCAACTGGAGCAGACTGCGCCGGCGCCACGTGCGGTGGTATTTCGAGAGTGCCTTGGGTTCTCGGCTGAGCGAATTGCCGGTCAGGAACAAATGGCGGCTGAATATTTAGAACAGCAGACATCCGGGGACGCGTATGACCGTTTGCGACTCGGGCTGAGTCCGCATGCGCCTTACAGTGTGCATCCCGATTTATATCTGAATCTGATTCAGCAGGCCCGCGACCAGGGAGCGCCGGCGGCCGTCCATCTGGCTGAGACACAGGCGGAATTGGATCTGCTGGAACATCAAGAAGGGCCGTTTGTTGATTTATTGACCGAGCTGGGGCTTTGGGATCCAGGCATCCTGAAACAGGGAATGCGGCTGTATGATTATCTGGTACCGCTGGCTGAGCTCACATCGGCTCTGGCCGTGCATGGAAATTATTTCGGAGCCGAGGAACTGGAGTTTTTGAAGCAGGCTCCGCAGATTACGGTCGTCTATTGTCCGCGGACACACCATTATTTCGGGCATCCCCCTCATCCGTGGCTGACTCTGATCGGGCAGGGCATCAATGTGGCGCTGGGGACGGACAGCCGGGCGTCCAATCCGGACTTGAGTCTCTGGACTGAGTTACTCTTTCTACGTTCGTCATTTCCGGGTGTTTCTACCGATCTGATTCTGGAATGCGGCACCTTAGCGGGAGCACGTGCCTTGGAACTGTCAGAAGAGATCGGTTCGGTGACGGTGGGAAAACGGGCTGATTTGGCTCTGATTCAGTTGCCAGACCATGCTGAGGGGCTTTCCGGCAGTGATCTTTTGTTAAATTCCCAGTCACATGTTTCTCGTGTGATGCTGAATGGGTGCTGGATCAATTGATTTCGCAAGAAATACCGTTACCCTATAGTCTCCAGTTGGCGCAAATTGGTGGTGTCTCACCGGGCTCTGCTGACCGGTATTTCAATTGTCGTTCTAGAAATCGATCCTGGAAGGGTGTTCTGAGCGAAAATCTTTCGGGTTGTTGGGAATACATAAAAATGGAAGAAACAGTGTCAATCGAATTTGGTCAGTCAGTACCCCAACAGATCGTTTCCTTATCGGATGAAGAATTTCTGCAGGCGATTCAATGGAAATCGAAACCGTCCGGAGATCTGATGAAGGGGGCCCAGGCGGGCGATCTGAATCGGTTCACGAAAGGCCTGTGTGCGCGACTGAAAGAAACGGCGAAACAAAAGAAGCAGGTCAAACATGCAGCAGAGATGATGTGGGCTTCGCTGTGGTCAGAAGAGACGGATGACGAAACGTGCCGTGCATCGGATTTAATCAAACTGATCAAGTCCGTCCAGGAGTTGCCTGGCAAGAATAAAAAAACATCAAAAAGTGGAAAGCGAAAAAAGACACCTGAATTGAGTTGGGATGAAGTCAGTCGTCTGCTACGTGGCTGGCTGGATCAGGTGACCACTTCCGAACCTCTGCGACCTTACGAGTTGCTACTGTTAACCGAGCTATTGGAAAATGTGGGTTCTCGTTTAGCGCCTGCAGCGCTGATAAGCATGTGGCGTCAGTGTCTGTTTGCCGCTGCCTCACTTTGTTTTAATCTGGAAGAGACCGATTTTTCAGAGACACCGGAAGATCAGGTGATTCTGATTTCCGGCGAGTTGCCTTGGCGTCTCAGTTTTCTGTTCTCGGAAATTTCAGGAGCGAAACACTTTCGTCAACTGGGCCAGCAAAATCTGCGTGACTGCTTTTTTGATCGAACTGATAACGACGGCACTCCGCATGCGGATTATCTGCCTCGAATCGATTTCTGGCTGGCAACGTTGACGCGTTCTCTCTTCACAGGCCAGGTCTGGAAAAAGCCGGTCTGGGATAAAGAGGCATTGGAACGATTTCAATTTTCGGTTGAGAAGCTGGCGGCTGCCTGTGACGTTTCCGGTAAGATCGCAGTGTGTCCGACGCATTCCGTGGCGCATCTTGGCCTGCTGACATTAGCGGCTTACTTTGCAGAGCTTCCCGGCAGAAGTGCCGAGAGAATGTATTTGAATTCGTTGTCCGTTGATAAGAAAAAGCGTAAGAGTTTCTTGATTCAAGCAGAGGACTATGCTTCGAGTCAGTCGGACTGGTCTGCTCTGGCATTGATGCGAAATTACTGGTCGGATGCGGCGAATCTGCTGGCGGTCACCTGGAATGATGAGTTGCCGGTGTTGAGTCTGTCGGCGATAGGCAAAGCCTTGTTTGGAGGGGCCTGGGACTTTTCATTGACCGTGGATGGCAAGGAAATTACCGGAGACGGCGATTGGAGTTCGGTCTGCTGGAATTCGGATGAAGATGCAGACTATCTGGAACTGCAAATGAATCTGGAATCGGGATACACGCTGGAACGCCAGATTTTACTGCCCCGCAATCAGCATTTTGTATTTCTGTCTGATATTGTGATGGGAACCGAAACCGCCAATCTGGAATATCGGTCTGTGATTCCTGTAGCACCGGGAATGACGGGTACATTGGATGACGAAACTCACGAGATGGTGCTTAAGACAAAAGGGTTGTCAGCACGTGTGTTTCCAATTGGTCTGCCACAGGAGCGGGATTTCTTTCAACCGGGCAGCCTGACGTTGAATGATCAGAGTCAACTCGTATTGCAGCAACAAGTTTCCGGCGCCAATGGCTTGTATGCACCGCTGATCATTGACTGGGAGCCGGGATTAAAACGCAAACCGGCAGACTGGGCGAGTCTGACCGTGAGTGAGGGGGGCAATATTTCCGCCCGAGATGAAGCCTCCGGGCATCGTTTGCGAATTGGAAAACATCAGTTGTTGGTTTATCGCAGCTTGAAAAAGGGAGCGCAAGCGCGGGCCGTGCTGGGGCACCATACGAATTACGAATCGGTAATCGGGCGGTTTGATACGGACGGCGATCTGATGCCTTTGCTGTTTGTGGAGTAGTGGCCCATGAATCCGGAATAGACAGGTGATCAATATCTGGCGAGTACGCCAACGAGCGTGCGGACCATTTTGGGCGACATTTCATTCCAGGTCTGATAAGACAGTAGATTCTGCGAAATAGAGTGAATCTTCTCTTTCTGGATTGGCAGGGTACTCAGGGACTTCGAGAATTCTTACAATGGAATTCAATCGGGGGAATCCGAAGCGAGCCACTTGTTGGCAGAGGCCAGTCAAACTGAAGCGACCAGAAATAAGAGAAGCATTATGTCTGAAGATATCTTTACAACCCTGGAAGAGTTACAGCAGCAATCACCGGAAGCCGTGCTGGATCGGTTGATTGAAACATTGACTGAACAGAAGAATTACCATCGTCTGTTTGATGCCTTGCTGATGAAAAAGAAACAGGCACTGGGTGTTGAGTTGCTGCAGCCGACCTCGTTTGATCCGGTTCCCGAGGAACAGAAAAAAGAGTTTGAGCATGCGTATATCGATGCGGCCCGTAAGGTCGGCAGCCTGTTTCTCGATGAAAAACTCTATTCCGATGCCTGGCTCTATTTCCAGACAATTCAAGAACCGGAGCTGGTAGCCGAGGCATTGAACAAGATCAATCCGCGGACGATTCCTGAAGGCAAGGTCGAAGAACTGATTCAGGTCTGCGTGTATGAAGGCGCGAACCCGGAAAAAGGGTTTGAGATTATGCTGCAGGTGAATGGCATCTGTAATACGATTACCGTGTTTGATCAGATGAATGCGCAGCTCAAGCCGGAAAGCCGTCAGAAGGTGGCACGGTTGCTGGTCGATCAGCTTTACAGCGATCTGGTGCAGTCACTGCAGTATCAGGTTCAGCAAAAAGTTCCGATGGCACCGCCGACTGAGAATCTGCGGGAGTTGATGGCAGGCCGAGACTGGATGTTCGAAGGGGGCGCCTATCATATTGACGTTTCGCATTTGAATTCCGTTGTGCGGTTTGCCCGACTGTTGAACGATGACGACCCGAGTCTTGCCAAAGTCATCGAGCTTTGTGAATACGGTTCCCAGTTGGATGAGCAGTTTCAGTATCCGGGAGAAGCGCCGTTCGAAGATTTTTATCCGGCCCATCAGCATTTCTTTAAAGCGCTGACGGGAGAGGACAGCGATCGGAATCTGGGAATCGCTTATTTCGAAAAGAAGCTCGAACAAGAGCCGGACGATGAAGACAAGCAGATGATTGCCTATGTGTTGATCGATTTATTAACACGTGTGGATCAGAACGAGCGGGCGATTGAACTGGCGGAAACCTATCTGAGTCAGTTTGAAGATCCGAATACATTTTCGTTTACGGATCTGTGCCGCAAGACCGATCATCTGGATGTATTGCAGCGCGTGGCACGTGGCAAGGGGGATCTGGTGACCTTTGCAGGTGCGTTGCTGGATGCACAGAGTCAAACGCAAGCTCAGGAATCTTAAGCACGGCCTGTTAGCGAGAGTTCCCCATGTCACACCTGCCCATCAACCGTAGTGCCTGGAATCGGTTGGCAGAGGTTCGCAGCCAGTTTACCAAGGTCGCGACTGATGACGAGTGCCGTGCTCCTTTACAGACATTGGATTCCCGCGGCTGGTTACCCGCTTCCGTAGAAGGGAAGCAGGTACTGTGCCTGGCATCGGGGGGCGGCTGGCAATCGATTCTGTATGCGTCTGCCGGAGCGCAGGTCACTGTGGTTGACTTGAGTAATAAGATGCTGCAGTTGGACGAACAGGAAGCACGCCGACGTGGTTTGCGTGTGCGGATTGTGGAAACTTCGATGGATGATCTGTCTGAGTTGCGTGATGCGCAGTTTGACATCGTGCATCAGCCGGTGAGTACCTGTTACGTGCCGGATGTGGAGGCCGTTTATCGTGAAGTGGCGCGGGTCCTCAGGCCGGGGGGGCTCTATATCAGCCAGCATAAGACGCCGACCAGTTTGCAGATTACCAGCCGCGATCAGCAGAATCAGTACGTGATCGGTCTGGAATATTATCAGCAGGGGGCGTTACCGAAAGCGGACGATCGATCGTACCGGGAAGAAGGGGCGACGGAATACCTGCATCGCTGGGATCAACTGGTGGGCGGTTTGTGCCGCCAGGGATTTGTAATTGAAGATTTACGTGAGCCGATGCGTGCAGACCCCAGTGCGCCAGTCGGACACTTTCGGCACCGGGGTCGGTTTGTTGCGCCCTATGTACGCATCAAAGCGCGGCGCATCGACAATAGCACGAATACTGAAAGCCCGTCTGCAATCTGGGTTCCTTAAGGTTGCTGTTATTCTGAGTCGTATTCGATCAGTGAAAAGACGTCACAACCATTCATTTTCTCGCGCCCTTTCAGGAACGAGAGTTCAATTAGAAACGCGCAACTGACCACTTCAGCATGCGAATGTTTCGCCAGCTCGATACAGGCGGAGATGGTACCGCCGGTAGCCAGCAGGTCATCCACGATCAGCACGCGATCATCGGAATGAATGGAATCAGTGTGCATTTCCAGCGAATCGGTGCCGTATTCCAGTTCGTAATGGAAGGCCTTCGTTTCGAACGGCAGTTTCCCCGGTTTGCGGACTGGAATGAACCGAGCGCCCAACGCGAGCGCCAACGGGGCTGCAAAGATGAAGCCACGGGCTTCGGCTGCCAGGACTGCCGTGATTTGTTTATCACGGTAATAGTCTGTCAGGCGATCGATGACTTCTTGAAAGACTGCCGGTTCGGCAAGCAGAGGAGTGATGTCGCGGAAGAGAATTCCCGGTTTGGGGAAGTCGGGGATTTCACGAATATAATTTTTCAGATTAATCGAATCATTCATTCTCTGGTTCAGCTTTCTGAGTTTCGGTAGGAGCGTCTTCTGCCTGATTCAGTTCGGGCAGGTTCGCAAGGTTTCGTTTCGCTTTGTCGATCTGCTTTTGAGCCACTTCATTGGGATCTTGACCATATAATACAATAAGCGCTTTCCAGACGTCGGCTGCTTCTTTGTATTTCTTTTCCTTGAACAAGGTATCCGCATTCGACATGGACTGAGTCAGCATCACATAACGCTGCGCTGTTCTTGTTGCGTCCTCTCTTAAAGCGTTGAGCATGAGTTCGGCAACATCGCGCATCTCCTTTCGCTCAGTGTCTCCCTGCAGTGCATCGACCAAAGCAGACAGAATAATTTCCGCCTGTACCAAATTACCTGCTTCCAGATAATGTTGTGCCAGCATAATGAATCGTCGGGGTTCATTTTCCTGTCCGCTGCGTAATCTGCGCCTGGCGGTCATGCCTGCTTTGGAGCGCAGTTCATAGGTATTTATTTGATTTAAAGACTTTTTTATCTTCTCTTCCAACTCCGTGGGCGGTGATTCTAAGAGAGGCAGCAGGTATTTATCGCGGGCAGTATACCATTCGGGATTTTCAGGCTGTTTGAGAATCTGTTGGGCCTTTTCGAACATTTCATACTTTGTTAACTCTCGTTCCTGGAACCAGAAGTATCCACCCAGTACCAGAAGCGCCAGTATTCCCAGCAGAAAAAACGTGTTGTCAAAGAGCTGGCTCAGTTTGGAGCCGGTGCTGTCTGCTTCGAGTTGTGCCCGCATTAAGCCCTGCATCAGAGTACCGGAACCGGCTTCCTGGTCGGACGCGGATTGCACAACGGTGGGAGTCACGGAAACATCGCTTGTTCCTGAGAGGGCGTAGGTGTCCTCCGAAGTTGACATCTCGTATTTGTTCAAGACTTCCTGCAGGCGGCGGGAGAGTACATAGGCATCGGGAAAGCGTTTTTGAGGATCTTTTTCCAGTAACTGGCAGACGATTTCTTCCAGCCAGACCGGGAGGTCGTCGACATATCTGCCGGGGCGATCGAACTGACCGTATTTTTGTTTCTGGATGATCGCCAGCATCGTTTTGCCGCTGAAGGGAGGCTTGCCGGTGAGCATGACGTACATCACGGCTCCCAGAGAATACAGGTCGCTCTGTCGGCTGACGCGCTTTCCTTCCGCCTGTTCGGGAGACATATACTCGGCAGTCCCGATAATTCCGCCAGTCACCGTGAGTTTTTCGGTCGCGAACAACTGGGCGACTCCAAAGTCAGCCAGTTTGACCGTGCCGTCGTCTTTGAGCATCAGATTGGACGGTTTCAAGTCACGATGAATAATGCCGGCGTCGTGTGCTGCTTTGAGTGCCGAGCAGATCTGAATGGAAATCTCGATCACGGTTTTCCAGTCGATCCGTTTATCGCGGCGAAGTCGTTTGGTGAGCGTTTCCCCATCCACGTATTCCATGACGTAATAGTAGATGTCGTTTTCGACGCCGCTGTCATAAAATTCAATCACATAGGGATTGTGCATTTTTTTCAGGGCTTCGATTTCACGATGAAAGCGTTCGACAAAACCGGCTTCCCGTGCAAGCGAACTAGGCAGAATTTTGATGGCAACCACTTGATCGGTATGGACATTGGTGGCGAGGTAGACTGATCCCATACCACCGGCGCCAATTTTTTTTCCGATCAGATATTCGCCGAGCCTGTCCGGGGCCGATTCGTGTTCGTGTGTGTTCAAGGTTGCTACTCGATTTTGAAGTGAATTGATCGCCGCTGGAGTGTGACGTTGTTCCGAGAATTACTGGTTGCAGATTGTACAGTGTCCGAATGCAGCCGGGAGTCTATAATCGCACCGGTGGTTGCGTAAGTAAATGCTGGTACTTTCTATTATGGTTGAATTCATGACTGATGCAAGAACGAAGGCAGTTCTCCTGATTGCGCATGGCAGTCGGCGCGATGCGGCCAACCAGGATCTTGTGAAACTCGCAGAGATGCTGCGGGAGCGAAACCTGTTTCCCATCATCGAAATTGCGTATCTGGAGTTGGCAGAACCGACGATTCCCGACGGAGCGGCGCGTTGTGTTGCTGCGGGAGCAGACGAGGTGTTGATGTTGCCATATTTTCTGTCGGCGGGAGTGCACGTGCAAAACGATCTGGAGCAGTATCGGAGTGAATTCTGTACCACCTATCCCGAAACCCGATTCCGGTTGTGTGCTCATCTGGGATTACATCCACTGATGCTGGAAATCGTGCTGGATCGGTTGAATGAACTTGAAGATTAACCGACGTGAACGGATCGCTTCCCAATAAAAAAGGGCACTCCGAAGAATGCCCTTTTTTCTCGCAATGAAGAACCAGTGGTGAAACTAGTTCGTTTTCGTATCAGAAATTTTACCGAAGGCTTTGAATGTGATTGGCTCACCACGTCCGGCAATGGTCACAGTGAATTCTTCTGAATAATCACCGGGTTTGTTGGGAGGCATGATGGTCAGCGGCAAAACGTGAATCGGCTGAGTTGTTTTAGGCATCCGAATTTTGAATGCTTCATCATCAGACTCACACTCGATTTTGTTGATTTCGAATGGCTTTTTACCACGCAGAACCACATTGACCGTTTTTTCCTGTCCGGGGATCATCATTCCCAGTGAAACGACTTCGGGAGTAATCGTGATATCCGACTCGACCTTTGCTTCAACCAGTAGAGGCACGGTTGTGAAGTTGACATCGTTTGTTTTCAACATGATCTGCTCACGAATGGGACCCAGGGGCGTTTTGGGAGACAGATTCAGTACGATATTATAATTCACGCGTCCGCCGCCACGACCGGTTTCGATGGCTTTCACTGTCAAAGAAGGGTCTTTGGTTTCGATGCCGGTTATGGCCCAGTCATCACGGCCCGCATAGGCCAGTGCGACAGTGGTTTCAGCGCCTTTGCCGACTTCGACAGAACCGAAGTTGGCAGCACCGGGTGTGAAGACAACATCGGTACGGATATAAGCAGTAATAGGAACTCGGATTTCGGCATACTGCGGTGCATCGATGGTTACGATGACGTTGGAATCTTTACGTCGCTGAAACCGAGCGGTATCCATTTTGACCTGGATGTAACCTTCTTCGCCAGGTTCCAGAATACTTTTGGACGGTTCTGCAGCAGAGCAACCGCAGGTGGTACGGACGTTTGAAATATGAACCTGGTTAGGGTAGATATTTTTAATTTTCAGACGGTATTGAGCGTCAGAACCACGGGCAATGACACCAAAGTCAATTTTGTCTTTGTCGAACATCTTCTGGGCCCATTCCTGAGCGTAGGAAGGAGCGGTGGTCAACACAAACAAAAACAGGCTCAGAATACCAAATCGGAAACTACTCTTTTTTAACATTATAGAATCTCACTTCTGCAAAAGTATTAACTTCGATGTATGAATAAAGTTGAGCTACTGAGATTGTTAAAAGGCAGGCGAGTGGACCGACTTTCAGCACGCAACTTTTCAATCATAATTAGTGCAGAATCCATTCACAGAGACGTTTCACACTACTTGTAAAATCGGGCTTACATAAACTCTTGCCGTTGTCTGAAACTCAGAAGTAGGAACAGTTCATCAGGCCTAAATCAGATCGCCAGCATTATAGTGCGTTTATGCATCCGAGATCAATTTTGATATTCAGAACATAAGCAATTGGCGTATGTGTGACAAATACATCAGTCGGCATCGACACTTTGGTGGTGGCAATTTAGTTCGCATACGTGGAATTGTCAATGTTGTCTCTTTCAGTTCGAAACTGCTAGCCCTTGCCGGCGCAAGCGGATTAATCCGACTCGATTCAAGCCCTCTGATGCGGATGTTTGTGATGTCGCAACTAGCTTCTGTAAATAGATTTGGGTGAATACTGGTTGCATACGGATTTTCAGTAAAACTGGTGAAAATTGATGCAATCGATTCCCCTGAACGACAAAGTTTTCCTTATTTTAACAGGCTTTCCCATCTTGGTTGAGGTGAGTTTTTTACCGGTTCGAAAGGACTCTCAAAGCAGTTCAACTCAATTCGCGAAAAACCGGCTTTCTCTGAATTCCATTCTGCATGGCTGATGGGGAGTGATACGTTTGAAAGTAGAGTGTGCTGCATTTGAAGTCACTCTGACAAATACACCATGACCAACAGACAAACATCGAGTTTGTCTGACGATGTGATAAGGGAGACGGGATGTCTTTCGCTATCAGACTGGCTTCATTCTCCTGAGTGTGAATGAACTGGTTCGTTTCATACAAAAAAGCGTTTTGAGTTGAGAGTTGCTAAAGCGAAAAGATGAGAAACGTCACTGTGTGCTCAGTGACACTGGGAGAACTTCAGTTCGGTCTCATTATAACAGGGAGTATTAGGTTAAAATGATGAACATAAAAACTGCCAAGGCAGGTCTGACCGGACTGATGGTTCTGGGACTGGTCTGGTTGGCATCGCCGAACCAGGTCGAAGCTGGTCACCATAAATGTGGTAAAGGTCATTGCGGTCGGGGTGGTCTGTCTCTGTTTCATTCGGGTAAATGTTGCAGCCCGTGGAAGCTGGGACATAAACATAAATGTCGAACCGGTTGCGGGGAAAGTTCCTGTGGCTGTGGTTCAGGTTCAATAGCAGATCATTATTATCAAGGAGCCGTCTATGGTTTGGGAAACAGTTCGCGCGTTGGTTGCCAGTCGTGCCAGTCGGGAGGTGGTGTTGCTGGCTTTAATGGGATACCAGCCGGTGAGAGTGCAGCGCCGCCGTTAGCCATGCAGCCGATGGCGATGCCAAGAAGGCCGACGATCCTGCATTATCCGGGAACGATGGGCACCGCTTATATGCGTCCCACCCGCATGATGCCGGCCGATGGGCCTGAAGGCCACCCACGTGATGCGGGATTGGATATCTATGCACCTGGTGCGACAGATATTCGCGTGGTTGCGTTGAATCCCCAGCGGGATGAAATGGTTGGTTATCGTGATCCTGAAAACGATGATATCTGGGAATTTGTAACGAAGCGCCCTTTGATTCCCGGTATTCAACACGTTTATCAGGTGTATGCGATTTTTCCTGAAACCGGGAGAGTTCCCCAAACCAGACGGGTCCGTTTAATCATGGGGCGAATCGTTGAACTCAGTTATAAGCCTTACCCGAAGCACTGATCGCACACTTGAGTGTTGTGCGAGGAGCTCAGGGAGTCTGTCACCAATCTGTTACGACGATCTTCCTGAAATGAGCTCTGGTTCAATTTGATTTGTCCTGTTGCACCCACGCCCTGTTTTGAGCGCGGTAGTATTTTGAGTCTTGAAGACTGGCTGCAGGTTAGCCAGAACGATTCGACTCAGCTATCATGTTCAGAACAGGGCGTGTTTTTTTGTGATGACACGACCGACTCCTTTCATTCTGTCGAGTGTAAAAGCAGGCCGATTTGTGAACGAAGTGGAATATCTGAGGATCATCTCAGGCCAGAGACAGGATTGGCGCGCTCAGGCGCTCAAACCCTGTCTGTGGGTTTTCAGTCTGTTTTACCGCGCGGTGGTTTCAATTCGAAATCGAATGTTCGACTGGCGGCTGCGCACGATTGAGCGGCCTCGTGTTCCGGTCATCAGCCTGGGGAATTTAACGACAGGAGGCACGGGCAAAACTCCGTTCGTAGCTTATCTGACGAAGTGGTTTCAACAACGGCAGGTTCAAGTCGCATTGTTGAGCCGCGGGTATCGTGCTTTACCGGGCGAAGTGAATGATGAAAAGTTATTGCTGGATCGGCTGTGTCCCGGCGTTCCGCATTATCAAAATCCGAATCGCTGCGCTTCTTCAAAGCAGGCAATTAACGAGGGCGCGCAACTTCTGGTTCTGGACGATGGATTTCAGCATCGCAAGCTGGCGCGTGATCTGGATATTGTGCTGATTGATGCCGTGTGTCCCTGGGGCCATGGCTGGCTTTTGCCACGCGGCTTGATGCGCGAACCAAAGTCGTCATTAAAGCGGGCAGACTTTGTGATCCTGACCCGCGCCGATCAATGTTCGCCCGCGGCATTGGCGCATCTGAAAGAGGAGGTTGCCCGAACTCTTTCGCGAGATCGAATCGCCTGTGCGGTCTTTCGACCTCAGGAACTTGTGAATGTTTCAGGCGAAACAGAATCTCTGGACTCTGTTGCCGGAAAAACCGTGTGGGGGTTCTGTGCGATTGGCAATCCCGAGGGTTTTCGCCAGACACTGGAGAACGCCGGTTTTGTCGTAGCGGGAATGCAAATTTTCCCGGACCATCATCATTATTCGAGTGACGATTTGGAGGAGATCGGAGTTCAGGCAGCGAATGCCTCCGCGGAGTTAATTCTGACGACGAGTAAAGATCTGGTTAAAACCAGTGAACAAAAATTGTCTGAAATACCGGTCTGGTCGGTTGAAATCGGTGCGGAAATCATAGAAGGAAATGAGGTTTTTGAGGGATTACTTCAGAATCTGATGCAGGAAGTGTCCTTGGACTGAGTTTTTGTTCTGGCACGGAATTCTCTTCAATTTTGTTTTTTAAACATAAAAACAAATACATATCGGACTTGAGTGCCCCTTTGATCCGGAAAATTGAGGTAATCCTGTTTCGGAAATACTTGATTTTGGGTCTTTGTTCTGTCATCCTGAAGTCTGACGAGAATTCATTAGTGCGGAATTTTTGTCTCGAGATTTAGAATCTCACCTGACTTTGTAACCTGCCAAAAACACGGACCTTCTGCATTGAAGCAGGGTTCGTCTCCTTCCCCCATGATGGTCTTTTCAATCGAACTTCAAATAAACGAGGTGTTTTAATCATGCAAAAATTGAATATTAGCCAGATTTTCATCGCTGCTCTTCTGGTTTCCGGTATGAGTCTTCTCAGCCCAGCAACCGTTTCTGCAGAGGGTTGGGGATCTATCACAGGGCAGATTGTCTATGACGGCGATGTACCAAAGCCTGTCATTGAGCGTAAAAAAGGCGACCCGCTTGTCAAGGATACTGCCGTCTGTGCTGCCACAGATCATTTGTCTAATGAGCTCGTGATCAATGCCGATAACAAGGGGATCAAAAACGCCTTCATGTACTTACGGAAAGTCAAAGATATTCATCCTGACCTGAAGGAATCGAAAGAAAAGACCGTGGTCTTTGATCAGAAGGCTTGTACTTTTTTCCCACATGCGATGGTCGTTCGCACGGATCAAAACGTGCTGGTGAAGTCAGCTGATCCCGTGGCTCATAACACACATACTCATCCATTCAGAAATGAAGCGGTGAATTTCATTCTGACCCCCAATGATCGCGTGGGAAAAGAAGTTTCCAACCCGGTTGGTGAAAGACTGCCTTTTAAAGTGACCTGTGACATTCATCCCCTTATGAAGGCCTACTGGTTTGTTGCTGATCACCCCTATGTTGTCGTTTCTGATAAAGATGGAAAATTCACGATTAAAAACCTTCCCGAAGGAGAAAACGAATTCCGTATCTGGCATGAAAAGGGTGGCTATATCGTTCGCTCATTGGATGTGAATGTCAAAGCGGGAGAAACCATTGATCTGGGTCAGATCAAAATCAGTCCTGCCAAGTTTAAATAATCAATCTCAGTGATCTGAGAGATTTTTCGATACGGGCACGTCCGATGGGGCGTGTCCTTTTTAATGCCTTGTCACTGTTGCCGAAGATGGTGAGGTCGTCATAACCATGCAAATGCTTCGTGGTTTCATCACACTGCTTGTGTTGGGAACGACTTGTTTCTCGGCAGAGTTCTGTCTGGCGCAGCCGGAGCCGCTAGACGCTTCACTGAAATTTCGTGAATCTGTCTCATTGGATGTGAATAATACGGTACTCAAAAAAATGGGTTCCGTGCGTGATTATCTGGCAGAGCGACAGTGGGAAGATGCGGTCAACATCTTAGTACAGATTTCCAATGAATACGGCGACTCGCTGTATCCCGAATCGCCGGGCCGGTATCTGCGGGTGTCGGAATACTGCCAGAATCTGCTGGCTGGTTTTCCGCGTGAAGCGATCGCCATCTATCGTGAAAAAACTGACCCGCGTGCCAAACGCTGGTGGGAACAGGCCGAGACAGATGCGACCGTTCAACCGCTGTTGAATATTATTGAACAGGCTTTAATGAGCAGTTATGGAGATGACGCCTTGTATCGACTGGGAGAGATTTCCTGGGAACAGGGAGATTTGTCTCAAGCCCGCGCTTACTGGAGGAAATTGATCCCTCCCACCGACGCCGCTCCGCGGGGCCAGTATGATCCGGGCGTGTTTCTTTATCCCGACACCGATTTACCGATACCGTCTATCCTGGCGCGGCTTGTTCTGGTCAGCTTTTTCGAAGGAAACATTGAACGGGCTGCGTTGGAAAGGGATGTATTCCGCAAGAAATATCCGGAAGCGACTGGTACTCTGGCGGGGCAAAAGGGAAATTTGGCAGCGATCTTAACTTCTATCCTGGCAGATCCTTCTCAGGTATCGCTTCCCGCGACACGACTGGAAATGCAGACGTTTGCCGGTGATCAGAGACGGAACTTCAGCGCAGAAAAAAAACTGGATGTCGGTGCGATCGCATGGTCTTTTCCAGTGCCGCTTAACTGGAGCCAGGAGTTTCCCCGCAAGCCGGCCTTCGCGCAGCGAATTTCCCCCGGACTGTTTCCGGTCGTGAGTGGGGAACATGTCTACTTCAATGATGACGAACGGATTTATGCGTTGAACTGGAAGAGCGGACTACCGGCGTGGTCCGGGGAAGAACAGGCTAGCCCGATCATTTACCCGACGGTGCCGGGTGGTACCTCCCGACTTCCCTTTCGGCCTGTGGTGGGAGTGCCTCGGTTTACGATGACGATTGCCGATGGCCGTCTTTATGCCCGCATGGGATCTCCGGTGACATCGGTTGCCAAAGATGAACGCCTGGGTCTGTTTTCGGATCTGGTGTGCCTGGATATTGATCAGGGGCAGGGAAAACTACTTTGGAAAATTTCTTCTGCTCAGTTGCGCGAACTGAATTATGTCTGGTCATTCGAAGGGGCACCGGTCGTTTCTGGCGATCGACTGTATGTGATTTTGCATCGCGGTTTTCCAGAAGTACAAACCAATGTTGCGTGTTTCTCGACAGAGAGCGGGGAACTGATCTGGAATCAGAAGGTTTGTCTGGCGTTACGAAATATTGAAGAGGGTGTGAACTATATCACGCATTTATTACTGACCCTGGCAGAAGGCCAGCTTTATCTTTCCACGGATATGGGAGCCATCGCTTCACTGGACTCCCGAGACGGCAAGATCAACTGGCTGGTGACCTATGCTTCACAAGAGGGAGTCAACAAACATGAGCTCAGCGATCATATGGAAACGGGGCTGGTGCCCTGCGTGTATGATCGTGGGATTCTGTTTGCCGCTCCGCAGGACTCCACTGAATTAATGGCCTTGGATGCTGATACCGGTTTGTTACTTTGGCGGCGGGAATTGCCGCATCAAATTCGGAATCTGCTGGGTGTGAATGGATCGACTCTCATCGCCAGCGGCAACCAGCTATGGGGCCTGGATCGAGTTACCGGCGTTGTCAAATGGAAGCTGGGTTCCCAGGACCCGGAAGGCTATGGTTATGGTCGAGGAGTTCTGGCGGGAGATTATGTTTACTGGCCTTTACGGGAAGAGATTCTGGTCGTCGATTCCGAACGGGGAACCTTAACACAAAGAATCGCGTTGCGAGCCCTGCATGGGAAAACGGGGGGGAATTTAATCATCGCGGGGCAGCAATTGCTGGTTGCTCAGCCTCGTCAGGTGACCGCATTTGGTGAATATAGTCAGTTGCCGTCTGAAGCGGACGACGAGAAGAAGATTTCTGCGTTCATAGCAAAATAGTTTTCAAAGTGTTTTGTTGATAAATCAATCTGTAACTTTAAACACAAGGTGAAAGACATGAAGGTTTTGTATCGTAAACTCTCGATTTCCATGATGAGTCTCGTTTGTCTGTGCGGTTTGTCTGCCAGTGCTTCGGGGCAGGTCTCAGGGCCTCCCGGAAAAGTGGATGTGGGTGATCGAGCCCCAGCGTTTACCGCCAAGGACGATCAGGGGAAAGGCTGGAAATCGACCGACTATGTTGGCAAGAAAATCCTGGTGGTTTATTTTTATCCCGCAGATATGACCGGTGGCTGTACCAAGCAGGCTTGTGGATTTCGGGATGATATGAAAACGCTGCAAGGAAAGGATGTGGAAGTGATTGGGGTGAGTGGTGATTCCCCCCGAAGTCATCAGCTGTTTAAAAAAGAGTACGATCTGAATTTCACTCTGCTGGCTGATGAAGATGGCGGTGTCGCGAAGAAATTCGGTGTCCCGTTGAAAAAAGGCGGATCAATCAAGCGAACGATTGATGGTAAAGAAGAAACTTTGACCCGTGGTGTGACAGCCGCACGCTGGACTTTTGTGATTGACAAAAACGGGAAAGTCGTCATGAAAAACACCAAAGTCAAAGCCGCCGATGACAGTAAAGCGATTTTGAAGCTTGTCAACAGCTTGAAATAGCGGTTTTCGGTTACTGGACAGGCCTGGAACTCACCTGCAAATATCATGATTCGTACTCGACAGTCAACGTACTGGCGGCATACAATTGATGATGCAGGTGAGATTTTATTTAAAGTAAATCCAGTCGGAGCAAAGTGATGTGTCGTATCCGTATGAACAAAGTCTGGTCAGGGTTCGTTGTTTGTCCTGTGTGGGCGGCGATGATGCTGGCGGGCTGCGGGAATGTGGAGCAAGCTGCGAATTCCGTGACTGAAGAACCGGCGAGTCAACGGGGGGCAGCCTCAGCAATTCCCGGCAGCGCAGCCGACGGCAATCAACCCGACTTGAGTCAGACCGAAGAAGTCTCCTTCCGGTCGGGAATGGAGATTGGTGCGATCCCGTTGCCGTTTGATGTCGAAGACGTGACCGGCCCGAATCAGGGAAAACATCTCTGTTACCGTTGCCTGTACGGTGAGCGGCCTGTGGTAGGGATCTTTGTTCGTGATCTGGATCAGAATACAAAAACGCTGATTCAGAAAATCGACAGGGAAGTAGCCACACATCAGGCTGAAAAACTGGCAGCGTTTGTGGTCGTTTTAACCGAAGATCCAGCGTCCGCGAAACCGGGTCTGGAACAGGTGGCTCACGAAACAGAAATAAAACATGTTCCCTTAACGGTTTTTGAGGGGGCTGCCGGCCCGGCAGGTTATAATGTCACAAATGAGGCAACGGTCAATGTGATGATCTGGAAAGGTGATGTAAAAGCAAACCGGGCTTACCAGAAAGGGCAGCTTAACGATGAGGGGATTCAGGAAATCATTGCCGATACCAGATTGATTGTTCAATAAACCTGATCCCAACGCGTTCCATCCGAAAAATGGGTTTTGAAGCACGCTCTGAACCTGTTTACAATGAAAATAATTTTTGCAGGAAGTAGAATCTCTTCATTCGCCTATGTTCGTTTTTAAACAGTCAGACAGATTAACCGGCTATTGTCTACACTGCGTTTCTCTGGTGGTGTTGCTTCTGGTTTTTCTCACGCTCTTTTCTGTTCCCGTCTTCGCACAACCTTTGCGCAATGCGGAGCCGGGCGAGGATCGTCATGCATTGTTTCCCACCAGTCGGCTCTACTCCAAAAATTATCGGGATGCGATACAGCTGATTGGCGAAAAAAAATACTCGGCGGGAATCCCGGAGTTGCAGTCGATTCTGGATGCCCCTGAGGATTATGTGTCTCCCGAACAAGGATTGGATTTCTCCAGCCTGAAAAGTATGGCGCTGCAGGTCATCGCAGATTTGCCGGCTGAAGGGAAACGTTTTTATTCTCTGCAGTATGGTCCCGCGGCCGAGCAGTTGTTGAATCAGGCAGTGGAGCAGGATGATCTCAATCAACTGCAGGAAGTGGTGCGCCGCTATTTCTTTACCAAAGCAGGAGCGGAAGCCGCGTATACTCTGGGCGCGTATTACTTTGAACGGGGAGATTTTTGGGCGGCGACGCGGCAGTGGGAGGCTTTGAGCGATCGGCATGATCTGGGGCAATCAAAGGAGCCCCATCTGACGTTCAAACTGGCGGTTGCCTGGTATTATCTGGGGAATCAGGGGAAATGCCGTCAAACGTTGAAGAAGCTGGTCCGTTTGACTTCCGGAAAGCCTTTTGAGTTACCAAATGGAACAAAAATCACACTGACGTTCGCCAATGATAATCCGGTGGACTGGTTTGCCGCTCTCCTGGGTACTCCAGATTTGAGAGCGGCAGAGGAACAAAAGGATTGGACCATGTATCGTGGCAGTCCTTCACGTCTGGCTTCGGCTCTATTTGCCGTGCCGTCTGCAAAACCGGTCTGGCGTTTCTCGACGATACAAGATTCGGTACTGAGCAGTCAGAAAGATGCGCCGCCGCTTGAAAATATGCTGCAGAAGTTGGGTGAATATCGTCGCAAACATGTTCCGGGAGTGCTGCCGGCTGCCAGCCCGTTGATCATCCAGGATCAAGTCATTTTCAGAACGCATCGTAATCTGAAGGCAGTTTCCTTATCGAAGGGAGAGTTGACCTGGCAAACCACGTTGCCAGATGCGCTGTATCAGAAACTGTTACAAGATCCGCAGAATGAAGACGAAGAGTCATTGGGAATGCCTGAGACTCCGCTGGAGAAATATCTGACCCAGCGTGCCTGGCAGGATTATACCGCCGGTCACTTGAGTACGGATGGAAAACTGGTTTTTAGTGTGGAAAATGTCGGATTCATCGCCGGATTTTATCACTTCAGTCGATTGGATCGCGACAATATTCTGGTGCCTAATTCGTATAACCGTCTGATGGCCTTTGAAGCTGATTCAGGAAAGTTTGTCTGGGAAGCGGGGGGGCCGCGACTGCAAAACCCGATGAACTATTCCGGGCATTATTTTTTGGGGGCGCCGTTGCCTCTGGACGGGAAGCTCTACTGCCTGGCGGAAGAGGGGCGAGAGTTTCGTTTGCTGGTCTTAGATCCGCAAACGGGTAAAACGCTCTGGACGCAATCTTTATATCGCAGTAAGTATCCGATTGCCCGCGACTTTACAACGGATCGCCGCCCGATGGATCATATTCGACGGCGGATGGGTTTAAGTCCGTCTTTTGCCCATGGTGTGCTGGTCTGTGAAACGGGCGAAGGTTGTACGGTCGGCATCGATATCGTGAATCGCAGAATACTGTGGCGCAAGGTGGATGTCGGCGGCGAAGCAATTACGATGTACGCCGCTTTTGCCCGTGATACTAACAAAAACGAGGAAGGTTGGGCCGAGTTTACTCCGTTGATTGTGGGAAATCGGGTGCTGATCTACTCGCGCAAGCTGCAGAATCTTCAATGTCTGGATCTGTTCGACGGTCGATTGTTATGGTCGAAGGCACGGCGGAAAAAATTATTTGTCGCAGACGTTCAGGGTGACAAAATTCTGCTGGTAAGCAACGATCGTATCGAGGCGATCAAACTGAGTGATGGCGATTCTGCCTGGCCGAAGTCGCAGCCGATTCCTGCTCCCAGTGGTCGTGGAATCGTGGTGAAGAATACCTATTTTCAACCGGTGGATACCGGAGAAATTCTCAGTATTCGGCTGGACGATGGTTTGATACTGGCACGGACCCGAGTTGAGATGGATTCCCTTGTCGGTAATCTTGCTGCTGCCGGGGGAATGCTGGTGTCTCAAAATGAATCTGAGGTGGTCGGTTTCCGATCTGTGGAATCAATTCGGCAGCAGATTCGTCTCGCCGATCAATCGAATCAGCCTGCGGATCTGGCTCTGGCTCAACTGCTGCGGGGCGAACTGAATCTGTTTGCCGGCGATGTGAATCTGGCGATGCAGAAAATCGATCAATCGATTCAAATCCAGCCTACGATTCGAGCTCGACGATTATATGCAGATATGTTACTGGAGAGTTTGGATCATGATTTTAATCAGAATCTGAACCAGATTTCTAAAACGGAGTCCTTGCTGGTTGATGATGATCAACGCAAGCGGTTTTATCAGATTCTGGCTCTGAATTATCAGCAACAGGGCAATTTGCAAGCGGCACTGCAAAATTATCTGCGCCTGTCTGAGTTGCGCGGGCTTCTGGAGTTGGAGACGATCAAAGGAGGCTCTTTTGTTCGAACGGATCGATGGATTCGTTCGCAACTGGAAATTTTACTGGCACGCGCTTCCGAGCAGCAACGCGCTGAGATCGATGAGTTCTTTTCCCTGTATTTTGCAGAGAAGCTGCTCAATGCCAAACGGGATGTGTTGGAGCGTTTTCTGTTGTGTTGCGGAAACCTTCCTGAAACAGAGCAGGCGCGTGTGCTTCTGATTGAACGCTTAGAGCAGGAGGCGATCAATGCCGGTTCCCTCAACGAACAGGCTGCCTTGCGTCGCCACCTGATGCAGCATCTGGAACATCTCCGAGAATCAAAGAATCCTGAAATGGCAGCATTTGCGACAGCCAGGCTGGCGCAAATTTATCTGGGGACGCGTCATGCCGCGCAAGCAGATGCATTGCTGGACGAGTTGGTTTCACGTTGGCCGAATGTCGTTTGCCTGGATCAGAAAACGTCGTTGCAGTTAGCAGCAGAATGGCGTTCTGAATCAAGTTTCCAGAAACAGCAGTCTACGAAATCAGAGTGGCCCGACTATCCGGCGCAAGTCTATCGCGGCGAACATCCGAGAGGGCAGAATACCTCGCTACCGGTAGAGATTATCGGTCTTTCGAATCCGTTGTTTCAAAATTATCAACTGGAGGTAGGACCGGCCAAAGAGAAATTGCTGGCCTACGATGGTCAAGGGAAACAGCAGTGGGAATTTTCACTGTTGGAAGCGGAGGTTGAGGTTCCGAATCAGCTGTATTTTTCTGCTCGCGTGTTTCAGCATTATCTTGTCGTCAACTTTGGGTCTCATTTTATCGTGCTGGATACGTTGAATCGGGATGCAAATAATCGGCCGACGTTGTTGTGGAAGCAGCGGTTGATTGCCGGGCCACCCAGTCTGCGGGACTATATTTCGATCGAGCGCACCGGTGTGGCTCCGGTATTACGCGAGTATATCACACGCAATGCCGACCGCGAGATCCTGGGAAGGATCGGCACGATCAACCAGGATTTTCTCTGCTATCAGCTGGGTACTGACTTGATCGCAGCCGAGTTGTTAACTGGTAAGGTATTATGGAAGCAACCGGGAGTGGTTACGAGCAGCAGGCATTTTGGTGATGCTGATCGTGTGATTGTAATGACACCGATCGCGCGTTCGGATACACGGTATCATACTTCGGAAACACGGTATGGAGTCTTAAGTGGTCAGAGTGGAGAGGAGATCAACGCCTTCAAACTGGGACAAGACGAATCTCCCATTTTTGCGTTTGAGCGTTATATACTGACAATCACCAAACAAGCTGATGGCGGACGAAATCTCCGCTTGAAGGATCTCACGACGAATCAGGAAATCTGGAGCCAGATATTGAGCAAGTCGTCGACTTATACACTGGGACAAAATTACGATCTGGTGATGATTCAACCAGATGGGACGATTTCGTTTCTGGATTTGCGGACGGGTGAGGTGAAAAATAAAGTCAAAGGACAACCAGCGGCTAATGTGCTCAATTTGCTGGTATTGGAGAATCAGCGGCAATATCTGGTCTTTGTCACCCTGCCTTACATTCCTGAAAAGCGTATTCCTCAAAAGCGAGTTACATTTCGAAAATTCAGCATGACCTCATTTCTGTTCAGCGGGATGGTGTATTCAGTTGATCGCAAGTCAGGTGAGTTGATGTGGTCACTACCTCTAAAGGCGCAGGGGATTGAATTTTCTCAATTTCTGGATCTGCCTGTCATCACATTCGGGATTAAACGAATTCAGGGATCGCCTTCCAGCTATGGCACACTGGTTGACCTGCAGGTGGTTGATCTGCGAACCGGGGACGTGGTGCTGAAGGAAACGACGCGCAGCAATCGACTACGGATCTGGAATGTTCCTGATGCAGACCGGAAACAGATTCTGATTGAACCGTTTCAAATCCGGCTCAGTTTTGAAGAGCCGCCGGTGGAAGCCCGGAAACCTGAGTAGAGACGATGTTCAAAGCCGCTCACGATGTTTGTGAAGTTTAATAGCTTTCCCGGTCGTCATCATCGTCGTCAAAATCCAGATCATCCAGGTCGTCGTCATCGTCTCGATCGGGGTGCAGCGGGTTGTCTGGTGAGAAAAAGAAATCTCCCAGTCCCATCGGCATCATGTTTCCGCCCAGGCTCTGTTTTCGTTTTTCTGACAGAGATTCCAGGTCGAGCGCATCGTCGCCAAGACAGCTTTTGAGCGATTCCAGCCAGACGACATCTTTGCTGAGGGGATGGTCTTTGTCCTGGGCGGCGCGTTTTAATGCCAAACGCAAAACGTTGATGCCATCGCGGGTGGAGAAATCCAACTTCAGGCTGTGCGACTGTTGCAGGAAGTCGACGGTGAGGTCGAGCATATGCTCGTCGGCAAAGGGAAGATGATAATGCAGAATCATTTTTTCATCTTCCCGGTTGGGATGCTCGAGCGAAATACTGGGTTGCAGACGGCTGAGAATGTAGTCGGGAATTTCAAACGTGGATTCGTCTTCGTTCATAGTGACGGCGCAACGAAATTCCGGGTGGGCGGGAATCGTGACGCCGGCGACGATCGATTCAATATAGCGGCGATGGTCGAGCAGGGGGGCCAGACTGGCCCATGACTTTTCATTCATGCGGTTGCCTTCATCGAGCACACAAATTCCGCCACGAATCATCGCGGTGACCAGCGGAGACGCGTGATAGGCAATTTTGCCACTCTCGGCCAAAACGGGAGTCACGAGTAAATCTTCGGGCCGTGTGTCGGCCGTACATTGATAAATATAGAGTTCCTGATCGCGCGTTCGCGCACCTGCGATGGCGAGCGATGTTTTGCCGATGCCCGGTGTTCCCACGAGTCGAGGCGTCAAGGGCATATCTTTTTCATCAATTACCAGCCAGCAGGCCAGAAGCTGTTTCAGTGCTTCGTGTTGCCCGATCCACTCACTGGATGTCTGGTCGGCGCGACCCAGATGTAAGCCGACTCCGTCAATTTCCACTCGATGTGCCATTATCATTGATTTCTATGGTTGGTCAGTTCACTCACTGGTTGAAACTGCGACAAGCCTTCAGAGAATAGAGTTTTGAATCAGTTATGATTATAGGCGTCTCAAGTCACTCCTGATAAGTCTGGTCTTCCAACTCTTCGGGCATCAATCGAAATTTGGTGAAAAAAACGAGGGGAGGTGTTTTTTCGGGAATTTATTAAGTTCTTGATTTAAAAGAAGATAATGGTTTCAAGAATCAATCGAACACCTGGTGATCAGTAGAAAACTTTTTGAGAAGTCAAAATTATGTTGTTAGAATACACAGGTTTCCCACATTTGAATTTTTAATAACGTGTTTTGCGTTATTTCATATCTGAAGTGAGAGCACACATTCTCAACTATTTTGAATTCATTTCTTTCGTAGTGTGCTCCCTTTACCTTGTGATTCTAAACGCCAATTTAGAAGGGGGAAGTGCGATGAATAAACCAGTTCTCGCAAAGGACATTATGGTCACGAAGTTGATTACGTTAACTCCGGACATGGATGTACTGGAAGCAATTGGGATGCTATTGAACCATCGTATTTCAGGAGCCCCTGTGATTGACCCGGACAACCGGGTGTTGGGGGTCTTTTCTGAACGCTGTTGTATGGACGTGCTGATCAAAGCCAGCTATGAGCAACTTCCCTCGTCTCAAATTTTTCCCTTTGTTGATACCGAAGCACGCTGCATCTCGGAAGAGACCGATTTACTGACGATCGCCCAGATCTTTCTGAGCACGGCGACGCGCCGATTGCCGGTGGTGCGTGATGGTGCTCAGCTGGTCGGTCAGATCAGCCGCCGCGATCTGCTGCATGCGGGAAATAAGAATCTGCAGTTCCGAACGAACATCCCGACCGAGAAAAACCTGCTTTATTTAAGTGGTTTAATGACGCGGGACGAATCGCCCATTTCCTGATCCGCCGTTGAGAGTGGGTAGGATTTTAAGCAAAAATGATTGATAAAAAACCAGCTGGACACGTTTCAGCTGGTTTTTCTCGTATCTGACGGTTTGATTTTCCCAGCCGGTCAACTAAAATCGGGCCAGTTTCTGTTCCCGTTCGAGGGAACCAGGAGTATGTTGCGCTCAGTCGTCCTGTTTTTCCACAAGCGAGAGGGGGCACAGACTCTGCTAAACACCGATTGATCATCATCACTTGAAGATTCTATTCAGATAAAGCCATCTATTCAAAGGACTTGTAACATGGACCAGGATGAAATTTTACTCGACGCGGAAGAGAGAATGGACAAAGCGGTTCATGTGTTGCAGGGACAGCTGCAAGGCATTCGAACAGGCCGTGCCACTCCGGGGCTTGTGGATTCGGTTCGCGTTGACTATTACGGTTCGCCGACCCCACTGAAGCAGATGGCAAACGTCAGTGTACCGGAACCACAGCAGATTTTGATCCGTCCGTTTGATGCCCAGATGGTGGGCGAGATTGCGAAAGCCATTCAGGCCAGCGATATGGGCCTGGCTCCGAATACCGACGGGCGCGTCGTGCGGTTGAACATTCCCCCGCTTTCGACAGAGCGTCGTCGTCAATTGGTTTCACGCGTGAAAGAACTGGCAGAAGAAGCCCGGATTTCGATCCGCAATATTCGTCGCGATGCGAACAAACACGCCGATCAGGCCGAAAAAGACAAAGTGATGGGGGAAGACGAGCGCGACAATACCAAGACCGACATTCAGGATCTGACCAAAAAATTCGAAGGCAAAGTCAACAGCATGGCTGATGCGAAAGAAAAAGACGTGATGGACGAGTAGTCTTTTCTTGGCCTTGTAGCAGCGACCACGAAACGTGTTTAAAGTTGCGTTTGCAAAAAATATCATCAGGAATACTTTTCAGATCTAAAGTATTCATCACACTAACATTCTATCTCAACCTCTGTATGAAAAGAGACTGGTTCAAGTTTCCATGGCTAAAAAGACAATTGAAAACGTAGACGTTGCAGGCAAAGCTGTATTGATGCGTGTGGATTTCAACGTTCCTCTGGATGAGAATCTCAAGATCACCGATGATCGCCGCGTGCGGATGGCGCTGCCTTCGATTAAATCGGTCATTGAGCGCGGCGGACGCGTGATTTTAATGAGTCACCTCGGTCGTCCCAAAGGAGACGCCGGCGATGCAAAGTTCAGCCTGAAGCCGACGGCCGCTTGTCTGGGTGAATTATTAGGTCAGGACGTGGCCTTTGCGACGGATACAGTAGGCGATGATGCGAAAGCCAAAGTGGCTGACCTGAAAGATGGTCAGGTGCTGATTCTGGAAAACCTGCGGTTCAATGCCGGCGAGAAAAAAGGGGACGCTGCATTCGCTGCGGAGCTGGCTGCCTTCGCTGATATTTACTGCAACGATGCATTCGGAACCTGCCACCGTACCGACGCTTCAATGGTCGCAGTGCCGGAAGCGATGGACGGTAAACCGAAAGTCGTCGGATTCCTGGTTGCGAAAGAAATTCAATATCTCACCGACACCATTTCCAACCCCGAACGTCCATTTGTGGCGATTCTGGGCGGTGCGAAGGTTTCAGACAAAATTAAAGTCATCGATAATCTGCTGGGAATCTGCGACAAAGTGCTCATCGGCGGCGCGATGGCGTATACTTTCTCTCTCGCGCAAGGCGGGCAGGTTGGTGGCAGTCTGGTCGAAGAAGACAAAGTCGATCTGGCTAAGGAATTGATTGCCAAAGGGGGCGACAAACTGATGCTGCCCGTGGATACGCACTGCGGTGACGATTTCAACGCTAACTGTAACAAAGTGGTTGTCAAAGCGGGTGAGATTCCCGACGGTTTTGAAGGCCTGGATATCGGTCCTGAAACAGCCAAGATTTATGCAGAAGCCGTCAAGTCAGCGAAAACCGTTGTCTGGAACGGTCCGATGGGTGTATTCGAGATGCCTCCCTTTGATGCCGGCACGAAGGCGGTTGCCCAGGCGATTGCCGACAGTGATTCGACGAGCATTATCGGCGGCGGTGACAGTGCTGCTGCGATTCAACAACTGGGCTTTGCCGATCAGGTGTCGCACGTCAGTACTGGTGGCGGCGCCAGTCTGGCCATGCTGGAAGGTCAGGAATTCGCGGCAGTCAATCTGCTGGATGAAGCCTGATTCCGATTCTTTGAAACCCAATTCTTGAAGATAACTCAAAGCACAGCCTGTTCGTTAACGGGCTGTGTTTTTGTTTTGAGCACGGGAGATGCTCGAAACCTGTGAGGAAACAGGTTAAACTGGATGAGAGGTTCTCCTTATATCAGAGATGTTTTTTGTTGGTCTGATCGGACTCGGGGTGGCACTGTCGGCTTGTCCGACAGTGAGAAATATTTCGGGACGTTCCATCAAAACGGTATCTATTATTGGGTGTCTGGAGTATTGATTGCAGAGATCGGATCGGCACTGTTGGACGAGCCAACAGTGGCACACGCCGGTCGAATATTGGTTGTGATTTGAGTTGTTGAGGGAGCTGAGAAACACTGTTAGAGAGGGAGTTTGAATTATTCTGTAAGTCATCCTGATAGAACTTGGGGTGGCACTGTCGGCTTGTCCGACAGTGAGAAATATTTCGGGACGTTCCATCAAAACGGTATCTATTATTGGGTGTCTGGAGTATTGATTGCAGAGATCGGATCGGCACTGTTGGACGAGCCAACAGTGGCACATGCCGGTCGAATATTGGTTGTGATTTGAGTTGTTGAGGGAGCTGAGAAACACTGTTAGAGAGGGAGTTTGAATTATTCTGTAAGTCATCCTGATAGAACTTGGGGTGGCACTGTCGGCTTGTCCGACAGTGAGAAATATTTCGGGACGTTCCATCAAAACGGTATCTATTATTGGGTGTCTGGAGTATTGATTGCAGAGATCGGATCGGCGCTGTTGGACGAGCCAACAGTGGCACACGCCGGTCGAATATTGGTTGTGATTTGAGTTGTTGAGGGAGCTGAAAAACACTGTTGGGCAAGCCAACAGTGCCACCCGTTGCTTCCTGAATTCATGAAAACTCTGTTTGAGAATGGGGGAAGTGAGATGAGCGCGGAGTTATTCACTGCAGATGAGATCAATCGGTTTCAGCAGGATGGTTTTCTGATTGTGGAGGGGCTCTTCAGTCAGGAAGAAGTGACTCTGCTGGGACAGATTGGCCGTGCGGATCTGGCGATGCAGCAGGCGACCTTTAGTCGCGCGGACGGCGAAGGGGGCGCGGTCAAACTGAGTGTCGAGAATGAGCTGCACGATGATATTTACGGTGCGATCGCCCGCAGTCAGCGTGTCGTTGATCGGATGGAAGCACTGCTCGGCGATGAGGTCTATCATTACCATCACAAGATGATTCAGAAAGAGGCCAAGGTCGGCGGCGCGTGGGCCTGGCATCAGGATTACGGCTACTGGTACAACAACGGCTGTCTGTTTCCGGATATGGGAAGCTGCATGATCGCCGTGGATCGGGCGACCCGGGAAAACGGTTGTCTGCAGGTACTCAAAGGGAGTCACCTGATGGGGCGGATCAATCATGGCCCGGTGGGAGATCAGACGGGAGCTGACCCGGAACGGGTTGAGGCCGCCTGCGAACGTTTCGAACTGGTTTACTGCACACTGGAGCCGGGGTCTGCCGTGCTGTTTCATGCGAATCTGTTGCATCGCTCTGATCAAAACAAGAGCGAGCATCCGCGGTGGGGCTTTATCTGCTGCTACAATACGCGGCACAACGATCCTTATAAAGAATCGAGGCATCCGCGTTATACTCCGTTAACGAAATGTGATGATGCGGAAGTCTTAACGGTAGGTCGGGCGCAGTGGGAACAGCTGCAGTCACATCCTTCGGTCTGAATCAACACGTCTGCGTTCGAGAACACTATGGCCGAAGCATCAGAACGATCAGACTGTGATCGGAGTCAACAAAGCACGCTAATCAAACAGATGGCACGTGAGGTCGGCTTTGATCTGGCGGGGGTCGCACCGGCGGTGACTCCAGCGGGGTATCATAGTTTTCTGGACTGGCTGAATCAGGGTTACGCCGGCGAGATGAGTTATCTGGAGCGGCGGAAAGACGCCTATGAGCATCCGCGATACGTGATGAGTTCGGTGCGCAGCGTGTTGATGCTGACGCTTAATTACCGGACGGAAGAACCGTCGCCCCTTTCAGAAACCGAGGCGCGCGTCTCTCGTTATGCGTGGGGGACGACCGACTATCATAAGGTGATCCGCAAAAAGCTGAAGCAGCTTGCACGCCTGATTCACGCGCAGTTTCCCGCTTGTGAAACTCGCGGCATTGTGGATACGGCGCCGTTGTTGGAACGCGACTTCGCACAACTGGCGGGCCTGGGGTGGATTGGAAAAAATACGCTGCTGTTGAATCAGAGTGAAGGAAGCTGGTTTTTTCTGGCAGGACTGTTGCTGAGTGATGAGCTGGAATATGACGCGCCGCAAGAGACGTCGCATTGTGGAACGTGCACGCGTTGTCTGGAAGCCTGTCCGACCGATGCATTCGTGGAAGCGGGAACACTGGATGCGCGGAAATGCATTTCGTATCTGACAATCGAACTGCGCGATCAGCCGATTCCTGCTGAGTTGCGACCGGGAATGCAGGATTGGATGTTCGGCTGCGATGTCTGTCAGGATGTCTGCCCCTGGAATCGCAAAGCGCCCGTCAGTCATGAGCCTGCCTTTCAGCCTGTGGAGACGTTCTCGCCCGTGGATGCCTGCGAATTATTGACGCTGGATGAAGAGGGCTTTCAGAAACGGTTTCAGAGTACGCCGATGTCGCGTGCGCGACGGGCCGGTTTATTACGGAATGCGGCGATTGTGCTGGGCAATCGGGGAGAGGCGGCCGCAGTGCCAGTACTATTGACTGTATTAATGGATTCGGAACCGTTGATTCGAGGAGCGGCGGCCTGGGCGCTGGGACAGTTGGGAGGGGCTGAGGTCGCGACATCTCTGGAGCAGCGGATGGCTGTTGAGTCTGAGGCAGAAGTGGTGCACGAATTACAGTGTGCGATTGCAGAAATCAAAAACCGGGGTGAATAAAGTCAAAAATGCAGGTAGAATGACCGGGGGTCTCATGGAAAAGTCGAGGATCTTGTATTACGATCTTCAGCAGAGATCTGTACCAGAAAATACATCAATGTGCATCGAAACGTTTCAGTCAGTGGGAGTCAGAAATGGGTGATCAACTTCTCGTCGGAGTGAATGGGGCCGGTGGTCGGATGGGACAGCGCGTGGCCGTGCTGGTTTATCAGGATCAGGATTTAAAACTCGGGGCGGCTTTAGAGTCTGACAATTCTCCCGTGCTGGGGAAAGATGCCGGCGAAGTGGCGGGCATTGGTCCGATTGGTGTTCCGATTCAATCAGAGCTGACGGACCGGGTGGATGTGATCATTGATTTCTCGTTACCGGCGGGTCTGGTGAAAGTAGCCGAGATCTGTGCGGAACGGCAGATTCCGCTGGTGGCGGCGACGACAGGATTGACTCCGGAACAGCGGAATGAAGTGCTGACCGCTTCTCAGACGACGCCGCTGATTCTGGCGCCGAATATGAGTCTGGCCGTCAACCTGATGATGAAGCTGGTTCGCGAAGCCGCGCATTCACTCAAAAATTCTCCCGGCGGCGTGGATGTCGAAGTAATCGAACGCCATCACCGGTTTAAAGAAGATGCACCCAGCGGGACGGCGCTGCATTTTGGTGAGATCATCGCCGATGAAATGGGACAGACCGAGCACATTCATGGGCGGCACGGACGTCCGGGGCCGCGGCCTACCTGCGAGATTGGCTATCATGCTCTGCGAACCGGCGACAATGTCGGCGAGCATACGATTGTCTTCGGCATGATGGGTGAGACGATCGACTTGACGGTCCGCGGCCATACCCGGGACAGTTATGTCTATGGCGCTTTGGCTGCCGCTAAATATCTGGCAACACAGGGCGCGGGGCTGTATACCATGGCGGATGTATTGGACTTGAATTAGTCACCCTGTTTAGCAGGTCTTCCTGTTTTACCAAGTCCGTGAAACAGTCAAGAGTGGTATACTCATTAACCGATATAAGAAGAGCGCTTGCTGTCTCCAGACAGAGCGGGTTTCACTTCAGTGATAGACGGTCTAGTTCCGTCTGGCAAAAATTCAGGGATTGAGCTCGTATTTGTTGTCAATCAGATATTCACCCCTCGAAGGAACGAGAGATGAGTTGGCTTAAGTCTCTATTTTTCAAACACACTCTGAATTTATTTCGTCTGGTGTTTGCGCCGATTGTCCGAAGATGCTCTTTTGCCTTCAAGTGGAATCAGACAACGAAAACGATTGCCGGTCTGTCGGCAAGTATCTTTTCGATGATGGCACTGCTTTCCTTTTTCAGTTCCTTAGAGGAACCGGCGGCGTTGTCGGAACCGGAAACGATTTCCCCGGAATTAGGGGCCAGCGATGAGCTTTCGATGGAGTTCGGTCTGGATGCGTCTTTGCCACTTCAGGAGCTTGAAACAGAATCGTCCGTCAGTTCAAGCTTCGAAAATCCGATTCAACCAACTTCTGTGATCCGGACCGTTTCTGTCGAGCAGGCTGTGGGGACAGCTCAGAATGACGGGGGCGTGTATCACGCGGTAGGTCAGCAGAATGGGGAACAACGCGTCATGCAGGTGGCAGGCGAGTACCCCGTTTATATTTCCAGAGAGAACCAACCAGGCAGCCAGAGTCAGCCAGTCAATGATGGAGCCGCCTGGCTGACGGGAGAAATCGAAGAAATTGACGACTTGCCAGTGAATGGTTCGTTTCGTCGTTTGAGAAATTAATCAGTCAACGTGTCAATAAGAGTGCCCTACGCTAAACCATTCCCGGGAATCAGAGTTTATGTATCAGAGTTACTGGAATTTGCAGAGTGGTCCTTTTGAAGAAAAATTGGACGCCACTTTTTTTTATGAAAGCCATCCCCATCAGGCGGGCTTACTGAAGCTGCAATATCTCATCGAGAACAGCAAGGGGGCTGGTTTACTCGTTGGTGGCTCTGGAATGGGAAAGTCGTATCTGTGTCATGTACTGAAGAGCCAGCTGGCTGAGCAGCATCAGCCGTTCGTGCATCTGGTGTTTCCCCAATTATCGCCGATCGAACTGATTTCGTATCTGGCGGTCGAGCTTGGTGCAGAGGAAGCGGGCATTGAACCGGTGACGCCGGGGAAAGATCGGATTGTACGGGCCTTACACAGGCAGTTGCTGTTGCTGTGCGAGCAGGGACACAAACCTGTGATCGTGATTGACGAGGCACATCTGATTGTCGATCAGCGTATTTTCGAAACGCTGCATCAGCTCTTGAATTTTCAACAGACGTCCGAGATTGATTTCACACTGTTGTTAGTTGGCGATCAATTGCTGTTAAGCCATCTACAACGGTCAGCCCAGTTAGACGACCGGATTGCGGTGCGTTGTCTGCTGAAACCATTTTCTCCGGAAGATACGCGCAATTATGTGGAGCATCGGCTGGAAGTGGCCGGCCGCAATGAGCCGGTGTTTGATGATGAGGCCTATGAGACTCTGTTTGAGTTAACCCAAGGTAATCCTCGCAAGATCAATCGTCTATGTGATCTGGGTTTGTTAGTCGGATATGCTGATGAACTGCCTGTGATCACGTCCGATGTGCTGGAAGCCGTTGCTGAAGAACTGGTGACGTCGATTCCTGACTAGCTAGCGTTTCTTAACTCGAAATGGTGTTTCGAATGTAAGGAACCGGTGCAAGGTGGTGTTTCTTAACTCGATCGGTTCTTGCCCCTGACGTCCAACCGGGGCTAACGCCCTGCGGCTAATGGGCCTCTTCTGCGGTCATCGTCCAGTGAACAGGGGCAACAACACACCGTCGGCTACGGTGAATTCTTACGTAGCGAACTCGATCGACCTCAAAATCAGGATCAGAACGATTAAATAAACGCTATCTTGGCTGTTTTCGGTCCACTCTCTTTTCTAATCGGCCAAAGATTGTGTTGCCTTTGAAGGTCTGCTGTTGCGCGTTTCCTTAATGGCTGCGCGAATTCGATTCGTCTTGCTGACGAAAAATCTCCGAACCCTTTTGAGGCGGGTGTGTCTGTTCTCCCACACACTTTTAAAACAGGGAAAATCCATGTTCCAATTCTTCACCAGATCAAGATCATCAGAGGACTCGTCAAGCAAGGGCGGGGTGGGATCGTTGTCTGGAGTGTGAGACGCAACTATTCATTCATCAGTTCAACCCGCCCGATTCCCCAATCAGGCGGGTTTTTTTATGTACATAACTCATTGGAAATTAACGTCACCATTTTTTCGTCGCATCAACTGATCTGGAGCTGCACGGGCACAAAAAGGCTGCTGAGGCTGCTCACCTCAGAAGGCTGGCCAGTAAATGCGATCTACTCCTCTTTGAGAAAGGAGGCTATGAGCAATGGTTCAGAAAGTTCATGTCAACGTTGGTACGATTGGTCACATTGACCATGGGAAAACGACTCTGACGGCTGCCATTTTGGGAGTGCAGTCGGAGAAGGGTCTGGCGCAGGCCAAGTCTTATCAGGATATCGCCAAGGGTGGTATCGTGCGCGATAAGAGCAAGACGGTGACGATACTCGCTTCGCATGTCAAATACGAAACGGAAGATCGTACCTATGCCCATATCGACTGTCCCGGCCACGCCGATTATATCAAGAATATGATTTCCGGTGCGGCCCAGATGGATGGTGCGGTGCTGCTGGTTTCGGCCGCCGATGGTCCGATGCCTCAGACGCGCGAGCATATTCTGCTGGCGCGGCAGGTGGGTGTGCCTTATCTGGTCGTGTTTCTTAACAAATGCGATCTGGTGGATGATCCCGATCTGATCGAACTGGTGGAAATGGAAATTCGGGACATGCTGACACAGTACGGCTTTCCCGGAGACGATGTTCCCTTCATTCGTGGATCTGCAAAACAGGCTCACGATCATCCGGCGGATGAGGAAGCAGCGCGGTGTATCAATCAATTGCTGGATGCACTGGATCGTTCTATCCCTGATCCTGTGCGGATGACCGACAAGCCGTTCCTGATGTCGATTGAAAATGTATTTTCGATCTCAGGGCGTGGCACGGTTGTGACCGGAAAGATCGAGCAGGGAGAGATCCGTGCCGGTGAATCTGTCGAGATCCTTGGTCTGAGCGATGAGACCCGTGTCGATACGGTGACACAAGTCGAATCATTCAGTGCGCTGGTTGAGACCGGTCGTGCTGGTGACAATGTCGGCTGCCTGTTGCGCAAGACCGGATACGACGAAGTGTCGCGCGGCCAGGTGCTGGCGGTTGCGGGTTCGGTTACGCCGTACCGGGATTTTGAAGCGGAAGTGTATGTGTTGAAGAAAGAAGAGGGTGGCCGTCATACGCCGTTCTTTAACGGTTATACGCCGCAGTTTTTCTTCCGCACGACCAACGTCACCGGGACCGCAATGGTTCTGGGAGACGTTGATATGGCTTTGCCCGGCGACGGTGTTTCGTTGAGTGTTTCACTCACGCACCCGGTTGCACTGGCAGAGGGAGATCGGTTTGCCGTCCGTGAAGGCGGTAAGACCGTTGGTTCAGGCGTGGTCACAAAAGTGATTGCCTGAGGAGACACGCCCCTGGTCTGAACACTCAGATCAGGGGCGTATTCAGTTCGTTGCTGCCGGATCTTCAGTTAGTGACGTTGCCTGCTATCGCATACAATTCCCGTTGCGGTTTGGCTGCGTGTGCTGACTGTGATGGTGTGAATGCGCTGGCGGACGAACGTGGTGTGTGGTTGGCTGACGTCACTCAATGATGCTGAAGTGCACGCATGGGGCAAGCGAAAATTCACAGATGAAGTGGAATTCTTGTTCGATGAAAGCGCAGGAAAGTGCAATGAAGCGGTATCAAAACGATACAATTGAGACGCTGTTGGAAGAGGCGATTGAAAACGGAGTCCTGGTAACATCGGGCAGGGCAAGAGTTAATGCGACGTTTGTTTCAGGCAGTCTGAACTTAGTTTCTGATGAAAATCGTGTTTGCTCGCGCGCGCGACGCTAACTCCGCATGTTAGGGAGCCGCGGCTGTGAGTCAATCGGAAATAAAGGTCTGTTTTTCAGGGGTGAAAACCTGGTTGTCTGAGACGGGGAATGATCCAGTGCATTTTTTGAAAGCAAATTGCGACATGCGTTTGACAGGGTTCGCATCTGCTCGTGTCGTTCAAGAGTATTTCTTTTATGATGCAGGTATTGTGGATTCGCGAACGCGTTATTTTACTCAGTTCTCGTGAACTCTGAATGAAAATGCAGTTCAGCCCTTGCGAACAGACAGGCATCGGTATCACAATAAGCGAATTCTCTTTAGCCGGCAATCGAGTATCGTATTGCGTATTCAGAGTCTATTCAGCCATTAATGATCGTTGAATGCTCTGTCAATCATCAAGGTGGATGTATCGATGTGGTCTTCGCGACTGTTCTGGAAACTGTTTCTGGTTTATGCCGGTTTAAATATTGCGTCTGCAATTGTCTTTGTTTTGATTGTTTCCGGACGCCAGCAGGATCAGGTTGAAGAACAGATTAAGCAGCGTCTGCACGATTCGGCGATTATCATGCGGAGCAGTCTGGATGGTATTTTCGAGCAGGGACTTTCAGAGCAACTGCAGGAAAAAGTGAAAAAGCTGGGGCAGAAGACCGGAACGCGATTGACTCTGATTGACATGGACGGACTGGTGATCGCCGACTCGGATCAGGAGACTCTGGAGCTGGTCCGGGAGATGGAGAATCATAAAAATCGGGTTGAAATCATTCAGGCGATGTCGACCGGCGAGGGGAGTTCAAAACGGCTCAGTCCGACGTTGAGTGAACCGATGTTGTATTACGCCCTGTTATTCAAGGAAGACGGGCAGCCTGAAGGAGTGGTGCGGGTTGCCATCACGATGGCGAAAATCCAGGAGGAGACTTCTTCAATCGAGAAGTTGATCTGGAGTATTGCCTTGCTGGTCAGTTTTACGGTGATGCTGCTGACCTATTGGGTTGTGGCGCGGATGATTCGTCCCCTGACGATTCTGACCAATGCCGCCGAGGCGATTGCCGGCGGGGATTATGATCAGAAGCTCTATTTTCCGCAGCATGATGAACTGGGTATTCTGGCACAGTCGTTCAATCATATGAGTCAGGAGATGGCCGAGCGCGTCAGACAGTTGCAGGCCAGCGGAGACCGGTTGAGTACTGTTCTGGAAGGGATGGTCGAAGGAGTGATTGCGACGAATGAACGGCAGCATGTGTTGTTCGCCAACGAATCAGCCGGTCGATTGCTGTTTTTCTCTCCGGAAGAAGCGGAGGGGAAGCCGCTGTTTGAATCGGTTCGCAATCATCAATTGCAAAAGTCGGTGACAGAGGTCTTGAACACGTTAGAACCGCAGCGAATGGAGGTCGAACTGGAGAGTACCAGCGATCGGATTCTGGGGGTGACGACGACACCGTTGCCGGGAACTCCCTGTCCTGGCCTGGTGATCGTGTTGTTTGACATGACTGAGTTGCGCCGGTTGGAGTCGCTCAGGCAGGAATTTGTGGCGAATGTGTCGCATGAATTGAAAACTCCGTTGAGTTCGATCAAGGCATATACCGAAACGCTGATTCGGGGAGCGATGGACGACCCGGAAATCAACAAGACGTTTTTGATGAGGATTGAAGAACAGGCCGACCGTCTGCATCAGCTGATTCTGGACCTGATCAGTCTGGCGAGTATCGAATCCGGGAATCAGGTGTTTGATATCATCAGCATTGAGTTGCGGCCGTTTGTGGAATCGTGTCTGGTCGACCAGCAAAAAGTGGCTGAGTCCAATCAGATTGAATTGTTAATTGAAGAAAAAGAACCCGGGATCAAAGTAAAAGCCGACGAAGAGGGGCTGCATCAGATTCTGGGGAATTTGATTAATAATGCGATCAAATACACTCCCGATCAGGGGCGGGTTACGATTCGCTGGGAGCTAGAAGATTCTGGGATGGTTCTACTGCAGGTGCAGGATACGGGGATCGGGATTGCGGAAAAATATCAGGCCCGTCTGTTCGAACGATTCTTCCGTGTTGACAAAGCCCGTTCGCGCGAACTGGGTGGCACTGGGCTGGGGCTTTCGATTGTGAAGCATCTGGTTCAGTCCTTTCAGGGGACAATCAGTGTGACCAGCAAAGTCGGTGAGGGAAGCACGTTTTCTGTGCGGCTTCCTCGTGGCTAATTCTTAATAACGAGTTTCGTAAGTTGCTTTTATAAAAAGACTTACAGGAACCATTTTCTCTGCGCCCCATGTTCGGGAAAGATTAAGTACTTCACGGTATCTTAATATTATCTTAACAATTAGCGGGTATGGTAATGCACGTCCGAGGCAGGTCTGTCATCCGTTGTCTGGTTTTGACTGGTCTGTTTCTGGCACCTTAATTTGCACAGATAACAATCTTGTTTTACCACCATATCTCATTGGGAGAGACGCACGAAATGATCAAGACAAACATCGGGAAAGTATTCGGGCTGATGTGCCTGGCTGTTGGGGTTTCCCTGATTGGTGTTGGCTGTAAAGGAAACAGTGACAGCGCAAATGGTCCTGCTGCTAAAGAAGCAGGGAGCGAAGCGGATGGCGGCGAGAAGCTGTCCGGCAAGGTACAAATTGATGGGTCGAGTACAGTTTATCCCATCAGTGAAGCAGTTGCTGAAGAATTCCGAACTGTGCAGCCTGATGTGCATCCGATTGTGGGAATTTCCGGTACTGGTGGTGGAATGAAAAAATTCATCGCCGGTGAAATTGATATCTGCGATGCTTCGCGTGGGATGAAAGAAAAAGAAGCTGCAGCCTGCAAAGAAAAAGGAATCGAGTTTATCGAACTGTCGGTTGCCTTTGATGGCTTGGCTGTGATTGCCAATCCTAAGAATACCTGGTGTGAGTGTTTGACCGTCGGTCAGCTCAAAGAACTGTGGCGTCCTGAAAGTGGCGTGAAACAGTGGAAAGACCTGGATCCCAAATGGCCCGCCAAAGACATCAAGCTGTATGGTCCTGGTACTGATTCCGGAACCTTCGATTACTTCACCGAAGCGATTGTGGGAGAAGAAAAAGCAAGCCGCTCCGATTACACCGCCAGTGAAGACGATAATGTTCTGGTAACCGGTGTTTCTTCAGATGAATTTGCAATCGGTTATTTTGGATATGCTTATTACGATGAAAACAAAGATAAGCTGAAATTACTGGCCGTCGATGGTGGCAAAGGTTGTACGAAGCCTTCTTTGGAAACCGTACGTAACAACTCTTATGCACCGTTGTCTCGCCCTCTGTTTATCTATGTGCGAAAGTCAGCATTAGAGCGACCTGAGGTAGCGGCGTTTGTCAAGTTTTATCTCGAAAATGCGGCTCAGCTTGCTAAAGATGTTGGCTATGTGCCGGTATCTGATGAAGTTGCGAAAGCGAACGAAGAAGCCCTTAAGGGAGCAATGTCCAAGTGACAGACGAACGTTCGAAAGAAGAACAATCGATCGAGATGGAACTCAGCGAGGCAGCTGCAATCAAGCTGCCTCGCTCTACCTCTTTAGAAAGGGGCGATGGTCTGCTGGTCAGACTGCGCCCGGTCTATGAAGGTTTGATTCATTTCAGCCTGTTTGTGTGTGCCAGCATTTCTGTGCTGGTGACTGTGGGCATTGTCGTTGTCCTGTTGTATGAGTCAGTGCAGTTCTTCTTTGATGTGTCGATTATCGAGTTTCTGACAGGCACGAGATGGGCGCCTCTCCTGAAGCCACAGCATTTCGGGATTCTGCCTTTGATGTGTGGAACGATACTGGTAGCCGGGGGAGCAGCGTTTGTGGCGGTTCCGATCGGTCTGGGAACGGCCATTTATCTTAGCGAATATGCGTCTCCCCGTTTTCGTGATGTTGTGAAACCGATGCTGGAAATTCTGGCAGGCATCCCTTCTGTTGTTTATGGATATCTGGCGGTTGTCTTCGTGTCTCCCATTATTCGGTACGTGTTTCCCAGTGCGGGCGTATTCAATGCTGCCAGTGCCTGTATTGTTGTGGGGATTATGATTCTCCCGATGATCATTTCCTTAAGTGAAGATATTTTGCAGTCTGTTCCTCTGTCTTTACGAGGGGCTGCATTTGCGTTAGGTGCGAATAAATTTGAAGTGACGGTGCGCGTGGTTGTGCCGGCCGCGTTATCGGGAATTATTGCCAGTTTTCTGTTAGCCATCTCCCGCGCCATCGGTGAAACGATGGCGGTGACATTGGCTGCCGGGGCGACTCCGAAGTTGACATTGAATCCTTTGGAGAGCATCCAAACGATGACCGCCTACATTGTGCAGGTCAGTCAGGGAGATACGCCGACGGGCACCGTAGAATATCGTACGATTTTTGCCGTCGGTTTGACCCTGTTCATTTCCACGATGACCATGAATATCCTTGCACAATATATTCTCTCCCGCGTAGGAGAAAAATACGAATGAGTAGCAACAAACTCGATCTATATACAACCAAGCCGCGTGGCAGAATCTCAAACTTTCTGTTTACGTCCCTCTGTTTTCTGGCGACGATGACCTGCGTGCTGATGTTACTGGTTCTGATCTGGAATATCATTATTCAGGGAAAAGGCTGGTTGAGCTGGGACTTTATCGAACGGCTGCCTTCCCGATTTCCTCACAAGGCGGGAATCAAGACTGCGTTATATGGAAGTATCTGGCTGATCGGTCTGACTGCGTTGTTTTCCGTTCCCTTAGGAGTGGGCGCAGCCGTCTATCTGGAAGAATATGCTCCCAAGAACCGGTGGCGTAAATTGATTCAATTGAATATTTCCAACCTGGCAGGTGTGCCTTCGATCGTGTACGGGATTTTAGGACTCGGCTTGTTTGTGCGGGCTTTGGCCTTTGATCGAAGTGTCCTCTCCGGTGCGTTGACTCTGACGCTAGTGGTGTTGCCAATTATCATTCTGGCTTCACAGGAAGCGCTGAGATCGGTGCCTGATTCGATTCGTCGCTCTGCGTATGCGTTAGGTGCCACGCGTTGGCAGACGGTCTGGTATCAGGTGTTGCCGGCTTCATTACCGGGAATCATGACGGGGGTGATTTTAGCCCTGTCTCGTGCCTTGGGTGAGGCGGCTCCTTTAATTGTCGTGGGGGCAATGGCTTACGTACCGTTTGTGCCTGAGAGTCTTTCCGATGAATTCACGTCATTGCCGATTCAGATTTTTAACTGGACTGCGCGTCCTCAGGAAGAGTTTCATCATCTGGCGGCAGCCGGGATTCTGGTACTGCTAATTTTATTAGTCAGTATGAATGCGATTGCCGTATTTGTGCGACATAAATATGGTAAAAAAATCCGCTGGTAGGGCACGCGTTTTGAGCAGCAGCAGAAAAACGAAAAATAGACACAGAGATTTGATAAAAAGTAACTATAATTGGACTCAGCAAGGATTTTCAATCCATGGCTTCTACACCCTCGGTTAAAAAAAATATGCAACCATCCGATAAGGCGACTTCCGATTATTCAAAAGCTCCACTCGTTCGTCCTTCGATTCCCGATGGTAAGAGCATGCGGACTGCAGATGAATTAGCGCAGGCGACTGAGAAAATCAGCGTGCGAGATTTGTCCTTTTATTATTCGGAGAATCGGGCTTTAACCGACATATCGCTTTCGATACCGGAATGTTGTGTGACTGCGTTTATTGGTCCGTCTGGTTGTGGTAAGTCGACGTTTCTGCGTTGTCTGAACCGGATGAATGATATGATCGAAGGGACTCGGGTCGAGGGTAAAATTCTACTGGAAGGCCAGGATATTTACTCTTCCCGGACAGACATTGTCACTTTGCGAAAACGGATTGGGATGGTGTTCCAGAAGTCAACGCCGTTTCCTAAATCGATTTTTGATAATGTCGCTTTTGGTCCCAAGATTGCCGGCATCCGTAAGAAAAAAGTGTTGTATGAGATTGTTGAACAATCGCTGCAAAGGTCGGCTTTGTGGGATGAAGTCAAGGATCGGTTGAGTGAGTCGGCTTTGAATTTATCCGGCGGTCAGCAGCAGCGGCTGTGTATTGCCCGTGCGCTCGCCAATGATCCCGATATTTTGCTGATGGATGAGCCGGCGTCTGCTTTGGACCCCGCTTCTACGGCCCGCATTGAAGATTTAATTTTTGAACTTAAAGAACAGTATACCATTGTCATTGTGACACATAACATGCAGCAGGCGGCACGCGTGTCGGATCAGGCTGCGTTTTTCTATCAGGGTTTGCTGGTGGAGTCAGGGGCGACGGAAGAGCTCTTTACGAATCCCAAGAAGCAGCAGACCGAGGACTATATCACCGGCAGGTTTGGGTAAGACAATGACGAAACACTTACAGCGCGATATGGAATCGCTTGAAAGAGAAATTATCACCCAGTCTTCACTGGTGGAAGAGATGATTTCCAAAGCCAGCCGTGCACTGTATGAGGTGCAGGTTGATCTTGCGAACGAAGTCATTGAAAAAGAACGTGCTATCAATGAAAGCGAAGTCAAAATTGAAGAAGACTGCCTGAAGATTCTGGCGCTACATCAGCCAGTGGCTGTCGATTTGCGTGAAACGGCGACGGTGCTGAAGATCAACAACGATCTGGAACGTATCGCTGATCTGGCAGTGAATATCGCAGAGCGGACAATCGGGTTGTCCCATTACCCCAATTTTCGCATTCCTTCCTCGTTGGAACCCATGACCAAAGTGACGGTTTCCATGCTTCGTGATGCGATTGATGCTTTCGTCGATTTTGATACTGATAAAGCGCGTGATGTCTGTAAGCGGGATGATATTGTCGACGGATATAATCGTGAGATTATCAACGAGATTTATCTGTTGATGCAAACCGATGCAGAATTGATAAAGCCGGCACTACATTTCTTTTCTTCAGCGCGTCACATTGAACGTATTGCCGACCATACGACCAATATTGCGGAAGATGTGATTTATCTGACGGAAGGCGAAATTGTTCGTCATCGTCATAAAGAAACATTTTCTACCTGATTTGTTTTGTTTAAGTGGTGTAAGAAAAAGATATGTCAAAGAAACGCATTCTTGTGATTGAAGATGATCGTTCTCTCTCTGAAGTTCTCGCATACAATCTGCGACAGGAGAAATACGATGCGGTTGTTGCCTTGGATGGGATGGATGGGCTGCGACAGGCACAACTCAAAACTCCGGATCTGATTATTCTGGATTTGATGCTTCCGCAAATGGATGGACTGGAAGTGTGTCGTAGACTTCGGTCTGATCCTGTGACCAGCAACGTGCTGATTCTGATGCTGACGGCAAAGTCAGAAGAGACGGATCAGGTGGTCGGGTTTACGCTAGGGGCGGATGATTATGTAACGAAGCCGTTTAGCGTGAAAATTCTCCTGGAACGAATTAAGGCCTTGCTCAGACGCCGTGAGAGCAACGGAGAAGCCACAGACACGATTGTCAGCCAGGGAGTGATGATCGACCGCAGACGGCATCGTGTGATGATTGATGATGTGCCGATTTCACTGACGCGGAGTGAGTTCGAATTACTCGAAGCACTGGTCAGGCAGCCGGGCCGCGTGTTTTCTCGTGCCGAGCTGATTGATGCTGCTCTGGGGGATGATGCACTGGTCCTGGAACGGACGATTGATGTACATATTCGGGCATTGCGTCAGAAGCTGGATAAGCACTCCGAGTTGATCGAGACCGTGCGGGGTGTCGGATATCGGTTTCGTGATCCCGATACGGCATTTAAGAAGCAGACGACATGAGTGGCTGCACGCCTTCCAGAGTGTCTCAGGCCTGCCTTTCGGCGGGCCTGTTTTCGTATCTGGGGCAGGGTCTGGTGCTTTGCAGGTGTTTGCCTCGTGGACAGCACGAATTTGATATTGGGTGTGTATGAATGTGCGCTGTTTTGGTCGGGTTAATCCTGACGAGGTGAAAAATCTTTTTTCAGACTAGTTGACAGTTCTGCGAATACCGATATACTAGTTCTAGTTGAGACTGAGTCTCATACTCGACTTGCCGTGAGGTCAAACCTGAAACCAGGGTTAAAGCGTTTCCTGCCTGTGGAACCCTGTGAAAATTACCACGCGATACACTCTGAATAAAAAAGCGTCTTGTCACATTGGATGCAACAGACGCTTGGGTATAACGAGATATGTCAACTGTTACTGAGAGCAAGTTAGAGCACGCTGCCGCAGTTCAGACAACTGAGGTTGCTCCGCGTCGCCGTTTTCTCTGTCACTGTTTGAAGGTGACACCGGAAGAAGTGCAACAGTGCATTACCGAATCCAGTGCAGAGTCGGTACATGAAGTAACGCGTGGCTGCGGTGCGGGAAAAGGTTGCACCGCTTGCCACTGTCGCATTAAAGACTTGCTGGCTGGATTGTGCGATGATTGCGGTCAATCCAAGCGGCGTTGTCTCTGTGCCGCTGCCGTTTCACTTGGTTAAACGGAACCTATTCCCGGATCTGCTCAGCGAGATAATTCTGGATTCCGACCTGGGTGATCAGTTCGAGCTGTGATTCACACCAGTCGATGCTTTCTTCCGATTCTACGACCATCTGGTCCATCAATTCCCGGCTACCGGCGTCTTTTTCCTGATGGCAGAGTTCGATTGCTCCATTATAGGTGGCGACCCCTTTGGTCTCCAGGGCGAGGCTGTTACGGATTTGCTCTTCTGCGGTTTTTCCGACTTGAATCACATCATAACGGGCAATTTCCGGGACGCCATCCAGGTAGAGGATCCGGTCAATGACTTGCTCTGCATGTTTCATTTCTTCAATGGATTCATCGTAGAAATGCTTGGCCAGTTTGTCGAAGCCCCAGTCTTTGCACATCTTTGATGAGATGAAATACAGGTTGATTGCCGTCAGTTCGATAGTGAGCCCATCGTTCAAGGCATCGATGATTTTCTGGCTACCCTTCATTTGGTTTTGCTTTCTTTCGTAGTTGCTTAGTACTGCCGACGATTAGTCGAGTCGGACAAAGATCAATTTCAGTCTGAGATACTACAGGTAGTATTCGTAAATCGAAGGATTTGTTCCAGACTGAAACTGATCAAAATCGCCTATTTTCCTGTATTGAAACAAGATCTCTCCCGTTCCAGAGCCCAGGCGTCCGTTCTTTGAAACCGATTCTCAATAGCAATAGCAGACCTGATTAAGGTGCCAGTTTCATGAGCTCTACTTTGCGAAATTCGATGGGATGGCTTTCGGACTGGAGGGAGATGGTTCCTTTGTCCAACATGATCGGCGCTCCTTTTTCGATGAGCTGCTTGGCGTCCGCATCCTGATCATCCAGTTGTGGTTTCGTATATGAGAGTACGGTTTCCCCGTCGATGATATGTTTGATGACTTTGTTTCCGCGTACTTCGACTTCGACGGTGACCCACTGGTCGCCATGATAGGTTTTGGAACTGGAGTTGATGCAGTGTGGCTTAAACAGTTTTCCGTCCATCACCACATGCGTGCCCGGAGTACACAAGTTTGCTGTGGGGCGTTTTCCAGTGCCTTTACCTCCCAGTAACTGGACTTCAATGGAAACGGGAAACTTCTGATCTTTTGACATGCTTTCGGGGCTTTGTCCATGAACCATGATTCCGCTGTTGCGAAATGCCCAGCCGGGACCTCCCTTTGATTGTTCTCCTGTGAAGCGATATTCAACACGGATGATGTAATCTGAAAACGAGTCTTTGTAAAACAGGTGTCCGAATTTTTCGGCGAACTCATCATATTGATCGTAGTCGACTTTCAAGAGACCATCTTCCACGCGAAACGTGTTGCCGAAGTTGTCTCCTGCATCGTAGCCGCGAATTTTGACGGTCCAGTCATCAAGATCTTTCCCGTTGAACAAGGGAATCCATTTGCCTTGGGGTTTGGTTTTTTCTGCGGACATTGCATCCTGCAGGCAGAGATTCAGAAACAGACACGAACAAAGTACCAGGGCAGATGCTGATTTCACAAAAGTGTTCCTTTGACATTGAAGTATGAACCGGGGAGTACCAGGACTCACGATGATTCTTTGCAGGAGAAAGTAATGGCACAGAAGCTGAAAGGAAGTTAGATCCTCTCAAAAGAAAGTGAGTCCATTATAATTCGTCGTGCAGGAAATAGCACGGTTTTATTAAGTGATCTTTACCGAATTGGGGTGTGACATCTGTAGGGTGGTGCGCAATTCGGCGCTGGTGGTTTGTGCTGGCTCAATTGAGTGTTTGTTGACTCAAATAAAAAACGCCCGTTTTTAAGAACGGGCGTTTTCAATTCAGTTTGCTACCAGGCAGCTTATTCAGCTTTTTTTGCTGGCTCTTCGCCACCTTCTGGTACTTCTGCGCCGGCGTCACCGGTTGATGATCCTGCTTCAGCGGGTGCATCTGCAGCAGGGGCATCGCCTGCAGGGATATCAGTCGCAGCGGGTTTTTCTGGAGCGTTTGAAGCAGGGCTGCCGCAACCTACCGTCCAGGCTGAAAGACTGACAGTCAGAAGCAGGGCGCAGAGCCGGCTTAATTTTGTGAAAGACATTGTGTTGTCCCTTCCGAATCGTTGTTGTAAAAAAATGAGTCACTTGTTTCCTGTACTTCGACAGGAATCTAAGAGCATTAAAAAATGCAGGAGGGTAGATTTCAAGCGACATGCCCGTTTTAAAGTCATAATTCAGTTTGAAATCGTCAGAAGTGAAGAGGTTTTCCACTTTGGAGAGTGATAATACTGCATTTGTGAAGGCGCTTGTATCAGTCGCGTAGACTGGAGTGAATGCGGCCAGGTGTTCTGTTCAGGGGGAAAAAGTGGTTTTGGTGGGGTGCCAAAAAATGTGGTCAAGGTCAAGATTAAATTTAGAGAAACCCGGTATTTATGGGAGAATGTGCCGAAAAGCGTTTTTTAGAATTCTCAAAATTTTTATGAGAAACTTTGATATAACAGTTTGCTAATTCAATAAGTGTTTGTCACACTTATCTCAGGTTAAGGGAATCAAGTCGATTTAGAAACCTGTTTGTGGTGGCTGTTGACTTTCTTTTTTACCTATAATTATTTCTTTATTTTTGCGTTATAATACGCTGTGCGTATTTTTTTCAGAGTGTCACCATTTTAGGGCCAAGTTGCTTATCATGGTGATCAGTTACAGAGTGACAATAGACTCCGTTTTATTGTCGAGCGACTTTTAAGTTAGAGGATGGGCTTTATGGCCACTGGAACAATCAAAAAAATTACTGAAAAAGGGTTTGGCTTCATCAACGATGGTCAACAGGATATCTTTTTTCATCTCTCATCACTGGATGGCGTCACATTCGATCAACTGGTTGAAGGTCAAACTGTAGAGTTTGAAACCGAGAAGAGTGATCGAGGCCTGCGTGCAGTTCGAGTTACTACTTCCGAGTAGACAACACATTTCAATTCCACGCTTCTACGGAATTTTGTAATTTTCCCAGCCCCTGTATCTCAACGATGGCTTGGTCTCCAGGCTTAAGATAGACAGGTGGTTTGCGGGCCATTCCAACTCCGGGAGGTGTACCGGTAAAGATGATGTCGCCTGGTTCGAGTGTCATAAACTGAGACACGAACTGGATTACCTCTTCGATGGTAAAGATGAATTTATCGGTATTGGAATTCTGCAATACCTCTCCGTTCAAAGTCAATTTGATGGGTAGGTTGTTGGCGTCATTAATTTCATCTGCCGTTACCAGGTAAGGGCCAGTCGGAGCGAACGTGTCCGCTGTTTTTCCTAACAGCCACTGTCCGCCCGGTCGGCCTATTTGCCAGTCGCGTGCCGAAACATCGTGGCCGTTCATGTAGCCGGCGATGTATTGGGGAGCGTCTGCCTGGCTGACGTTGCGGCAGGTCTTACCGATGACCGCCACCAACTCTGCTTCATAATCAACTTCTTTGGCAATAGCCGGGATGCGGATCGGATGCTCTGGTCCGGTGACTGCGCTGGAGAACTTGCTGAAACAGACGGGTTCATCCGGAAAAGGCATTCCTGTCTCTTCTGCATGATCCCGATAGTTTAAGCCTATGCAGAGCACTTTTCCTGGTTGGGGAATTGGTGCCAACAGAGTCCCTGTAATCTGTTGGTCTGCCTCTTCAGCCTGCGCGGCGGCTTTTCTGGCTCGCTCCAGTCCATTTTCCAGACTGAGAATGCCTTTGAGCGATCGCGGCAGGCTCTCGTCAAAGGAACGTAGATCAAAAAATGTCAGTTCGTTTGCCTGGTCAACAACCGAGACAACTGTGGTGCCTTGTTCTGTTTGCAACGTTGCTAACTTCATGCAGGGTTTCTCCTCAGCGCGGATATGAGTGTAAAACATAAACAAGCATCTATTGAATTGCAGGAATCTTATGCTGCAGTTCGCCGTGGATGTAGTGAACGTCAGGATCATATCTGCGAGTTTTAAGAAGAATCTGTGTTTGCGCGGGTTTTCCCATTCGGGCTCTCAAATAACCAAGACGTTTGATTTTCTTATGAACCGGGGAATGTTATGCTGTGCAAAGTTAGCCGCCTTTGCTGAATCGAGGCGCGCGATCGAACAATTCCTGGTTCAATTCTTTCATATTCGGATGACCTCATGACTAAAGCGACTTATAAAGATGCCGGCGTTGATCTGGATCTCTATCAGAAAGCGATGTCTTCTATTCATCCCTTAGTAGCAAAAACGCATGCTGCTCAGAAATCGCGTGTGATGGATTTGCCGGGAGGTTTTGCCGGACTGTTTCGATTGAATAATCCGGGATCAGGAGCAGCCGCCCGGAATTATGAAGATCCAGTCATGGTTTCCGGAACTGATGGTGTCGGAACCAAGATCAAGGTGGCAATTGAAGCGGAAACCTATAATACGATCGGCATCGACCTGGTTGCGATGTGTGTGAACGATTGCCTGTGTCTGGGAGCGGAACCGCTGTTCTTTCTGGATTACATCGCGCTGGGCAAAGATGATCCAGAACGACTGGTCGAATTGATGGAGGGCGTCAGTAAAGGCTGTGTGCTCTCCAAAGCTGCTTTGCTGGGAGGAGAGACTGCCATCATGCCCGATTTATATGGCGATGGCGACTTTGACATGGCCGGGTTTTGCGTCGGTGTGGTCGAGCGGAATCAGATCCTGGATGGCCATGCGATTCAGGCCGGCGATGTTGTGCTGGGGCTGGAGTCGAGCGGTTTTCATTCGAATGGTTACAGCCTGATTCGTAAGGTCGTCTTTGAAATGGCGGGTCTGGGAATTGATGACCCGATCGAAGAACTGAACCAGCGGACTGTGGGAAGTCTGTTATTAGAGCCGACCCGCATCTATGCCGGCGCGATCGAGACGATTTACCAAAATTATCCTGATCAAATTGTCTTCAGTGGCCTGGCCCATATCACCGGTGGAGGGCTGGTTGAGAACGTCGAACGAATTCTACCGCCGAATCGACGCATCGAGATGAAGAAGTCATCTTGGGAAGTGCCTAGTGCCTTCAAGTGGTTACAAACCCTGGGCAACATTGATGAGGATGAAATGTTCCGCGTCTTCAATATGGGAATCGGGATGGTTGCCATCGTGCGAGCAGAACAGGCAAAGGAAGTCCAGGAGAAACTGCAATCCATCCAGTGCCCCGCACACGTGCTGGGCAAAGTGACTGAGGGCGATAAAGAAGTGACTCTGGTTTGAAAGTCGTTTTTTTCACCGTGTTGCAGTTCTGTCCCGCTGTTGTTTCCATAAGCCAGGTTGATCTGCCTGCGCTTTAGCATCGAGGGCTGGTTTCTGGTTTCTTGCGATCAGGGAGGTTTTTCTCTGTAAGGTGATCGCTTTGACGTTTGCTGAAATCTCCAATATTTTCTGGTGCGCTGAATCGCAAAAACGGGTGGCGGTAAATGGTCTGGGTGTGTTCACGTTTGTATCGTTCTTTTGGGTTTTAGGGGCGATTCAATTCACCTGAAACGACAATTGGCAGATTTTTTGCGCTCAAATGACGCTAAGCATTTTCTTTTGTAATCACCGGGCATGGTTTGGTTCGAAAACTATTAAGTGATATCGATATCTAAATATCTGTACTAATGCGCCTTTTGAGCTGTTGCTCCCCGTTTTGGCTCATCGAATGCGATTTTTGAAATGCAGGAAAAGAATCAAATGGAACGCCCCGCTCCAACCGGTTTTGAGAGAACTTTTGACGATGACGACATCATTGTCAGTAAAACGGATTTGAAGGGCCTGATTACCTACGCGAATCACACTTTTATTGAGGTGGCTGGTTACACCGAAGCAGAGTTGCTGGGAAAGCCTCACAATTTGATACGGCATCCGGATATGCCGCGTTGCGTGTTCAAATTGCTTTGGGACACCATTGAATCGGGAAATGAGATTTTCGCGTACGTCATAAATCTTTGCAAAAACGGCGATCATTACTGGGTGCTGGCACATGTGACACCCAGCTTTGACTACACCGGGAAAATCATTGGATATCATTCCAGCCGACGAGTTCCCGATCGGACGGCTGTCTCTAAAGTAGAAGCGCTTTATCAATCCCTCAAACGCATTGAAGATTCCAGCTCTGACTGGCGGATTGGAATGCAGCAGGCAACGGATGCTCTGGTTTCCCAATTGGAAGAAGCGGGGATTCAATACGACGAATATGTGTTTGCCCTCTAGGAGACTTAGAACGCGTTTATCAATTTATCAAACCGAAACTTTCAGTTTGAAATAACAAAGGTGACAGATGTTAGAACTGGAAACAGCGAAAACGAATGCCGCAGACAGCAAGCCAGAGGAATCAATCTCTGCAGAGGAACGCATTGAGCTGGAGCGTTATCGGCACTGGATCAAGAAATTAGCAGATGTCTGTGAAGCTGCTGCGCAGGGAGATCTGGAAGCACGGCTATTGCATATTGATATTGATGGTGACATGGAGCGGGCGATTCGTTCTGTGAATAGTCTTTTGGATTACACCGATGCATTTGTGAGAGAGTCGAAAGCATCGCTGACGGCCGCTGCCAACGGTAAGTTTTATCGCAAGGTACTGTTGAAAGGGATGCGGGGAAGTTTCAAACAGGCTTCTGAGGTGATTAATACTGCCGGTGAGAAAATGAAGCATCAGGCAGAAGAGATCGAAGAGGCTGCAAGCAAGCGTCTGGAAATGGCGGATGATTTTGAAAAACAAGTCCAGGGGATTTCCACAATTGTTTCTGCAGCAGCCACACAACTGCATGCCACGGTGCAATCGCTGACAGCGGTGACGGAAAGAGCCAACCAGGAAACGTCTGATTCTGTCGAGTTTGTGAATCAAACCAGCCAGAACGTGGATGTGGTAGCAGAATCCACGGTTCAGTTGAATCAGTCGATTCAACAAATTGACTCCCGCGTGAAAGAGTCGACGGAAGTTGTTCAGCAAGCGGTCAATGAAAGCGAGCATGCCAAAGAATTTATGTCCGGGTTGGTGGAAGCGACCAACGACATCGGTTCGGTTGCGAAAATGATTGCCGACATCGCCAAGCAGACAAATCTGCTGGCTTTGAACGCCACAATTGAAGCTGCCCGTGCCGGTGAGGCGGGAGCCGGTTTTGCTGTGGTTGCGTCTGAGGTGAAAAATCTGGCGCAGGATACTGCGAAAGCCACGAATCAGATTACGGACCAGATTCGTATCATTCAAGGTGTGGTGAATGACGCTGTTTCGAACATTTCCACTGTGAGCAATACGATTCGCAAAGTGGATGAAATCAGTGAATCGATTTCCACATCGATTTCAGAGCAAAGCGAGTCGATCGCGACCATTCACCAGAACGTTGAAGACGCAGCTGAGAAGACAGTACAAACGAAGGAAAGTATCCAGCGGGTTGCTGCGACGGCCGAAGAAACAAGTCACTCGACTCGCGATCTGTTAGATGCAGCAAACGATATTTCCCAGCAGTCCGAAAGCTTGAACAGCGCAGTCAATCAGTTCCTGTCGACGATTCGTTCGAGCTAAGAATGGGGTCACAGCTTCAAGTGAATGTTGTTCTTTTCCAGATGGCGAACCAGCAGCCAGGTGATCCAGAAGAACAGAATGAAGCTGCCCCAGGCGTACCAGGCGGGGGAATCTTTTGTCGCAAAGGGTTTGACGGATTCCATCACGAGGTCGTGTAGAATGTAAGCGACCAGCGCATTTGTTCCCAAGGTTCGAAACAGCGGCAGATGCCAGTTGCCTCGATCACAGGCCAGATGGAACAGCAGATAAACAAACAGAGACAGGCCCCCAGAAAAGACCAGGTAGGATAGGGTGCCTGCCCGCTGGCTCATCATCCAGTAGTTCCACTGTCGCTGCTCCTGTTCCGGAGGTTTGACGAATGGCGGTTCTGCCAGATACGCCGTGAATGGCTCTCCCTGTTTGGCTTTGATTTGCGCTTCATCCGGAATGACAGGGTGGGCGGCGAGTTTGTGTGTTTGTATCGCCGGATTGGTCCGATCTGCGACAGGAACATCATAAAAGCGTGTGCCGCACGAAATGCCCCAGCCCAGCAGCATCAATACTGCCGACCAGAACAGGAACGGTTTGATGCGCGGCAAGCCTTCTGCTTCCACGATCCAGTCGCAGGCGAGGGTGCCAATGATGGCGGGAATACTCCAGGTCAGAAAACCGAGTGGTCCGCCATCTATGCCATTCGGCGGGGAATTGACCCACGTGAAGTAAAAGTAATAAGACAGCACCACATGTGCGGCCGCTGAGAAAATCATGTATGCGATCCGCACTGACGCCCGCGCGCGGATGACTGGTACGATCCAGAGTGAAGTGACCGCGATGTGCATCAGCGTTTGAAACCAGTTCCGTTTGAGTGGCCCTGCGATGGCATCCCACGCGCCGATGGACTGGAGTTCGCTCCATGTTTTGGCGATCGGAGAAACGCGGTAGATGATTAAAGAGACGAGCACCAGTCCCAGTAATCGTCGCACCACGCGCATGTATGCTGAGACAGCGCCTTCGGTTTGAATCCGTCGCCCGAACGTCAGCCGAAAGGCAAAGCCGACCGCGAACATAAAGTGCGGCATGATTGTGTCGGCATAACTGCAGTAGGTGTTGTGATGCTTGAGTACAACCGGGCAGACGACAAAAAAGCCCATGTAATTGACAAGAAACATACCAGCGACTGTGTAGCCGCGAAACTGGTCCAGAGAGACGATGCGTTTCCTGATCTTCTCAGCTGGTGCAGGGGAAGCGGTGTCAGTCATGTTGTTCCGTCGATTTGTAGAAATTAGGTAAAAAGCGAAGAGGGCTGGTATTAATATCTACTAATATACGGTTTGCTGGAAGAATTGAAACAGGGGTGTTCTGAATTTGCTGATCAATCAACAGATATTAATGTCAAGAACTTCTGTGAGAAAGATAAACCAGATTACGAGCCATAGAATAAAATTTGCGCCTGCCTGGATGATCGAACTGATCAGCCCCAGAATCAGATTAGTGATTTTGTTCTCGAATATATTCAGATAAAAGTTTCCAACCAATAACAGGGCTGCCCCCGCGAACATAATGAGCCAAACCGGTCCCATAATCAGTAAATCCATCCCATGTGGTTCGATTTTCAAGACCTGTTTCGCGAGATAGGCCAGTAGCATGACCAGAAACTCTCCGCCCCAGAACACACTGTAAGCCAGGAGCAGGTAGCGTTTACAACGAGGATCTTGGGATTGAATCATTGGTATTGGCCTCTCATCTGAATGCCGGAAATTGTGGATCTGCGAACCGGTTGTGAAACCGGCTCTTCTATTCAGGCGAGAGAACGGGGAAAAAATCACGCGGTGATGCGGGGTTTTCAAGAATTCTGTTCAGCGAGTCTGTTTCTGCTTGCGGCGGAATGAGCCGGGGGTGGTTCCGGTCTGTTTTTTAAACGCGACGTTTAGATACTCGGGATGGCGAAATCCGGTGCGTTCTGCGATTGCGGTTAAAGAGAGATCGGTCTCTTCGAGTAGCTGTTTGACACGGTCGAGACGAATTCGCATGATTTCTTCATGAGGCGAGCGGCCGATGAATTTTTGAAAGCGGCTTTCCAGGACGCGGCGGGAGAGGGGAACGTGTTTGAGTACGTTCTGCACATTGATGCCATCACAGGCATGCTGTCGGATAAAGCGAACGGCTTCGGAAATGAATTTGTCATCAATGGCCTGGATGTCGGTGGATTGACGGGTTTCGATGCCCAGCGGTTTGATGAGATGGGCTTCTGAAGAGACGGTCTGGCCGGCGATCATTCGATCCAACAGGGCGGCTGCTTCGTAACCGGTGAGCCGTGTATTGGGTATGACACTGGAGAGAGGAGGCTCGGAAAGATTGCAGAGAATCTCGTCGTTATCGACGCCGATGATAGCGACTTCTTCGGGCACAGAAACATTGATGGTACGACAGACATCAAGTAATTGTTGTGCTTTGATATCATAACAGGCCATGATGCCGACTGGTTTGGGGAGCTGACGAATCCATTCCGAGAGTCGCCGTTGTTCCTGCTCCCAGGGGATCGTTTTTTTGCGCCCCTTTGCTTGAGGGTAGATCTGACAGGTGTAGCCTGCTGCTTTGATGCAGGATTGAAAATGGTCTTCGCGCCAGCGGGACCAGTTAAATCGATCGTCGCCACAAAAGGCGTAATGCTGGAAACCACGTTCGATTAAGTGTTGCGCCGCCAGGGTGGCAATCGCACGGTCATCGGTTTCGACCCAGGGAAGAGACGGCGCGAGACGGGCGGCACTCACATCCACGGCGGGTACGCCACAGTTGACGACCGCTTCGGCGATTTTTTCATTTTCAATGCGGGCGATAATTCCGTCACCATTCCAGCTGTTGAGCCAGTTGACGGGCACGGACCCTCTGCCATGCTCGGGCAGATAAATCGACCAGGGATGATGTTCGTGGATATAGGACATCACGCCGCGTAATAACCCCCGTGCGTAGGAATTCGAGGATTCAATCAATAGTGCGATCGAGGGGCGTTGTTTCATGGTCGGCAGTAGAATGTTCAGCGTTTTGTTGACGTAAATGTAATATTCTTAAAGGGATGGGGTAACACGTAACTGGAAGAGATGCCGTTTCTGCCTGTATTTAGCTAGGAAAGGGCGAATTCCGGTTCGGTGAAATACCTCAATTTATTATGCGCAAGTTTACATGGTACTTGATTTGAGACGTTTTACAATAAATATACTTTGATCCATCGGTGAATTTGGGATCGCAACAAACAACAGGGATCTATGCAGCGTAGAAGGAAAGTCATGACTGAGAAAAAAATCAATGTCGCGCTTGTCGGGCTCGGTTTCGGGGCAGAATTCATTCCCATTTACCAGGCACATCCCAACGCCAATATGTATGCCATCTGTCAGCGGTCCGAGGAGCATCTGAATCAAATTGGCGATACATTTAATATTGAGAAACGTTATACGTCTTATGATGAATTGCTGGCTGATCCGGATGTGGATGCCGTCCATATCAATACGCCGATTCCCGATCACGCGCCTCAGTCGATCAAAGCCTTGAAAGCAGGCAAGCATGTTGCCTGTACGGTGCCGATGGCGACGACGGTGGAAGAGTGCGAGCAGATCGTGAATACGGTCAAAGAGACCGGCTTGAAATACATGATGATGGAGACGGTGGTTTATAGCCGCGAGTTTTTATTCATCAAAGAGATGTACGACAAAGGGGAACTCGGCAAGATTCAGTACATGCAGGCCAGTCACCCGCAGGACATGGAAGGTTGGCCGGAATACTGGGAACGGATGATTCCCATGCACTACGCGACACATGTGGTGAGCCCCGTGTTAGGGATGGTCAATGGTCGTGCCGAGTATGTCAGTTGTTTCGGTTCCGGCACGGTGAACGACGACATTGCCGAGAAGTCGGGCAACAAGTTTGCTGTGGAAACCTGTCATATCAAAATCAAAGATTCTGATATCGCAGCTCACATCTGGCGGTTCCTGTTTGACACAGCACGACAGTACCGGGAATCGGTCGACGTGTATGGCACGAAAAAGTCATTTGAGTGGCCTTTAATCGAAGGGGAAAACCCGGTTCTGCATACCGCCAAGAAGCCGGAGCCCGAAATTCCGGAGCGTGTGGAAGTGCCCGACTATGCTCATTTATTGCCGCCGGAAATTCAGAAATTTACGCGGGCGATCCATGATGCTGACCATCTTTCCTTCTTACAGGGAGCCGGTCACGGGGGTTCGCATCCACATCTGGTGAATGCGTTTCTGAAGTCACTGGTAGAAGACATTGATCCCTGGCCAAACGCTCCATTGTCTGCTAACTGGACCAGCGTCGGCATTCTGGCACATGAATCTGCGGTGGCGGGCGGTGAACTGAAAAAACTGCCTGAGTTTACGCTGGAATAAGCGGCGTCTTGATATACGAAGTTCTTTCACTTGATCTGATCGACCCAATTCAAACAAATTACCGAGGGGAATGGTTATGGCTCGTTACTCCCTGTTATTGATGCTGCTGATATCGGCAGCGCCTCTTTGTGCTGCTGAAGATTATACCGTTCATCAGTTTGACCGGATGCAACTGGGAACCAAGTTCTATTCCGAGGGCGCCACCTTCGGCGATTTAAACAACGATGGTCATCAGGATGTGATCGCGGGGCCCTACTGGTATGCAGGACCCAAATTCGAAACGAAGCACGAATTCTATCCGGTCAAAGAATGGAATGTGAATGGATATTCCGATAACTTTTTCGCGTACGTGCATGATATCAATAAGGACAACTGGAAGGATATCGTGATTATTGGTTTTCCCGGCAAGGCGGCATTCTGGTATGCGAATCCTCAGGGCAAACCGGGGCACTGGAAGAAGCATCTGGCCCATTCGGTGGTCGATAATGAGTCCCCCACTTATACCGATCTGACAGGAGACGGCGAACCGGAGCTGGTGTTTCACACGGCTGGTCAGCTGGGATACGCGGGGCCGGGGAAAGATCCAACGAAGCCCTGGCAGTTTTATCCCATTTCTCCCAACCTGAAGTACGGTCGCTTTACACACGGTTTCGGTGTAGGTGATGTGAACGGCGATGGAAGGGCCGACATCCTTGAAAAAAATGGCTGGTGGGAACAACCGGCGGATCTCAAGAAGCCGGGCTTCTGGGTTAAGCATCCTTTCAAATTCACCGGAGCCGGCGGCGCCCAGATGTATGCCTACGATGTGGACGGGGACGGCGATCAGGATGTGATCTCCAGCAAAGCGGCCCACGCGTATGGACTCTCCTGGTTTGAGAATCAGAAGCAGGATGATGAAATCACGTTTGTTGAACATGTCATTATGGGGAGCCGTCCTGAAGAGAATAAATATGGCGTCGTGTTTTCTCAGCTGCACGCCGTTGATCTGATCGATATGGACGGCGACGGCATTAAAGATATCGTGACCGGAAAACGCTTCTGGGCGCATCAGGGACATGATCCCGGTGCAAAAGATCCGTCTGTCAATTACTGGTTTAAAATTGTCCGTAACAAAGACAGTGTTGATTTTCTCCCTTTTCTCATCAATGACAAATCGGGCGTGGGAACGCAAGTGGTTGCCGGTGATGTCACGGGAGATAAACTGCCCGATCTAGTGGTCGGAAATAAATCAGGCACCTATCTGCTGGTCCATAAGAAGCAGAAAGTTGACAAGGAAACCTGGGAGAAGGCTCAGCCTAAAAAGTATGTGCCTCCGAAGGTCTCCTTGAAGAATGAATTGAAGCCGGGTGAGTTTTTCGCGACGAATTCCAAAGGTAAGCGTGTGAATGTGGATTTCGAGCTGGGCAACCTGAATGACTGGATTGCCGATGGGATTGCATTTCAGGGGCAACCTGCCAAAGGGGATACGGTGCATGCCCGCCGAAGTGATATGCGGAGTAATCACCAGGGGCAGTTCTGGGTCGGAACATATGAATTCCTGGAAGACAAGCCGACGGGAACGTTGACGTCGGCTTCGATCAAAGTGAATCATCCCTTTGCTTCCTTTTATGTGGGTGGCGGGGCGCACGATTCCACGCGTGTTGAAATTGTGGACCATGCAACGAATAAGGTGATTACGAAAGCCAGCGGTCGAAACAATGAGCAGATGCATCAGGTACTGGTCGATCTTTCCAAGTATCAGGGGAAGGAAATTTTCATTCGTCTGGTCGATCAACATCGGGGTGGTTGGGGGCATATCAACTTCGACCATTTTCGTTTTCACGACAAGAAACCAGCGCGCTTAACCGTTGCCAACAGTGGTGCGCCTCCCAAGACGCATACGCAGAAATACGATGGTCTGCTCGGACCAAAAGCCGCCGAAGTGATGACGGTACCGGAAGGGTTTTCAGTCAATCTGATTGCCGCCGAGCCCGATGTGCAGCAGCCGATCGCGATGACCATTGATGACCGCGGGCGTCTGTGGGTGGCGGAGTCCTATGCGTATCCGAGTAAGCAGCCGGAGGGAAAAGGCAAAGACCGGATTCTGATTTTTGAAGACAAAGACGCCGACGGCAAATTTGAGACGCGGAAAATTTTTAAAGACAAATTGAATCTGGTTAGCGGTCTGGAAGTCGGCTTTGGTGGTGTCTGGGTCGGTCAGGCGCCGTATCTGTTATTTATTCCCGATAAAAACGGCGATGACAAGCCGGATGCCGAGCCACAGGTTTTACTGGATGGCTGGCACTATGAAGATACGCACGAGACATTGAATTCCTTTATCTGGGGCCCTGATGGTTGGCTCTATGGTTGTCACGGCGTGTTTACTCATTCCCGGGTCGGCAAGCCGGGGACTCCTGATGATCAGCGGCAGCCGATCAACGCCGGGATCTGGCGGTATCATCCCACGCGTCACGTGTTCGAAGTTTTTGCACACGGAACGAGTAATCCCTGGGGCGTGGACTTTAATGATCAAGGGCAATGCTTTCTGACCTGTTGTGTGATTCCACACCTGTTTCACATCGTGCAGAATGCCCGCTACCGCCGACAGGCAGGGCAGCACTTCAACCCTTACACCTACGAGGATATCAAAACCATTGCCAAGCACCGGCACTGGACCGGCGGCCAATGGAACCAGTCTGACCGCGTGGCTTCCGATCTGGTCGGTGGTGGGCACGCCCATGCGGGCGCCATGATTTATCTCGGTGGCAGCTGGCCGGAAAAATATCGCAATCAGTTATTCATGAATAATATTCACGGTGCCCGATTGAATCAGGATGTTTTGGCACGTAAGGGATCGGGCTACGAAGGTGATTTTGCTCCCGATTTTCTGTTGGCGAATGACCGTTCGTCACAAATTCTCTACCTGCGGTATGGTCCTGACGGGCAGGTGTATTTTATTGACTGGTACGATACGAATCAGTGTCATCATCGTGAATTTCAAAAACATGACCGTTCGAATGGTCGGATTTTCCGGGTGGCTTACAAAAATGCGAAACCCGTGAAAGTGGATCTGAAGAAACTTTCCAGTGAGGAACTGGTTAAGCTGCAGTTGCACGAGAACGACTGGTATGTCCGACAGTCGCGTCGCATTCTACAGGAACGGGGTGCGGACCCGGAAGTTCACGCACAATTGGCCGAGATGGCATTCAACAATGATGATGTGACCCGCCGGTTGCGTGCATTGTGGACGTTACATGTGACGGGTGGCCTCTCAGAACAGAAAGTTCTGCAGGCGCTGAAAGATCCGAGTGAATTTATGCGAGGCTGGGCGATTCAGCTGGCACTCGAAACCGGGACTCCTTCCAGTGCGATTCTGTCACAGTTAGCAGAACTGGCGGTGAAAGATCCTTCTCCTGTTGTGCGACTGTATCTGGGATCGGCTGCGAATCGATTACCTCTAGATCAGCGGTGGGATATTCTGTCGGGGCTGGTCAGCCATGCGGAAGATCAGAGCGACCACAATCTGCCACTGCTGTACTGGTATGCGATTGAACCTCTGGCGCCCCATAATATGCAGCGGTCATTTGAGCTGGCAAAAAATTCCCGGATTCCGTTGATTGAATCTTATACATTGCGGCGGATTGCCGATATCGGGACAGAAGAGGCAGTTGCATTTCTGGTTCAACAACTGGGAGAGGCAAAGACGGCCGACCGCCAGAAAGTCTTCCTGGATTCGATCAACAATGCTCTGCGTGGACGTCGCAAATTCCCGATGCCTGAACCGTGGACTGCGGTCGGGAAGAAATTGATTAATAGTCAAGATCCTCTGGTGCGATCACGGTCATTATCATTGGCCGTGACTTTTGGCGATCCAGCGGCGATGCAACGCTTACGCGAAATTGTAGTGGACCCCAAGAGTGATCTGGCAGGCCGGAAGGCGGCTTTGGCTTCTTTGCTGGGAGCGCAAGACCCTCAACTGGTCCCGATTTTAATTAGTCTTTTGGATGAAAAGAACCTACGCCGCGAAGCGCTAAGGGGCCTGGCCGGTTATGCAGATGCAAGAACAGCGCCTGCGATTCTGAAACGCTATTCGCAGTTCGATTTGAACGAAAAGCGAGATGCACTCAATACGCTCGCCAGTCGATCCGATTATGCCCATCAGCTCGTGGCGGCTGTGGAAGCGAAAGAGATTGCATCCAAAGATCTGTCTGCGGAAATTATTCGTCAGCTAGGTAACCTCAAAGATAAAAGTCTGAACGAAAAAATTGGCAAGGTCTGGGGCATTGTGCGCGAGACAGCGGCAGATAAGAAGAAACTGATCGCCAGCTATAAAAGTATGCTTTCCCGGCCGCGTCCGACACCGGATCTACATCTGGGACGGGCCGTATTCGCGAAGACCTGTCAGCAGTGTCATAAACTGTTTGGGACCGGCGAATCGATTGGTCCGGAATTGACCGGCTCCAACCGGGCCAACCTGGACTATTTACTGTCGAATGTGATTGATCCGAGTGCCGTGATGGCGAAGGATTATCAACCGGTGGTGATTTTGACGGAGTCCGGACGAATTGTAACCGGCATCATTAAGAAACAGGATAAAAACGCGGTGGCAGTTGCGACGGCCAATGAAACGGTGATTATTCCCCGTGATGAAATCGATGAGATGAGCCTGAGCGATAAATCAATGATGCCCGATAATTTGTGGAAGCAGTTGAATCGGGATGAAGTGCGATCTCTGGTGGCTTATCTGGCCAGCTCCAAGCAGGTTCCGATGAAAGCGACGAAAGAGAACCTGAAACTGTTCTTCAACGGTCAGAATCTGACAGGCTGGACAGGGAACAGCAAACTCTGGTCCGTGGAGAATGGCGAGATTGTAGGCCGTTCGCCGGGGATCAAGCGGAATGAGTTTCTGGTGAGTGATCTGCGCGTCGGCGATTTTGAGTTGAAAGCCAAAGTTAAACTCACGCCCAATGCGGGCAACAGTGGAATTCAGTTCCGCAGCAGTCTGGAATCGGGCGGTCACGTCAAAGGGTATCAGGCGGACGTCGGCAAAGGCTGGTGGGGTAAGCTGTACGAAGAACATGGTCGCGGCCTGTTGTTTGAAAAATCAGGCGAAGAACATGTGAAAGAAGGCGAATGGAACGAGTATCGGATTGTCGCCGTCGGCCCACGGATTCGTACCTATATCAATGGAAAGCTTTGTACCGACCTGAATGATCCGCAAGGGGCGAAAGCGGGAATCATCGCATTCCAGATTCATTCGGGCGGCCCGATGGAAGTACGATTTAAAGATCTGGAATTAGAACTGGGGCCGATTGCCGATTAAGGAACAGGCAGGCTGGGTCTCAGGGATTTTGAGGGGACCAGCCTGTCGATTTCCACTTGGTATCGACATTGATGCGCCGCAGATAGGCACTAAGTTGTCCTGCGTGATGCTGCACGTGCCGTAGATTGTAGATGTGCAATTCTCCCCACGTGAGTTGGGCCAGCCAGTCAAAACCGGCTGGCTGTTTAAGAGACGCTTCACTCTCTGCGGCGATTGTCTCACGCATTTTCTGAAGACAGACCTGCAGATAGTCAGAAACGAGATCCTGTGTGATGGGGTGATCCGCTTTCGGTTTAAACCAGTTATCGTTGAACTCGTTGTGAAACTCTCTCAGCTGAAAACTGTCGTTGTCGGGAGAGAGGTACAGGTCTACGTAACAGAGCGTATGGTAGGCAACGTGTCCGAATTCCATATTGGCTATGCGATTTTCCCAGCGATCAGGCGGGCAACTCTGAATGCATTCATTCAACATACTGAGCGCCGCTTCAAATTGTCCTGTCACGATGGTCTTAACGTATTCCAGCACGGAACCATTCCTTATTCAAAGAAACCGCATTCCCTCAGGTATAGCACGCTCTGTTTCACACGGTTGTGATGTTCTTCCAGCGTGAGTTCGGGTTCCCCTTCAATGCCTTCGATCTCCAGGCTGTAAGGGCCTTCAAATTTGTGGTCTTCCAGAATGTAACGGACTTTGAGAAAGTCGACGCCCCCCGCTTCGCCGAGGGTTGTGAAATTCCAGTCTTTGTATTTGCAGTAGGAATCTTTCAAATGCACGTGTTTCACATAGTGGACCACTTCATGCAGCGATTCCAGAACGTTGGCGTGTTTGTTGTAATAGTTGATGTTGCCGGTATCAAAGTTGAGCCTTAAGTGGGGATGATCCAGGTCCTGCATCGTACGTAACATGCCGGCCGCATTCACACAAATTCCCGGATGGGTTTCGAAGCAGTAAGTGATGCCTTTTGCGAACGCATAATCTCCGATCTCACGTAAATTTTTGTAGAGATCCTCTCTCTGTGATTCCTGCTCAATTTCTCCGGCGCCGCCCACGACCAGTTTGACTCCCAGCAGATGTGCCAGGTCGAGCTTCTGTTTTGTGATTGAGACAATCTCGGGTTCGAGTGGATTTCCACTGGTAATGTTACAGCTGGAAAGTTTGACGCTATGTTTTTCCAGGAGGCTTTTCACTTGCTCCACGTCGTCAGCTGTGGACGCATTGGTAAGCAGGGGTGTTTCTTTAAAGAACGAAGGAACACCATGGTTTTTGATATTCAGTTCCAAGTGGGACAGCCCGGCATCACGGATGTGCTCTATTGCAGCGATGGGACCAAAGCGACCATAGGAGTTTGTCAAACAGGAGACAAGGGCGGCCATGCGTTTTACTTTCTCTAACAAGGAACATCAAACAGTTATTGCAGTACTGCTACTAGAATGTTACTTTGACCCAGCATTAAATTCAAAGCCACTTGGCCAAAGTCCCTGATCCGGGCTGCCTAAATAGAGGTAGGGAAGAGGTTTTCTCATGGTTGAGATCCAGGAACAACTGAAAACGGCATTATCGCACCACCAATCGGGGGAGCTGGATCAGGCAGAAACGATCTACCAAAGTGTGTTGAAATCAGACGGCCAAAACTGGGAAGCCATGTACTATCTGGGCACGCTGCAATTGCAGCGCGGGGATCTGGATCAGAGCATCACCAATTTTCTCAAAGTCACTCAGTTACAGCCCGAGTTGCCAGACGTACACAATAATTTAGGCGTTGCTTACCATGCTGCCGGCAAGTGGCAGGAGTCGGGCCAGTCGTTTGAGCAGGCACTGCGGATCAATCCTCATTATGAGCGTGCTTATTTCAACCTGGGTTCATTATTAGAGAGCCGCGGTTTATTCACCGAAGCGGTCAAGTGCTATCGAAAATCGTATGACTTAAACAGAGAGAACCTGGAAACGTATCAGAAGGTCGCCGACGTGCTCAAGTTGGCAGGAGACTGGGCAGAGGCGGCAGCAATCTATCGAGAATTGTTGGAAAAAGTCCCCGAGGATTTTAATCTGGCGATGAAACTGGCTTACGTGCTGGTATTGCAACGCCAGTATCGCGACGCGATTCAATTATATGAGTCGATGTTAGAGACGCATCCGGAACATTATCAGATCCTGGTGAGTCTGAGCTATGCGTATGAATCGATGGGAAATATCGAAGCTGCCATTCAGTCTGCCGAACGCTCGATTCAAGCGGCGCCGGTCCAGCCCGAAGGATATAACAATCTGGGGAATGCGCTCAAATTGAAGCATGATGTTGAAGGAGCCTGCGAAAATTTCAAGAAAGCGCTCAGCCTGCGTCCCGACTTTGCGATGGCGGAGTTCAATCTGGCGACAACCTATATGTTGAATGGGGATCTGGCAGCTGGCTGGCGGGGCTATGAACGACGAGCCGATATTGGACCGGCACCACGCATTGTATTTTCGGGACCACGCTGGCAGGGAGAGCCCTTAGCCGGAAAAACGATTTTTCTCTGGTGCGAACAGGGATTTGGAGACACGTTTTTGTTTGTGCGGTTTGCGATGGAATTGAAGCGAAAGGGAGCCGCGAAGGTGCTGTTGCTCTGTCAGACCGAGCTTGCGGCGCTGCTGCGATCGATTCCCGAGATCGACCAGATTCTGATTGAGGGAGATGAAATTCCCGAGCATGACTATCAGTCGGCGTTATTGAGCGTTCCCCTTTTTCTGGAAACCACTCAGGAAACGATTCCCGTCGATGTGCCCTTTGTTGTGCCCCCCGTTGAGCGGCAGCAGTCTTGGCATGATTTCCTGTCTGGTTATGCGGGCAAGAAGATTGGTTTGAACTGGAGCGGCAATCTCAATTTTCCCAAGGATGAGTTTCGCTCGATACCATTAGAGACGTTTTTGCCTTTAGGTGAACTTCCGGGCGTACAACTTGTCAGCCTGCAGCAGGTCAATGGACTGGACCAGATTGAGGCTCTACAGGCATCCTGGAACCTGTTGCAGCCCGGGGCAGAGTACGGGGCCGAAACTGGTAACTTTACCGAGGTCGCTGCTTTGATTCAAAATCTGGATCTTGTGATTACCAGTGATACGGCGGTGGCGCATCTGGCTGGTTGTTTAGGTGTTCCAGTTTGGATTCTGGTCTCTCAGCTGCCTGAATGGCGGTGGCTGCTCGACCGAACAGACAGTCCCTGGTATCCGACGGCCCGCCTGTTTCGGCAGACACAACTGGGAGAATGGGAGCCTGTGATTGCAGAAGTGAAAGCAGCTTTGGAAGCATGAGTTCCCGGTCTGTGAGCCTGCGATTCTGCCGGAATCTGAAAAGGAGGACTAAACCTCTGCTTCTGTTCAGCAAGTTCTCGGTGTCTATCTAAGACGTTATCTGACCTGAGATTTCGTGTTCGCAATTTTTCCGGAATTGTGACGAGAGGCAATCGGTTATTCCGTTTGGGGTGATTATTGCTGAAGTCAGACAGATCGTCCAGGAATCATATCACATCGAAATTTGACGATGAATTCTTTTGAGGGTAAATTAAAGTTATCTCTCTCCCTGAAACTCCCCAGCATCATTTCTTAAGTCAGCACTTTTCTGCAAAGAGGTTGGGAACTCATTTCATGAATTCCTGACAGCTTCGATCAGTTTTCTAGTTTAGTACGTTTATAAAGAGCAGGTTCAATGGGGCAAATCTTAAGTGCATGCGAGAGAGAAGTCACGTCGCGCGATTCAGAAGAGTTCAGGGCACCGGAGTTTAAGTTTGACAAACGCGAAGCGTTTTTACGCGAAACAAAAAAATTTCCCTGCCTGCGACGGATTCCCGAACTGAATAAACTGGCGGATACAATTGTCGCCAGTTGGTATCTGGAGCCCGCAACTATCAGCAGCCGTAAATGGCATCGGATTCCTCTGGAGCGTTCGATTGGTCTGGCGATGATCGATTCAAAAACGAAAAAACTGGAATCCGACATCGAGGTTGTGGAAGGCCGCAATCTATCGATCGAGGGGATTTCCTTTTCACACCTTTCCCCCATCTATTCACGTGAAGTTGCTGTGACCTTTGATTTGAATAAATCGGTGAAGGAGTTTCTCGTCGTCCGCCTGGCCTGGAGTCGCTTTTCTGAAAGTCAGACGTTTCAGAGCGGCGGCAAATTTCTATATCAGACAAAAATAAAGGTTGCGTAAGCAGTTTGTAAACTGGACTCAGGCGGTTTGCCCGATGTCAGTTCCATTTTGCCAGTTCTGCGTGAACTTTTTGCAGCATCAGTTTGATATCATCCTGTTCGGAAATCGGGCAGCTCTTCAGGCAGCTTTCAAGCAGTTCCACAGCAAGGCTCAGTTGTTTTGTTTTAAAGCTGAGCGCTGCCAGATCTTTTTTGTGTTTGTTCGACAGCGGGCTGAGTGCAAACAGGCGTCGCTGTACATTCCAGGCGCTCTGATAATCCTGGCGTTCTTCGTGAATGCGTTTGAGATTCATCAGCATGCGGACGATAATTTCCCGATGGCTGGCCGGCTTTAAGAGTCTGATGAGCTGGTTGTGGGGAAAATCTCCCAGTTCAGCCAACCGTTCGATACACTCCTGTTCGTTATAGATGGCTCCTTTGGCATAAGGATCAACAAATAACGGACCCGCATGTGTTTCGTAACGCACGAGGAATTGGATGGGCGCAGCGACTCCGTGAATCTCAATTCCCAGCTCTTTTCCGACTGCCATATAAATGAGCGAGAGTGCAATCGGCAGTCCCTGTTTGGTTTCAATCACGTGGTTTAAGTAGCTGCCTTCCGGCTGATGATAGCAGGCAGCGTTCCCCATGAGTCCGTGCTGTTTTGCCAGGCAGTCTACGAAATTTTGCACCAGTGTTCGATCATCGTTGGCCAGTGCGACACGACCGGAAAGTTCACAGGCCCGAGATCGAATCCAGATCAGAACGGGCTCAAATTGCAGGTCGGGCTGGTTATCGCGGGCCAGTTCGAGGGCGGCTTTGGTGAGGTCGATATAATTATCATGGTGCAGGAGTTTTGAAAATTCCTGATCCTGTTTGAATTGTAAAATATTTGAAATGTCCATTGAAAGACAGGCTTAGTTTTGAGATTGAGGGGGAGGGCGTGTCGGATATTCAATCAATCTGAGGCGCGTTTATGATACGATTCTTGTAACTGATTTAAAGGAGTTGTATCAATGTCATTCTTTCTGTGTACAGGGGAAATTTCCGGCATTTTGTAAAACCCACAAGATTGAGTCCGTTGATTCTCTCTGCCCGGTGTTTTGCTGCTGATCAAAGGCGGACCTGATTGGGAGAGGCATTCATTGGACAAATCGTTGTTAAATAACTGACCTCGATTCTGCTGCCTAGATTGACGCTCGTGGCATGAGTCGACAAAATGGGCGAAACCCCTTTTTCAGAACCATTTATATAAGAGAAGAGTCTGGTACGTTCAATGCAATTTTTGCCTGTGGAAGAGCAATTGGCTGTCATCCGTCGTGGTGTTGAGAAGATCGTTCCTGAACAGGAACTGGCGGAAAAATTAAAATGGAGTCGAGAGTCTGGAATCCCTCTGCGGGTGAAATACGGCATTGACCCAACAGGGATTGACCTCCATTTAGGACATACGGTTCCGATGCGGAAGATGCGTCAGTTTCAGGAACTGGGGCATCAGGCAGTGATTATTATCGGAAATTATACGGCACTCGTAGGAGATCCCAGTGGTCGGGATGAAACCCGGGCGCGTCTCACAGCCGAACAGGTGGAAGCGAATGCGGTCGATTATCTCAATCAGGTCGGGAAAGTGATTGATCTGGAGCAGGCCGAAGTCGTCCGGAACGGTGACTGGTTCAGCAAAATGAATTTTGCCGATATTCTGGAACTCTGCAGCAAAGTGACAGTGGCCCAGTTGCTGACGCGCGATGATTTTTCCAAGCGGTATCGTGAAGAAGCAGCCATTTATCTGCACGAATGTTTGTACCCGATTATGCAGGCCTGGGATTCTGTTGAAATTAAAGCAGACATTGAACTGGGGGGCACCGAGCAGCTCTACTCGTTTATGCTGGCCCGCGATTTGCAGAAAGATCAGGGATTGAAGCAGCAGGTGAGTGTGATGTCGCCGATTCTGGTGGGCACCGATGGTGTGCGGCGGATGGGCAAGAGCCTGGGGAATTACATTGGCATCAGCGAAGCGCCGTATGAAATGATGAAAAAGTTCATGCAGCTTTCCGATGATAGTATGCCGATGTTTTATGAACTGTTGACCGACTTTCCTCTTGAAGAAGTGAAGACCATTCTTCAAGGGCACCCCAAAGAAGCCAAGGTGCAACTGGCGAAAACGATTATCACCGAGTACCACGATGCTGCTGAAGCAGAAGAAGCGGCTCAGCGCTGGCAACGGGAGATCGGTTCGGGCGGGATGCCGGCAGAGATCCCCGTGGTCACACTATCCAAGTCAAAGCTGAACGAGGATGGGACCTTACCTGCTGCGAATTTGTTGAAAGAAGCCGGGTTGTGTACATCCACTAGCGAAGCCCGGCGTTCGATTCAACAAAAGGGTGCCAAGATGGGCGAAGAGAAAATACTGATCGATGCCCATGATCAGGCGATCGCGGTAGAGTCGGGGCTGTTGCTCTGGGTGGGCAGGAAACGGTTCTGTCAGGTCGAACTGGTAGATTAAGATTGTTTTGTGCGTAGCCTGGCCGGTTTCAGGGGCAAACAGGGGAAATGATTCGGCGCGCGTTGCAATCGCCGACAATACTTCGTAAAACGTTGGTTGAGCCACTTAATTAAGATACTTTATGTTCTCGGATCCCGTGTTTCACATGGGAGAGACAGTCACTTTTTTGACGTACTACAGAAAGCAACAGTTATGGCAACAGGTTTTGGAATTGTCGGCTGTGGCATGATTTCGAATTTTCATGCAAAGGCGCTCGAAGAGATTCGGGGCGCCAAGCTGGTCGCCTGCTTTGATCGATTTGCAGGATCGGCTGATAAATTTGCAGAAGCGAATGGTTGCACGCCCTATCATGATTTAGATGAGATGCTGGCAGACCCCGCTGTGGATGTCGTCAGCATCTGCACTCCCAGTGGAGCACATATGGACCCGGCGGTCGCCGCAGCCAAAGCGGGCAAGCACGTGGTCGTTGAAAAGCCGCTGGAAATAACACTGAAGCGTTGTGATGCGATCATCGACGCCTGCAAGAAAAATAAGGTTCAGCTGGCAACCATCATGCCGTCCCGCTTCGGAGCTGCGAATCAGGAATTGAAAAAAGCGATCGAGAAAGGTCGCTTCGGCAAACTGACACTTGGTGATACCTATGTCAAATGGTGGCGAACACAGGAATATTACGACAGCGGCGGATGGCGTGGTACCTGGCAACTGGATGGGGGTGGTGCGTATATGAATCAGGCGATTCATAATGTCGATCTCTTATACTGGTTCATGGGTGAAGTTGCCGACGTGAACGGGATGACCGGCACACTGGCTCATAAACGCATCGAAGTAGAAGATACGGGCGTTGCGACGATTCGCTTCAAAAATGGGGCGCTCGGCGTGATTGAAGCCACCACCAGCGTCTATCCCGGTCTGCTCAAGAAAACAGAAATCTCCGGTACGGAGGGAACTGTGATTATCGAGCAGGACGATGTTTTGCACTGGGAGTTCTCAAAAGAGAATGCCCGCGACAAGAAAATTCGCACGGATCTGGCGAAAAAGAGCGGCAATACCGGCGGTGCCAGCGATCCCTCAGCAATTTCCTATGCCGGTCATATGGAACAGTTGAAAGACTTTATCAAATCGATCAAAACAGGCAAGAAGCCTTTGGTTGACGGGAATGATGGTCGTAAGAGTGTGGAAATCATTCTGGCGATTTATCAGTCTTCCTGGACTGGAAAACAGGTTTCACTACCCTTGAAGCGAGATCCGAAAATTCCGAAGACTTCAAAGAAAAAGTAAAACTGAAACGGACGTTAAATTAATAAACAGGACGAGCTCTGCATGCTCGTCCTGTTTTTTTATGGGTTCTATTGTCCGGTACGAGTGGGATTTGTAAAAAAATTGATATGATAGACAAAAGTTGCTTGAATGACTGTCTGCAGAGAGGGTTTCAATACCAACGGGACATTTTTCGGAGAATGTGATGCGACTCGGATTCAACTATTTCATGTTGGTAACCACATTACTTTTTTCAGGCGTCGTATATGCAGACGATGAGAAAAAAGTGGCGAGTTCCGAAGTCAAACCGTTTCTCACGGTGCAACTGATCGACGAACAGGGCAAACCTGTTGCGGGCGCACAGACAGGGATGTTTTCCATTTTTAAAGGCTTTAATAACGAGCATGTCGCCGACTGGAATTTTGGGCATTTCGAGCTTAAATCAGATTCCAATGGAATGCTTCAATTTTTCGATCCAGACAAATATCGTGGTATGATCTATGCGCGCCATGCTGGGCGGAGACTCGTTGCCGTCAAACGCACGGATCTCATTCAGGACAAAAAGTCGCCACTGGTCCTGACGATGTATCCCGAATGTCATGTCACCTGGCAGATCGAATGTAGCCAACTGAAATCGAAAGGGAAAAAGCTCGGTCGGATTCAAGGGGTCAGTGCTTTCGAGAATCTGATGTGTCAATGGTGTAATGGGCCGGATTCGACACTTCATTTCTTCCTGCCGCCAGGAGCGTTTACCATCGTGGGCCACGGGGCGCATATTAGCCCGGTGGAAAAATCAATCGTGATCAAGCAGGGACAAACAGAATTCGATGCAGGAACGGTAGATGCTGATGCTAAAAAGTGGATTATGCTTGAAGGCAAGCCCGCTCCGGAAATAGTCAATGTCGTGGAATGGAAAAATGGCCCGCCTGTCAAGCTGTCGGAGTTACGCGGCAAAGTCGTTATTCTGGAGTTCTGGGGCTGGTGGTGTGGTCCTTGTGTTTACTCCGGGATTCCGGAACTCTTCAAATTACAAGACGAGTTTGCGAATGAAGATCTGGTGATCATCGGCATTCATACACCGTATGGGGAAGATGACGAGGTGACTTCGGTCAAAGCGATGAATGAGAAACTGACCAAGATTCAAAAGAATGTCTGGAAGGGGAGAGAAATTACGTTTCCGGTGGCCCTGACACGACTGCGAAAATTGCCTTACTCGCCCGGCGGAGAACCGGTTGCCAATTCGAAAATGAGCGTCGACTACGGCATTGACGGCTTTCCGAGTTCCATTGTGATCGATCGAAAGGGCAATGTTGTGGGTAAATTCAACCTGAAGGAAAAAGCAGGCCGCGAGAAACTGAGAAAGTTGCTGGAAGCAAAATAAGCGGCCACACTCGGTCTCGATCTAAACTTCAGGATGCGCGGCGATCACCTGCTGACGGTACAGGCGCATGATGGTGATAAAGCAGAGGAAGTCGTAGATGGTGTGCGTGGTGATCGGGATCAGCAGATTCTGGGGTGAGAAAAAGACGAGCAGCAGGCTCAGGTAAACGCCCATCAGCGTGGCGACGATCACGTACAGACGGGTGATGGAGTGGACAATTCCAAATAGCATGCTTGTGAAGACGATGGCAAAAACGACGCCGTATTGAGTTGCCCATGACTGTAGAACACCCCGAAACAGCATCTCTTCTCCCAGGCCGATAAAAATGCAGAGAATGAACAGTTCCAGAATCGAGCCATGTTCAATTCGCGGGCCGAGCTCATCCAGCAGGAACTGTTTGATCTTTTGAAATGCTGGAATGCGCGTGCGGACGGCAAACAGAAAAAACAGGAACATGGGCATCGCTGCAGCGACTCCGATGCCGAGATCGGGCCAGCTCCAGTTCAGATTTTGTAGCGGACTGACTCCCAGGACCCAGCCGACGCCAAAGGCAATGACGATAAAGGCAATCGAAAACAGGGAACCGCCCAGGATGAAGAATTGTTGTTCTTGCGCAGTGGTGTTTTCAATTTCTTCTTCATCGTCCGAATCATACATAGGGGGGCGGTTCACTCTCTTTTAATGGATTTTTCTCAATTATAGCATCGAATGGGGGGAATCCAAATCTGGCAAGACTAACCAGGGTTACCAAATCTTCCTGTTTTATCTGATGGGGGGCGGTTTCAAAACTGCATCTTGCAGAAACTCACCATCTCGAATACATTTTCCCAATCTTAACAGGATGTTTTGTGAATAGCAGGCTTCTCAGCGGTCGGTGTCTGAGATTGCCGCTGGTTTCTGTTTCCGCAGTTTACTCTTTTCCTTAAGAAGCGGTAGTGCAAGGATGCTGCACCGTTTACGTCAATGGCTCTGTCCTGACTTGGCGATCGATCTGGGAACGGCGAATACCATCGTCGCGATCCAGGGCGAGGGGATTGCGCTGGATGAACCCTCGGTGGTGGCCCTGCATAAGGGTAGCCGCAAGATTCTGGGAAAAGGAACCGCAGTCGGCAAACTGGCTAAGCAGATGCTGGGCCGCACGCCCGACAGCATCATCGCTGTCCGTCCTCTGAAAGAGGGTGTGATCACCGACTTTGAACTCTGCGAGTCGATGCTGCGTTATTTTATTCACAAAGCCCGCCATCATTCTCGCGGGCTGAGACCACGGGTCGTGATTGCCGTGCCGGGCAGTATTACGCCGGTTGAAAAACGGGCTGTGTTCAATAGTGCGGAACGCGCCGGTGCGGGCCGTGTGTACCTGATTGAAGAGTCGAAGGCGGCGGGGATTGGCGCCGGTTTACCGATTTCCGAACCGATGGCAAGTATGGTCTGCGACATTGGTGGCGGGACCAGTGAAGTCGCCATCATGAGTCTGGGCGATACCGTTGTCAGCAATTCGGTTCGGATTGGCGGCGATAAATGCGATGAAGCCATTGTGGAATATATGAAACAGCATTTCTCATTGCGGATGGGCGTGCAGACGGCAGAAGAACTCAAACTGGAACTGGGGAGTGCGTATCCGCTGGAACAGGAATTGACGGGCGAAGTCAAAGGCTTGGATATCATCAGCAGTATTCCCCGGAAAGCCATCGTGACCAGCGAAGAACTTCGCGATGCGTTGCATGGACCTTTGGAAGCGATCTTGAATTGCTGTAAGCAGACCATCGAACAATGTAAGCCGGAACTGGTGGCAGATCTGGCGGATAACGGAATGGTGCTCACGGGCGGCGGTGCTTTGCTGCGGGGGCTTGATTATTACATGACCGAGCAATTGGGAATTCCAGTGCGTGTGGATGAAGATCCGCTGCGGACTGTGGCGCGGGGAACTGCGATTTGCCTGGAACACTTGAGTCAATGGCGACACGCTTTCGACAATGGTGAAGGCGATTTTTAAAGGGACGGGCCGCAGTTTATGAAACGTGAGATGCGCTCATCGGAGATCAAGCTGGTATTACTAGCGATGCTGACCGGTATCGGCCTGTATGCGGTGCCGTCTGCCTATTCGAGCCGCGTCTACAGTCTGGTACGTGATGCTGCGAAACCGGGGCTGGTACTGGTTCAGCAGATCAAAGACTGGGAGTTACCGGCCACCAAAGTAACAGAGGACACGTCGCTCGCTCAACAACTCGAATCGAAATTGTCGAAAGCAGAGCAGGAAAATCGGCGGCTTGAGTTACAGACTCTGCAGTTATCCGAAGAACTGCAGCAGCTGAAGCAAACGGGGGCTCCCGACTACCAGACACAGGTGAGCGAACGTCTGCTGGTGCCGGATTTGATCTCTGCTCATATTTTGGGTGAGTCATCAATTGCCCTGTTAAGAGAAGGGCAACTACTGAATCAGGGGCAGGCGCAGGGAGTGCATGAATCTTCGTTCGTGCTGCAGTCCGATTTGCCGTTGATTGATCAGGGCGCCGAACAAGGAGTGAAAGCCGGCTATTCACTATATGCCGGGAAGGCGGTGATTGGAAAAATCAGCGAAGTCGGACGCTGGACGAGCAGTCTGATACCGATCACGTCGGTGAAGTATCGCGGATCGGCGCGGATTGCCCGCAAGACGGACCAGGGATTGCAATGGGGCACCGATGGAATTCTGGTGGGACTGGGGGAAGGAAGATGCCAGTTAATGCAGATTCCACCGACCGAATCGATTCAGGTGGGACAGGAAGTGTATACGGGCGAAGTCGATCGGGAACTGCCGCTGAATATGCAATCGACTTTGGGGCAACCGATGTATTACGGTCGCGTGATCGAAGCCGAACTTCCCCGAGGCGCTCCTTACTGGAAAATCATTGTTGAGCCGGCGGTCACACTTTCGGATGTCAAACAGGTGAGTGTACTCCGGCAGATTATCAATCCGCGGCGGATGCTGACGAACTGAGGAAGGAACGAACTCGTGAAATTATTCAGTTTATTGATCTTCGGTTATCTTATGCTGATCGCTCAGATCAGCTTTGTGCCCAATGGGGACGTTGCGGGGAGTCATCCCAACTTGCTGCTGCTGGTATTGTGCTTTGCTTTGTTCTGGTACCGTGATCCGCGGGTTTTTCTGTGGGCGATCGTGACAGGGCTCATCTGTGAGACTTTCGATGCAGCGATTCCGGGCACGGGCATTGTATTACTGACGGGGCTGATCTGGCTGGCGTACCGCATCCAGATTCATTTTCAGATCCGTTCACTGATCAGTCGCTTTGTCCTGATGGCGGCATTCGCATTTATCTTTGACAGTCTGTTTCAAATCCTAAATCGACTGGAAACGCAGGCCTTACCCGATCTGACTTTGTTGGCACAGCAGACAGTCGGAAATGCGCTCTATACTGCGGTGGCGGGACTTGCTCTTCTCATCTCGTTCAAACTCGTTCTGAGGTTGGTGCCCCTTGATTTTGAGCAGAATCTGCATCAGGGAACCGGCTATGAAAGTCGCTACTCCCACTGATTGTGTTTCCCTTCCAGATCTCCTTCAGAGTAACCTTTTATTCCCATGCGAAATCGGCCCGGCAATGATCATCTGAGTTCAGAAAACGATGCGAGAGGGCAGTCGTTTCAGGTGGATCGTCTGCCCGGCGTGCGGGTCTTTCTGCTGGGATTAATCCTGATTGCGCCGTTGTTGGCGGTGAGTGGGCGTCTGCTGTTTATCCAGATGATGAATGCAGAGCATTTTTATTCTCAGTTTGGTCGGACGACCGAATCGTTTGAAACGATTCCCAGTCGCGACGGGCGGATCGTGTCCCTTGATGGCCGCGTGTTGGCGATGGATGTCGAACGCTTCGATCTGCAGGCGCATTATCGCTGGCTCGAGGAACCGCCGAACAAACGCTGGCTAAAACAGCAGGCTTTGATGCTTCTGGAACCGGTTGATCGTCGCAAACAAGATCAGGTCGAAGCCGCCAAAGAACAGGTGTTAGCACGCCGTCAGCAATTGTGGGATGAGTTAGCACTGGTGATGCATTCGACCTCGGATGAGTTAGCAGAGTCTCGCCAGCAGATTCAACAACGGGTGGAAACGATCATTGAAAGTGTAAATCAGCGTGCGTTGAGCAAACAGACGGCATCGCAATCTGTGAGCACGTCTAGGGAACCTGAAACGGTCGATGCACAAGATCATCTGACAGAGTTCTGGAACCTTTTGAAAGAGACACTGACGCGGCCTCCTCGTCGTCCGCAACGCGACCGGATTGTGGTGCGCGAGGAACTTGATTATCACACGATTACATCAGGCATCCCACGCGAAATTGCGTTGGCCATTTCGGCACATCCGGAGCGGTTCCCGGGAATTAATATTCAAATTGCGACGTTACGTGAGTATCCGCAGAAGACGATCGCGCCGCATGAAATCGGCATTCGTCATCGCATTGATGAAAAGATGCTGGCTGCTCGTAAGCAACGGTTCCCGGAAGGAGATCCGCTCGATTACCGGGAGGGAGATCGGATCGGGAAGATGGGAGTCGAGCGAACATACGACCGTTATTTGCGTGGGCTGCGTGGGTTGAAGCGGGTGGTCAAAAACCGGCAGGGAGAGATTATTCGCACCGAGGTGATTCGTGAACCCAAGTCGGGCGATGATGTTGTACTGACTTTGAATACCCAGATTCAGGGGCAGACTCAAAAGTTGCTGGATCAGACTTTATCCGATTTACAACAGCCTGCGGATGAGAATACGGAGACTGCGCTCGATGTTTCCTCGGGCGGTTGTGTGGTGGTATTGGATGTGCGAACCGGTGCGATTGTTGCGACCGCGTCTGCGCCGCGCTACGATTTGAACTTGTTATTGAGTCCCTCGCCTGAAGAGTGGCAGGCTGTGCTGAATGATCCCAAACGTCCCTTGTTTCCGCGGGCGACACAGATGATGCTGCCTCCCGGGTCGACGTTTAAAACACTAACTTCAATCGCGCTACTGGAAAGCGGCAAAATTGATCCGGATGAATCTTATGCCTGTCGCGGTTATCTGGATCGACCTGATCGGCACCGCGATTATATTTATCGCCATTATGGTGTCGGGCATAATGATATCAATCTGACGCAGGCGTTATGTCAGTCCTGCAATGTGTATTTCTTTCAGGCCGCCCGCACAATGGGACCGGAAATGATTTGCCATTGGGCCAGTCAACTGGGCTTTGGCAAACCGACGGGCATCGACATTCCCGGCGAACGAGGCGGGCACCTGCCTGATCCTTCCACAAAAAAGAAAAAAGGAAGCGCTCCCTGGTATCCCGGCGATACATTGGGGATCGCCATCGGTCAGTCGCGTTTGACGGTGACTCCGTTACAGATCGCCCGCTTGATGGCGGTGGTCGCCAATGACGGAGAACTGATTGTGCCACATCTGGGGCACAGTATCGTGCCTTCCGCAGAATCCTCTACGACCACGCGACAGATGATTTCACATCCTCGTCGTTATGTGAGTGGCATTCATCCTGGCACACTGGAGCGGGTCCGCGAGGGGTTGATCAATGTGGTCGCCCACCCTCGGGGAACGGGTTATAAAACGGTGCGGATGAAAGAAATTACCATTGCCGGTAAGACGGGAACGGCGGAGACCGGTGGCGGGAAAAATGACCACGCCTGGTTTGCGGGTTTTGTACCTGCAGAGCGACCAAAGTATGCCTTTGCAGTTGTGATTGAACATGGCGGCTCGGGTAGCCGCGTAGCGGGGCCAGTGGCGCAAAAGCTGGTTCAGTTAATGCTGGATGCCGGCTTGCTGACTCCCACAGCCGGCAAACTGCAGGCAAACTGAGCCTCTCAGATCTATTGCTTTTCCTGTTTTGGAGGGATCAAGGCCTGAGGTTGATCGAGGTGCAGATAGTGGCCATGATCGGCGGTGAGAATGACGACGGTTTCGTCCCAGTTGCTGTTTTTCTCGACCCAGTCCGTAATCACCTTGAACGCGGCATCGCCACTTTTGACAGCTCCGATTGAGTTATCGAGATTGTTATCATGGTTAGCCCAGTCGACGTCGCCCGCTTCGACCAGCAGCCAGAAGCCTTGTTTATTTTGACTGAGCACTTGCAATGCGGAGTCGGTCATGTCTGCCAGTGTGGGGTTTTCCAGGCGATCTGCTGCGGAATAGACTTCCGCGCTGTTTTTTAACCCGACCGCGGGTTGGTAGTCACCGTTGGCGGTCTGGAACGGGAGATGGGCAGCATATTTTTCGACGCCATATACACCCAGCAGCCGGGTATGATTCTTGACGGCATTTTCTGTGGCCTGTTTCAGTCCCTCGCTGCCTTTGACCTTGGGAGTCCGCACGGCGACCGAATATTTGCCTCCATTTTTGACATCGGCTTTCTTCATCGTTTCTTCGGAAATGTATTTCCAGCCGGGTACGAAATTTTCCCCATGCGATTTTGCTCCCGATGGTTTTTCAATTGTGCCAAAGCCACCACCCAGAACGACGTCGAGACCTGGGAGCGGGTCTTCGGGATGCGAAATCGAAGTTTGCCCAACCAGATCGCGGGCCAGGTCCTGGTAGTCATTGCGGCTGACGTTATGAGCATAGGCGGCGGCCGGTGTGGCGTGCGTAATAGGAACGCTGGTGACAACGCCGACCGAATAGCCTTTTTGTTGTGCCTGATGGGCAATCGTCGTGACGGGGGCTCCCGTAGGGTCGACATTGATGGCATTGTTATAGGATTTGATTCCCGCTGTCATTGATGTGGCGGTATTCGCGGAATCGGGATAAGCGTGTTCGCCGTAATTGTTGCTCGCACTTCCAATCAGGTATTTTTTATCGTTACCGGGAGTCCAGGGGTTCGGGCCACCTTTTTGGGCGTTGTAGCCGCCACGAATTTTGCCTCCGGGGTTGGTCACGCTTTGCTGATTGACGTCGACGTTCGATCCCGCATTATGCGGTGCCGTTACCATAAAGCCAAACTGAGTTGTACCCGCGGCGGGATAATCCTGGAAATGGAATCCGGTGCCACGTCCGCCTTGGTAATTGTCTTTGCCGGTATAATACAGGGCGGCTGCTTTGGTGGTTTGCCAGTCCATCCCATCGAAGACAAACAGGATGATATTCTTCTTTCCTGCTTTGAGGGCTGCCTGCTGGATTTCATAGAGATTGGTTTGATCCAGGTAGTCGGCCTTGGGATTCACACTGTTTTCAGGCAGGAAACCGTAAATGGTTTCCAAAGCTTTTGCACTGCGATAAGGGCTGTTCTTACCGGTATAGGAATTCAGATCGATTCCGTTCGGCTTCCCTTTGGTACCGAAGGTATAGACGGGAATCAGACGTAATGAATGGTTTGACCACTGGGTATAGTTTTCAGGATCGAAGCCCCAATGTGCGACGGGGCTTTTCTTGTTCTGGATCGCGGCGGTCTGGATTTTGCGGATGTGGTCCTGGCTTGGTTTTTCTGCTGAAGCAGATGCAAGACTTGCCAGTATAATCAGCGCTAACAGGCTGGAAGAAACAGCGCAGTTCATTTGATCCTCTGTGTATTTTGTAACCAGTAAGTAACAGGAGGGAAACAGGAAGGTTAAACTCTATTATAGCCAGAGACGTCTGGGGTTTGTAAATAGCCCCGACGTGAAGCCTGCGTTAAGTTTTGAAGTTTAAAACGCCGTTTTTCGCCTGAAAATGCAGAATAGTGCTGCTTGATGCCTGAGAAGGAGGCAGAGCTGGTTCAGACTTGTCGATAGTGGAAGGGGATACGTTCCAGTATTCCTTCCTGGAAGACACTGTAAAGCTCCAAGTCATCCATGTGTACATATCCAATGTGGCAGCCACAAGTCTGGTTGGTGCAGGGGCTTTCTTGTAAATGGGATTCAAAATCAGACTCGTAAATATTTCCGATTGGCTCTTTCATAAAATGACAGCGGAATATGGTGCCGGTGCCATCTACAGAAATCACACTCGACCCGCAGCGACAACTGCGTCCCAGGCTCGAATGATATTGCGTGTTAAGTTGAAACAGGGGGTCAATGGTTTCGAATCGTTTCAATGTGTCATCGTTATATTTCTTGCCGGAACTTTTATAGGCGTTGACCCATAAATAGATATCTGGTGGGAGCTCTCGGCGTAATTGCTCGATTTCTTCCAGGTCTTCCGGGAGTCCGACTGTTCCGACGCTATGTGAGATTCCCCGTTGCGATAACTGTTGTGACTGAGACAGGAATTTTTTGCGTGTCGTCTGCGAGGGGTGATAAGTACACCAGAGGGCCAGCTTTTGTGCGTTTGCGTTTTCGATCCAATCCAGATTGTAAGACAGATTTGTTTGTGCCACGACTTTTTCAATCTGGTCCAGACTTGTTAAGTGACAGATGGCCTCCTGGTACCAGCGTCTGGTTAACGCTTCGCCCCACGGCGTAAAGAAAATCGAGAGCCGGTCCTGTTTGCGGGTTGAGATCCAGTCGCCGAACTTTTCGAGAGCCCGTCGATCGGTTTTCAACTCGGCTGCCGTTTCATGGACTTTGGCGAAGGGGCAGTAATGGCAATCGTAATTGCAACTGGATAAAGGCCCGCGATAGAGGATGCTGAGCTTCATAGACATTGAAAACTTTCGGTGCGTTGCTGAACGTTCTCAGAATAGAGCCAGGGACCAATTGTATCGGATCGTTCCATGCCCGCTGATGTCAAAGTGATGGAATCGGCGGTGATCGTCGCCAGATGGTGCCCGGGGAGTTCCTTCAGTTCCGGGAAGTGAATTAACACGTCTGCGCCGAATCGGTCTGAATAAAATTGCCGCGATAAGCCGTCAGTCTGCAATAGTGACAGAATGACGAAGCGTCTTTGTTGTTCCTCTCGATCCAGCTGGAATCCATATTCGGCAAAACCAAACGACTGGGGTTCCTTGTCCAGAAAATCGGCGATGATCGCAGCCACACTGCTGCGGCCGACCGCGTATTCGTTCGAGTAGTGAAACTCCGTGGTATAGGATCTGGCACCACAGCCCAACCCGAGCATCCCGTCAGTCTGGCATTGATACTGCACGTCAGTTTGTGAGTTGGAATGTTTGGCACGGAACATTCGCAAAGAAAGTTGTTCGTAACCTTGATTGAGTAAAAAGTCGCGACCTGCGCGGTAGAGTGTGAGCCGGTGGTCATCCCAGTCCTTTAACTTTCTTCCCAAACCTGTCAGAGGACGCACATAAAGCGGATAGAGATATAACTCCTGTGGCTGATAGTCCAAGGCCTGTTGTAGCGAATCGAGCCAGGAATCCACTGTCTGACCGTCGGCGCCGTAGATAAGATCGAGATTAAGCGTCGAGAATCCCGTGTTTTTGATGAGATCCAGTGCCTGATGGATTTCCTTCCGTTTTTGCGGGCGGCCCAGATTCCGCGTTTCCTGTTCGTAAAATGATTGAATCCCCATGCTCAATCGATCAATTCCAAAGTCCTTCAACAGTTGTACTTTTTCAGAGGTCAGTGTGGCGGGTGACGCTTCGATGCAAGCAGGGATGGCACCGGGTTGATAGTGCATTTCGCTGGTCAGAATCGCGAACAACTGATCCAGTTCATGGCGATTCAGCCAGGTGGGCGTGCCTCCGCCGATCGCCAGTTGGGAAAAGCGCGCCTGGGGAAGTTGCTTGCGAATCTGCTCTGCCTGGATTTGAAGTTGTTGCAGATACTGGTCGGCAAGATCGCCTTGCGGGTTTGAGAGTGTAAACAGATTACAAAAGCCGCAGCGGTACTCGCAAAAGGGCAGATGCACATACAGGGAGAGGGCATTCTGGTTTTCTGTTTCCCAGATCGTGCGAATCGAACGTGCCGCATCAAAAGGGCGGTAGGCAGATTTATGTGGGTACGAATAGCTGTATGAGACAAAGGGAGTGTCCTGCAGCATGCTTTGAAGCTGGTTCATTTCCGGTCCCCTCTCTGCGGCAAGAGGCATTCAAGATAAGGGACTTCCCAGACAACCGGGTGTGAAATGCGGTGGCCCCAGTAGCCCTCTTCACCGAAGGCAGTGCCATGATCGGAACAGATAATACAGAGCAGGGGCGCCCGTTTCTGCATCGCGGCGAACAGGGGAGGGAGTTGCGAATCCGCATAAGCCAGCGCGGCGGCTTGCGTTTCGGTAGAATCTTCTGTCGCATCCTCGGTGAAAATACAGCTCGGTTGATGTGTGGCGGAAATGTTCAGAAACAAGAACAGACGTTGTTCGGATGATTGCTGCTGCAGCGTGTCCAGAATACAGTCGATCTGGTGTTTTGTGGAAAAACGATTGGTAACGCTAAACGTTTCATGCCAATGACTTTCCTGAAACAGATCTGGCAATGTGTTTCCTAAAGGGCTTTGCTGATTGAAAAAGCCGACACCGCCGATGCAGAGAGTGTGATAATTGTGTTGGGCAAACCCGGCGACGATATTGGGAGCCTGGAACAGACATGTTTCCTCTGTGGTTGTTTCACTGCCGGGGAACTCGACACCAAACAGGCGTGGATGTCGCCCCGGCTCTATGGGAGTGGGCAGGAAGCCTGCAAAAAACGCCTGATGAGCGGCGTAAGTGAAGTTCCCGGGCGTGTGTCGTTTCTCCCAACCCGTTTTCGGGAGCAGGCTTTCCAGATGAGGCGTTAAGCCGTTCTGGAGTGCAGTCACCGCAACATCGTAGCGCAACGAATCAAGCGTGATGAACAGGATATCGTGCGTTCCAAGGCAGGTGCGGGCATTAATCATGGTAATAAAGATCGGAGGGAATGAACGGATGGAATCTGGTAATGTGGCTGCGGTAACTCAACGGGGAATTCTCGATTCAGGGAGATCCAACAGGCTTGCATACCGGAATCGATGGCACCGACTATATCTGCCTGAGGATGATCTCCAATATAGAGTGCCTGCTTGCTGGGAACTGAAAGAGATTGTAATGCCAGCTGGAATAATTGCGGGTCTGGTTTCTCAAATTCTGTCTCTCCCGAGATGAAAATATGATCGATGTGTTGATCGATGTGCGATGCCTTGAGCTTGGCGCGTTGAACTTTTACAGATCCGTTTGTGACGACCGCCAGGGCATACCGTTGTTGTAACTGGTTGAGTAGTGTAAGGCAATTCGGTTCGGGCTGAATATATTGCGGCATGTTTTCAGCAAAATCGTTCCAGAGTTCTTGCGAGGTCCAATGCGGGAAATGGTGATCGGCGAGCCACTGAAAAAAAACGAGGCGTTCAGAATAGCCAAGCTGATCATGTTCTTTGATTTCCTGAAGTGTCTGTTGGGAAGCGCGAGGGGAGAGGTGTGGTGCCGCACGCTGTAGAAGGCTGCAAAAGTAGCCGTGCACGGCGGTAGAACGATCGATGAGCGTGTTATCAAGATCGAACAGAATGGCATTCAAATTTGCATTGATCATTTTGGCAGAGGTGCTGATAAGACTTATTGAAAGAGAGCCCCGGTTACCAGAGAGTTCAAGTCTCAACCAGCGGGTGATAGTCGTCCGGGTCATCAAAACCGGCCGTCCAGGCGATGGCTTGAGCACAGGTTTTCATATCGGGGGGGACACGTATGATATAGCGTCTGTCTGTGGAGGGACAGTTCACAGAGACGCAGACAAGGTCTTCGTCTCCTTCTAATGGGACTTTCAATAATTCCCGTTTCCCACCCGGGTCCTGGTCGGTATCCAGAACCTCTGCTTCGACCGATTTAAAGAAGCGATCGAAGCCAACCCGTTCAAGCATGACTCGTCTAAGTTCAGAGTTGGGTTCGCTGAGAATTTCTTCGCTCATAATTTCTTCTGGATGAAAAGCAATGCGCTGATTGATGGGAACACCCCGCCAGCGTAGTTGTGATTCATCAATTGACTCTGGTAGTTCGGTAATCCCAGTGTGGGCGATGTCAATCCAGGAGGAAATCTGCAATTGTTCCGGAAGCGATGTCAGAGACGTACAGCCGCTGATGTCCAATTGTGAAATGCGAGTCAACCAGTCGGGAAGCGCTTTCAGGTTTGTGCAATTTCGGGCGATGAGATTTCCAAAGCGGATTCTGCCTTGTTGAGGCCATGCTGTTAATTGAGGGCAATCGCTGATATTTAGAAAACAGACATCCAGATTTTCAGGAAGTTGTGTGAGTCCTGTGCAGCCGGCAAGGATGAGGGTTCCTGTTTTCAAACCATCGGGAAGTGTTTTCAGTTTTCGGCAGCCATCCAGGTTGATTCGATACTCCACTTGGATGTCATCCGGGAGATGAGTGACCTCACTACCAGGGATTTCAAGTTCGTAGCATTTCATACCTGCTGATAGTTGATCTTTGTTATTTAGCGTGGTTGAATTCATATCACAGATGTCCGTTTTGAAGATTTGAATTGCAGGGCCCCCGGTAGAAACATTTTTGTGTGAAATGTCTCATGTGGTGTCATCAGCGATGGATGCTGATAAAAACAGAATACGGGTATTCTCCGTTTCGGTTTTCTGTATTGCTTTTGGTCGTGAGCTAATCGATGACTCTGCGAATTGCTTCGGGAGAATATTCACGTTGAATCCAGACGCGATACTTGCCTTGAGGTAATTCGATGGCCGCGTGTTCCTGATGAATGAGCGTGGCACTTTCCGCGGTCACTTCCAGGTAGCGATCGCCGTCGTCTTGATCACTTTCGAATAACTCTGCCACATCGCGCTCTTGAATGCGATGCATGTGCCCGGTCAGTTCGCCTTCTGCCAGAATGCAGTGTGGGAGCTTTTTTAATTTTGGTGGAATCTTTGAGACGGCTGCGATCAAAACATCTCCATGTCGCCACAGGGGAACATGCTTCCGGGGGAGTATCTTTTTGAGGCTGGAATTGAATTTCGTCATGATCATTCACTTTGTTAAGGTTCTCGATTCACGTTGGATTGCAAAACGACACTGTTCTATTGTATAAGGATGCGGGAGAAGGTCAATTCATAGTCAGCATTCAGGAGTATTTCATTGTGATCGGCGAACATGCGAACGAGTTTGGAGGGTTGCCTGTTGAAGAGTTTGATCTTAAAGCAGGCGTACAAAATGCCTCAGGAATTGCTTATCGACTGACATTGGGGTACGAGAGAGAAGAAGAGGGCGTCGAATTTTCTTCGTTGCTGGAGAAGTTCTTGAGCTCTCCACAGGTCGGCGAGGCCCGGGCACTCATTATTGGTTGCTGGGATTCTGCCTTTGAAGGGGGTGGTTCTGAAAGTTGTGTTGAGCAACTGGTGGCTGCCAGCGAAAAACTTTCCGGTTTGAGACATCTTTTTCTGGGTGATATAACTTATGAAGAGAGTGAAATCTCCTGGATTGTGCAAACGGATCTTTCTGCTTTGTTTGATGCCTTTCCGCAATTAGAGGAACTGCGGGTGCGTGGTGCCAATGGTCTGAGCTTGGGGCGTGCCGATCATCCGCATTTAAAAAAACTGATTATTGAATCCGGAGGTTTAGGAGCGGATGTGGTTCGTGAAGTGACTGCGGCACAATTTCCGGCACTGGAGCATCTGGAGCTTTGGCTGGGTACAGAGAACTATGGAGGGGATGCTTCGATTGCGGATGTCGAGCCCATACTGACTGGAGTGTTGTTTCCGAACTTAAAATATCTGGGATTGCGTGACAGCGAATTTGCAGACGAGATTGCCAAAGCGATCGCCGTTTCTCCCATTCTCGATCAACTCGAAGTTTTGGATCTTTCTCTGGGGACGCTCGGTGATGAGGGAGCACAAGCATTATTAAACAGTAAACGGCTGAATCATCTGAAAAAGCTGGATCTGCACTATCACTTCCTGAGTGAGGAAATGTGTAAGCAGTTTAAGAGTCTGGGGATTGAAGTCGATCTCGATGATCAACAGGAGCCGGATGTGTACGATGGTGTTGAAGAACGTTATTGTGCCGTTACGGAATAAACGAATTTGAGATACTCGCATGGCAGATCGATTACCGCGCGTTTCCCTCGGTCAAGTTGTCCTGATTGGGAATCCTGAAAACCGGCGCGTTCAGTTCTTTCAAGAGGCGTTACAGCATTTTGGGCAATCACCGGCGACGGTGATTGCTTACTGCCGGCTACTACAGGACCCTTCCCAATTGGGTGATGTACTGAAGCCGGGCACGATTCTCAGAATTGAATCGCCGGGAGAGAACTTCGACGTTGAAAAACAAATATTGTGCCGGGGAGCAGCTGAAGCCGAAGAAGAAGGGGCTCCCTTTCTACCCGTTGAGCAAGTAGGACAACTTTTTTTTGATCGGGGGCTGATCATTCACCCACGGCAGTGGTATCTGGGATTTCGTTCTTTGATGCGTGAAGTCAAACAGCAGCTTGCTGCAGTCGACGATGTTTTCTGTATGAATTCTCCCGCGGATCTGATCGAGTTTTTCGATAAAACCGAATGTCATGCAACATGTGAGGCTGCAGGATATCCTGTCGCTGAATCATTCAATCCGATAAGCTCCTTTGAGGAATTGATGGAGACGATGCAGCAGCAGAACTGCCAGCGCGTCTTTCTCAAACTGGCTCACGGTTCTTCTGCTTCGGGTGTGGTTGCCTTTTCTCATCATTCAAACCGAACAGAAGTAGTTACGTCGGCAGAACTGGTGCGGGAGAAGGGGGGCGATCAGCTCTATAATTCTTTAAAACTTCGCCGGTATACTGATCTGGATGAAATCCAGGTGTTGATTGATTTACTCTGCCGAGAGCGTGTGCATGTTGAGAAATGGTTGCCGAAGGCTTCACTGAAACGGGGGACTACGTTTGATTTGCGCGTGGTGGTGATCAATGGTCGTGCGCGGCATTTTGTGGTCAGAGAAAGTCGCAGCCCGCTGACCAATCTCCATTTGGGAAACCGGCGCGGGGACGGCAACCAGTTGATTCAATCAATGGGTGAATCGAACTGGTCTGACACGTTGAATCTCTGCGAACAGGTAGCGGGCCTTTATCCAGAGAGTTTTCAGATAGGCGTTGATTTACTGTTAACCCCCGGGTTTCGACAACGTTTTATTCTGGAACTGAATGCGTTTGGTGATTTGTTACCTGAAGTCCGTTTTGAAGGCCGGGATACCTATCAGTCTGAAGTCTGGTCATTACTGCGCAATGCGAGCCAATACATTCCATAAAAAAATCCCGACTCAACGACATACGTTGGTCAGGATTGATACAAGCGGAAAATGAGAAAATAGCAGACTTAATTCAGTTTGAAGTCGATGACATTTTCTCCCGAGTCCTGGACTTCTGCAGAGAGTCCCGATTTCTTGGGATCCCCATAACTGGCAGGGATCATTGGTTTTGCCTGCTCAGCTTTTGCTTCTTCCGTTCCCGGCATGGGAATTTCGCCCCCTGACGTAATCGTCACGGTGTGCGATCCCGGGATGGCTCCTGTTGCTTTCCCTGTTTTGAGCGAGTATTTTCCTGAAGCATCTGTTGAGCCAACCGCTGACGGACCTGATTTCGGAATGAACACGACGTTGGCGTCAGAGACAGGATTGCCTTTCATTGTCACGGTTCCGGTCACTACAACCGTCTGGGGAGCGTCGTCAGGCCCCCCTCCACAACCGGAAATGAGTACCGTGATCAGAGGTAGCAGTAACAAACTATAATTTCGCATGTCAGACCCTTATGAAAAATGCAGCCTGCTTCAATTGAACCAAACAGGCTGCATCGAATTAAAAATCATATCAAATCGTAATCTGTGATGAGACTAAAATTCGCCAATCGTTTCCCCACCTTGGATAGAAGCTAGGGCACGATAGGTTCCCAAGTCGATATTTTCACTCACGAAGCGAACGGCTCCGTCACCCATTAAGAAGTGGGCTCCCCCTTCGTGCTGACTGGCGAACGAATAATTTTGTGGCCAGTCTCCGGCAGAATAGGTGTTGTTAATATAGTGATTCAGAGGGACCGCACAGTTGGCAGTTGAACCATTGAACCACCACCACCAGTTGTGCGTACACTCTCTGGGAAGTGCTTCTCCTGCAGCGAACGTCGTACTCAGTCCATCGGTCACATCACGAATCCTGGTCACGTTGACTTTGCTTGAACCATTGCGGCACATAAAGCCATTTCCCCAGTCAAGGCCATTGGTATTACCAGCGTTACGGCCTTTCGAATCTGAATGGATAAATGATCCCCAGGCCCAGTTATTTCCTGAGACCAGTTTGTAACTGGTGACCGCTCTTTCATCCCCCACATTTGCACGGCCTCCTAAGATACCGCTATCCGTACCAGGATCAGACGGGCAGAGCATGACTGTGAGGATGTTTCTGGAAACTGTGGTATTGGCAGGGTCAGATAGACGTTGTCCCTGGTTAATCTGGTTATAGAGGTTTGCCTGATCGATAAAGGGTAAGATGTAGCAAATCCAGCTCATGCCACGTTGTGTGTTGTTATAGCCGCCATCCAGCGTGTGCTTGTAGCTCATCGGGAACATTTTGTGAGTTTCATGGTAATTGTGGAGGGCCAGCCCGATCTGTTTCATGTTGTTTTTACAGGTACTTCGGCGGGCTGCCTCACGGGCCTGTTGTACTGCGGGTAGGAGCAGGGCGATTAATATTGCGATGATGGCGATCACCACAAGTAGTTCAATTAACGTAAAAGCGCGTCTCGAAAATTGACTCATTGGCACGTTTCTCTCCTCGGTCATGAAAATTAAATTAAGGACAAAAAGCGACGAAAGCTCATCATTGAAATGACAAACAGTCTGCTGATAGGCAAGCAATCTGAATTAGAAAATGAAAGGATTTATCTTCGGATACGGAGCAAAAACTCCTTTAGATCAGAATATTTAATTATGTGCATTTATTGATGTTTTATTCAAGTCTACAGTGGTTTGAATTGTTCCGCTATCAAATTTAGTTGATAAATAAAGAGTTTGGGGAATTCATTATTTTTCTCTGTGCTCAGTTGACTTTCATCATTTGTCTGTTCATTCAAGAGATCAATACCAAGTGAGCAAGTTCTGGGTGCGACCAGTCTGAAACCTCCCGGTTATGACAGGGGGCAGAAAGCTGTCAGGCGCATCTTGATAGAAGAATGAGTCGCGGTCAGGCTTACAACAGTTGGTGGACTCGACAGGTGATCCGGGCCATGAGCGCATGAAGTCTGCAGCGAGAATCGGATTTCGAAAATTATTCGAAAGAGAGGAAAGCTGTAAAGACTATTTAGATGATTTGTGAGAAAGAGCAGGAGTTGCTTCAGTTCAATTACCAGGAATGGGATCGAGATGAGATAAATGAGCCGCCTCACTTCGTTTAAGCGAGTTGCTACGTAAGTAGCAGGGATGGTTTATCTTCTTCTGCCGAATCCCTTCCTGGTGATTGAGGTTGGAACAGGGGGAGTTTATTTCATATCCAGGTCGAACGTGTTTTCGCCTGCATTGACTGTGAAGAGCACACCGCTCGATTCAGGATTCCGGTATTTTTTGGGAATTTCGGGCCATTCTTTTTCGGGAAGCTCTTTGCCTTCATTGACTGCTTGTGCCTCTTCTGGTGTCAATTCAACAGTCGGCGGCGTAATGCCAATTTGATATTTGCCAGTCAGAACTGCAGGCTCACGGCGCATCCGAAGTGCGTATGATCCATCAGCGGCGATTGCACTTGAGGCAGTGATTCCTTTGTCTTTGTGCAGGAAGACAATGGATGTGCCTTCAGGGACAGGTTTTCCATTGAACGTGACTTTTCCGGTTACCGTTCCCGTTTCTCCCTTGGGTAGATTGCTTCCACCACCACAGCCAACAAGACAAATGACTGCTACGATCAGGCCACTCATGAAAACCTGTTTTGGTTGATTCATCATGAATAAATTGTGCATTTCTTCCCTTATCTTTTCGGTGTATGTAGACCATTGCGGTTTGAATGAGAAATCAAAGAAGTGAATCATTACGCATGAAAAAATTGCAGGCGGACATCGACTGCCCGCCTGCAAGCTCAAGATTAGAATTCGCCGAGTGGCTGTCCGTCGTCACGCGTTGCTAAACGTCGTAACGTCTGCATATCGATATTTTCACTGAGGAATCGGACAGAGCCATCACCCAGCAATGCATGCACGCCGCCGACATGCGGAGAATAGATGCCGTTGTTGGGGCCATCGTTATTTCCGGTCCCTGGCAGACTGTTATCAAGGGTGTTGGGGGGATAACGAATTGTTGTCAGATTGAAGGTTCGGTTTTGTCCGGTCTCACCGCCATCGGCTGTACCCATCATCCAGCCATGGTTACTGTTGACCTGCACTGGGTTATCAGAAGCATCGCGGAAGAAATTAGAGCATTCACTAACCACGATGACGTTTGTGGTTCCATCAATAATATCTTTGATCGAAATACATTTATTTTGGAGCAAGACCCCGCCGCGTGCTTTAATGCCCCCTGCCGTCACGGAAGTGCAACATCCGGTATAAGCGTATTCGTTGTGAATCGATGCATTGGTGAATCCGTTACCGTTTGTAGCGCCTGAAATTCCCACATAATGTGGACGGAGTGTCCAGCCGCCGCCTGTGCTGTGTGTGAACGTTGTCATGGGACTGGAAGGACAGACCATCAGAGGAACTGTAACGCGGTTTGCAACGGCTCCATTGCCAACATATCCGGAGTGGTTCACTTCCAGATTTAATTTGTTATAGAGTGGTGCCTGGTCCATGTAAGGCAAAATGCCAACCCACCAGGATGGCCCCCAGCCGCCCGGCTGATCTCGTCTTGCACCAAGAGGAAAGCACTTAAAGTTATCGTGATAGTTGTGATGTGCGAGACCGATTTGCTTGAGGTTATTCTTACAATTCGATCGTCGAGCCGCTTCGCGTGCCTGTTGAACGGCGGGTAGAAGTAGAGCAATCAAGATCGCGATGATCGCGATCACTACGAGTAACTCAATCAGAGTAAAACCGCTTTTTCGTACCGAGCGCTGGAATGATTTCATGAACCTTCTCCTAAAGAATTATATATTATATATCGCCTGATTTTGGATTAGAACACCTTTCAGGAAACTTAAACTTCGCTTTATGTAGTGGAGAAATTGTAAGAATATTGCTTAGTTGAATTAGCATTAGAGATGACTGCTGAACTGTCTCTACCTAACACGCTATCATAAAATGCGCGTAAAAAGCAAATATAAACAACCTTCATGATGAGTTATTTTATTTAACTATTCCAGGTGACATTCACCTTCTTGTGTCTTTCTTCTTTTATTTACGACATCTGGACGCATGGATAATAATGCCTGGTTTTTAAGCAATTTTCTGGAATGGTATATGTTTTGCATTATTAAGATATTCTGTATTCAGATAGAATCTTCGATGAATGACATCCTCAAATCAGGAAAATAAGATGACCCCTCGGGAAGTGCTCGCCCTCTGTCGTGAACGTGAAATCCAAGCCATCGACCTACGGTTTATGGATTTTCCCGGTACGCAAAAACATTTCACAATTCCTGCTAAGATATTGGTAGAGAAGAGTTTCGAAGATGGTTTCGGTTTCGATGGCTCTTCAATGCGCGGCTGGAAGGCAATTAACGAAAGTGATATGCTGGTCGTACCCCAGCCAGAGACAGCATTTGTCGACCCCTTTATGTCGAATACTCTGGTGATGACCTGTAACATTCAGGACCCCATTACGCGGGAGGACTATGCCAAAGATCCGCGCAATGTTGCCCGAAAAGCAGAAAGCTATATGCGGTCCACAAAAATCGCTGATGTCGCCAATTTTGGACCAGAGGCGGAGTTCTTTATTTTTGATGACGTTCGTTTCGATCAGAACGAGCACGAATGTTACTATCATGTGGACAGTATTGAAGGGCAGTGGAATCGGGGGAAGCCAGGCAGCGGCCCGAATGCGGGATATAAAATTCGTTACAAGGAAGGTTATTTTCCTGTTCCACCAGCAGATACGTTACAGGATGTACGGACCGAAATGATGCTGGCATTGATGGATTGTGGCGTCGATGTCGAAGCCCAGCACCACGAAGTGGCGACGGGGGGGCAGTGTGAAATCGACATGAAATATGCGCCGCTGTTAAAGACGGCTGACAACCTGTTACGTTACAAGTACATTGTCAAGAACGTCGCCGCCAAGCATGGTAAAACAGCGACATTCATGCCCAAGCCTCTCTGGAATGATAACGGCTCTGGCTTGCATTTACACATGTCTCTCTGGAAAGATGACAAACCTCTGTTCGCCGGCTCCCGGTATGGCGGACTCAGTGAAATGGGCATGTATGCCATGGGCGGAATTCTTAAACATGCCGCTGCATTGTTTGCTTTTTGCTGCCCCACAACGAACAGTTATAAACGTTTGATTGCCGGCTATGAAGCGCCGATCAATCTGACTTACAGCTATCGAAATCGTTCAGCGGCGATTCGGATTCCCGTTCACAGTCCGCATCCCGAAAATAAACGGTTTGAATTCCGTTGCCCTGATTCTTCTTCGAATCCTTATCTGGCCATGTCGGCTGTATTGATGGCGATGCTGGATGGGATTCAAAATAAAATCGATCCCGGTCATCCTCTGGAAAAAGACATCTATGATCTGAAGCCGGATGAACTGGCTGAATTGCCTGCCGTGCCGGGCTCGTTAGAGGATGCGTTGCAGGCATTGCGAGACGATCATAAGTTTCTGCTGGTCGGCGATGTGTTTACCGAAGATGTGATCGATACCTGGATCTGGTACAAGACCAGTCAGGAAGTCGCCGCCTTGCGCGAGCGCCCCCATCCTTATGAATTCGCCATGTACTACGATATTTAATTCGTGGATGCAGGCAGCTGGAGTTTGCGCTGAGGCTATGACTGCGCAGATGCATTCGATTCAAAAGGCCATTTTTCCGGAATAGGTTGTTTAAATATAACCAATGCTCTGAAACATGGGGGTTTCATTGATAGACAGGTGATTTGATAGGGAGTTTCTGGCCAGTTAAGAAGACGATAATTTGCTCCAAATGTATTTAATCTCCCCGGATATTAATGTATTTCCCTCCCCATTAAACCGATAAGCAATGATAGATGAATTGGGTTTTACAGGTTCCTGTCCTTCTATCGCATTGGTTTCGCTGGTCCAGACAATATGAAGCTTTATCAACTTATCTATGTCAGTAAGAGTATTGCTCCGATGTCAGAGGTTGGGTTGAAACAGATTTTGAAGTCGGCCTGTCGGAACAATCCCCAGCAGGGGATCACCGGGATTCTGGTCTATGATCGCGGGCATTTTTGCCAGGTTCTGGAGGGGGGCTACAATGATGTAGAGGCCGTGTTTGCCCGGATTCAAAAAGACAAGCGGCACTGTCGCGTCAACCGCATCATCTCCTATCCAATTCAGGAACGCCTTTTTCCGAATTGGAAGATGGGCCTCTATAATCTGGATGATTCAACGGAGTTCGATTTCTATAAACTGAAGAAGTGCATGAAGTCGCTGCACGAGTTAACTTCAGTGAGCGAGAAGCGAACTTTGGCGAAATACGCTTTGAAAATCTTTATCGAACTCAAAGAGAAGTCTACAGAACAGCCAGAAGACTTGATTGAGATTGTTTAAGCAGAGGTCCATCATCGCCTGCTTAATCGCGCGATGGAGATATGGCGGCTGTTTGTTAACGCTTGGTTTTTTGCCTGGCCCTCTCTGCAGATCTGCCGTTGATGGCGTTTGCGTGCTTCTGACGAATCTGTACCAAAATTGAGTTTTCAGATGCCTTGTCATGCCTGCGATGTTACAATAATTGCTTGCCGGTTATTGTTCCGTTAGTTGATAACCGCTTCAGAAACTCGTATCGGTTCCCGGAGACCTCCTCATGAAAAATGCAACTGGCATTTTATATTTTCTTGCGATACTGCTTTCCTCTCAACTGAGTCACGCAGGTGATCCCGGATTACACGATGGATGGCAGGCGATGACGCCTCGTGAAGAACTGCGGCCAAAAATATCCTGGAATGCCGACGCGGGGCCGAATCAACAGGGCGCCTTTCTCATTCAGGCAGATGGGCGAGAAGGCTTGATGGGACACATTCAAAAGACGTTCCCCGTCGAAGGAGGGAAGACTTACGAGTTCACCGCGCTACGCAAAACTGAGGGCATTGATCTGGTTCGCCGGGCCGGGGCAGCCCGATTGATCTGGCTTGACCAAAACGGAAAACGTGTGACGCGCGATAAACCCTCGTTCGCCTCTTATCGACCCGGTGAACGACCGCGGGCAGAACCGGAATTTCCCGGCGATCAGGAAACCAAATCTGACTGGACGAAGGTCGCGGGCGTCTACCGCGCTCCTTCAGAGGCGGCACAGGTTCAGATTGAATTACATTTTCGCTGGGGGCCGCCGCATTCACAAATCCAGTGGAGCAATATCAGCTTCAAGCAGACCGACGACATCAAGCCGCGGATTGTGAGACTGGCGACGATTCATCATCGACCCCGGGAAGGGAAAAAGCCGAGCGACAAGCCGGCCCAGTTTGCGAAGTTGATTGAGCAGGCAGCCGAGCAGAAAGCTGACCTGGTGGTTCTGCCCGAGTCCATCACGGTCTACGGAACCGGACTCTCTTATGCTGAGTCTGCTGAGCCGATTCCCGGACCTTCCACAAAGTACTTTGGTCAACTGGCCAAAAAACATAACCTTTACATTGTGGTTGGACTTTACGAACGGGCTAAGCATCTGATTTATAATGTGGCGGTGTTGATCGGACCAGACGGAGACATTGTCGGCAAGTATCGCAAAGTGACACTGCCGCGGGGTGAGATTGAAGGGGGGGTGACGCCGGGGAGCGAGTATCCAGTGTTTGATACCCGTTTCGGAAAAGTCGGCATGATGATCTGCTACGACGGCTTCTTTCCGGAAGTCGCCCGGGAACTGAGTAAAAACGGGGCCGAAGTGATTGCCTGGCCGGTCTGGGGATGTAACCCGATGCTGGGTGCGGCGCGTGCCTGTGAGAACCATGTTTATGTTATCAGCAGCACTTATACAGACACGTCTGCGAACTGGATGATCTCTGCCATTTTTGGTCAGGATGGCAAGCCATTGGCGCAGGCCAAAGACTGGGGCACCGTTGCCATTACCGAAGTCGACTTGAATCAACCCTTCTATTGGCAAAGCCTGGGCGATTTCAAATCCCAAATCGAGCGGCATCGCCCCGAAGTGGACGTGAAGCCTTAGGTCGTCTTTATTTCATCGAGTTGACGGTGAATCTCAGGAAAGTCAGCTTTACCGAGATGGGTATCCATGCCGTGTGGCTGATATTGCTTTCAGTATTTTGTCAGGCAGCGTTTGCCCCGGTTTCTTCCCGGTCCACTTTTGACAGCGCAGTTTGATCTTGAATCTTTGGCGATGACCAATTCGAAAGTGGATTACGGATTATTTTGAATGGTTCCCGGTCCAAGCAGATTAATGGTGGCACCGTTGTTGTTAACAGAGAGGTTGGGCAGATCGTCGATGTTGATGGTTCCGCCGACACCGGCAAAGAAGTCGAGTGCGGTGTCGGTGTTGTTGTTCATGACATCCATGAAGATCTGATCCGGTGAGAAGACAGCAACATCGAGCCCACGACCCCCGATTCCGGCGCTGCCGTTGAGGGTGTTATCATGGACCTGCACGTTGGCGACCGCACCGAGACCAAAGGCCATCAGGACTTCAATGCCATCGTCTAAGATGCCTCCATTCTGAGCGACCTGGTTATTGTTGATAAAGGCGTTATGACTGGTGCCGCGATCAATTTCCAGATTGATCCCGTCGCTGAACAGGGCCGCGTTGGTATCATCCGAGATGATGTTCTGCGTAATGTAAGAGGTCGTGGCCCCCAGTGTATTCAGTCGCAGAAAGATGCCGTTACCGAAGAGGTTGACGAGATCGTCGGAATCGATCGTGTTCTGTGTGATGGTGGTTGTGGCAGAGCCGTTATGGTATCTGACGCTGATACCGTTATTGAAGCCGCCCAGCGTATTTTGGATTGTGTTGCCGGAGATGGTCGTGTTCATCACGCCAGTCGTATTTCCGGTATAATTAATCGCAGCGCCGAAACCATTGGCGATACTGGTGATCTGGTTATCGCGGATATTGACCGTAGCATTGCCTGCGCTGGTTGTGACATCGATCCCATTTCCGCCGATGGTGAGAAGACTGTCGATGATGTTGTTGTCGATATTGAGTGTGGTGTCGGCATTGGTTGTGACGTTGATGGCATTGTCAAAGGCGGTCAGGATGCTGTGAATTTTGTTGTCGCTGATGGTAATGTTGCCGGAACTGCTTAAGACAGAGATTCCATCAAAGTCCGCGTTGTTGATCGTGTTATTCGAGATCGTGAAGTTGGACGAGTTTGAAATTCTCAACCCGTGACCTCCCGGCGAATTAAACGTGACATTGCGAACGGTTACGTTTTGCGAATTGTCGATCTGTCCGCCGCTGCTGGCGCTGTTCGCGATAGTACCACCGTTGATGGTAAAGCTGCCTGTGTTGCCCTGGGCCGTGAAAGGCAGACTGGTTGCGCCGGTGCTGTTGAGTTCATCGATAGTGATTGCAGCCGTGTTATTCGTAGCAAAGACGTCAAACGTGTTTCCGGTACCATTCATCTGGCCGAGATGGACTGAACCACCGGCATTCTGAATCCGGGCTCCATACGTGGCGGAATTGGTCGTGATTGGACTGTTGGTAAAAGCGATGTCAGCATCACCTCCGACAATCAACAGGCCGGCTCCGTTTGTTCTCGAAATCGTCGTTTCGTCAAATGTGACAGAACCGGTGACGTTTAACAGATCGATGCCAGCAGAGATACCCGCAGTCGTATTATTGATGGTATTGTTCGCCACGCGGATATTGCCGACGCCATTGGCAATGATCGAACTTCCGGTCGTGGTCGTAATATCAAAGCCGGAAAGCACGCTACCATTATTCAGTGTGAAGCTACCTGTGATCTGTGGGTTCACACCTGAATTCGAGTCAGGCAGTAAAAGCGATCCGAACTGCGTATTGATGAATTGAGCCGGTCCTTCTGAAAGCACCTGCGTATTGTTTGCCAGGGTGAAGTTACCCGTTTCCATGGCATTGCGGTGATCATAGACGATGACATCACCTGCTTGTGTGCGCGGATCAGCAAAGGCGGCGGCGAGAGTGGCATACGGGTCTTCGTAAGAACCGTCACTGTTGCCTCCGGTGGCAACATGCATGAAGTAATACGGTAATCCCGTGGTTGGATCGATGACGGGACCACCATTCGGATCCTGGATTTCCTGATTGTCGACGACAATGGTGCGGAGCCGTTCGGGGCTTTCACCGAGCCGATCCCAGGCTTTGAGGTCTGCACGAGGACCTCCTCGCAAACCGGTAATACTGGGCCACTGGATACCGACGGCAAAGTTGACGGTGGTGTCGAACACGCGGTCATTCTGGACACTGAGATTCAGTGATACGACATCGGAGATCCGGCTTTCAATGCGGCTTTTCCAGCCCCAGGCCTGTTTACTGCCTTTGGCCTGAAAATGATACCAGCCTGCATACGCGCGGAGGTCCATAAAATCGTTGGTGTAGAATTTGGCGCCCGCTTCCATATCGAGGCCTTTCATCGCGGCCTGATAGTAACGGGTAAACGTACCACCAACCAGATAGTGGCCGATAAACTGGTAGCTATTCCCGCCGCTGGTATGAGTGGTGGCATACTCGTTTCTCGTCTGACCAGTGGGGACATACCAGTTGAGCCGCGCGTCCCAGATATCCCCCAGGGTTTCAATCCCCCCGGAGACCTGATCGAAGGTCGCATATCCTGCATCGCGGGTGTCGTAGTAAATGTAGGCCCCGATGGTACGCTGAATTTCGGGAATAAACTGGCGGGCACCGACACCAAGATTCGAACCCAGATTATGGTTGTCGTCTCCCAGTAATAACCGGGCATCGATGAAGGTCAGCCAGTCGCTGTCTTCCCCTTCCAACAGTGGGAAGAAGGCATCAAATGAAGACAGCCCGCCGACGCGGCCGATTGTATCCCCCGCTTCGTAGCGGTAACCGAAATGAGGTCGATAGCGACCGAACCAGGCAGAATCTCCAAACAGTTCTGAGACATCGCCGCCATAGTTTTCATTTTCAAAACCAGGCTCTTCATAGGCTGGGTCAACAGGCTGGGCGAGGAGCGTACCGGGCACGCAAAAGGCAAGCAGTAAAGCAAGGTATACGCGATTCATGGACTCCATTCCGATGTAGACGTAAAGTTATAAGATCTTTCGTCAGAACGGAATGTAGGGCTAAAGCAGTTCTTACGGTAAGGGACGGTAACTTTGATTACTCGTCTGTTCAGTTCCGATTGCAGGAAATAGGTTGAGGTTACCGAGGAGGCTCCTCAGGGCTGACCGCACTTCGACAGGCGGTGCCCTGAGTATTATTTTTCTATTTTCCCTAATTGATTAAGCGTCGCGGTTTTTGAAACTCCACCAGCGGTCTTGCGGTATCAAGGCGACCGCCATCACGGCCAACTGTGAAAGCATAAACAGGCCGAGCGCCATCAGGACCCCTTCCGTGAATCCATAGGAGTGCAGACCTACGCCGAGTTCATTCACCCCAAACCAGGACCAACTGGTGACGATGTTACCGCCGATCGCCAGGATCGCCAGTCCTCGATCTTTAATCATGCCTCCCCAGCGAGCGTGCAGAACCAGTGCGTTCCAGAGTACGATAATCAGCGCCCCATTTTCTTTCGGGTCCCAACCCCAGAAACGGCCCCAGGAATCGTCGGCCCAGAGACCGCCGAGTACAGTTCCAAAAAAGCTGAGGAAAATGGCAAAGCAGAGTACGCCGTAGAGCATGCGAATGATTTCTTTGCCGGCATTCGCGGTCATCCGCGGGGTACACGTACCCCACAGAATATAAAACAGACCGAGCAGTCCGGCGACAAAGGTGGCGGCGTAACCGAGGGTAATACAGACCACGTGCGTGGCGAGCCAGAACTGGGTATCGAGAACTGCCTGCAGCACGGCCATCGTATCACCGTCACCGGCCAGCATGTGTGCGATGAGCAAGGTTGCAAAACCGGAAACCGAAGCGAGCAGGTTTCCGATGCCCAGACGATTCATGCGCTCGATGACGATTCCCGCCAGTACGGCGCCCCAGCCAATAAAGACAGCAGAGGAGTAAAGGTTGGTGACCGGAGGGCGTCCCGAGATATAGATCCGGGAAATCAGAGCAAACGTATGTACGACAAATGTCAGGACGATCAGCCAGAAGGAGGCGCTCCCTAACGTTTTCTCTCCGATCAGGAATGAAATACAGACGAGAACGAAGGCAATCAGGTAGAGGACCGAGCAATAGTAAAACGGCTCAAAGTGATTGAAGAATGCTTCGTAATCAATTTTGGATAGACTCACATCTGTCAGATCGGCCTGATGTTTTTTCAACCAGGTTTGATAGTTGCGGACTTCTTTATTGAACTCTTCGGTATTGCCTTGCGAATAGGCGACCAGAATTTTAGTCCAGGCCTGGGTGGCTTCGTTTTCTTTGTCCTTGGAAAAACTGGCTTTGACCAGATCGCGGGTCCAGGCATAGGAATAGGTTTGCCATTCGGCTTCTTCTTCGGCTGCACCTCCCGGCGGAATGACGCGGGGAGGGTTGCGGCGGTCGAGCATGCCATGACGGCGGATGGCTTCAATTAAATCTTCGCGTGCCGATTCCGCGCGAATATTGGGAGGAGTGAATGACTGGATCAGTAAATCGACGATGCCGATTTTCTTTTCCAGATCCAGGACCCGTGATTGATACAAGCTGGCTTTTCCCTGACCCGCCTGGCGTGCCAGTTCTGCCTGTTTCGTGAGCTCCGGAAGCTTTTCGATAAAGTCTTCCAGGGAGTAGCGGAAGCCCGGTCGTTTTTTGAGTCCGAGTGTATGGAGCAGATCGGGATTTTCAATCCGAAACACATTGTATGAATAAGCTTCTTGCGGTTTGGCAATCGTATCCAGTAGCCATTTGATCGCAGGTTGTTTGTTTCCATCTGGATCCGTGAAGTCTTGCCGACCCGAGATGATTCGCAGGCTGTTACGGGCCAGAGTATCAATGGGCTTGGCGCGTCCCTGGTACAGAATCGGAAGTTCACCGAATTGATACAGGCTCATTTGATTCGACGGTGTTTTGGGGATGCGGGCTTTACTCATCAGATAGCCGCCAAAGATGACCAGAATCAGCGCAGGTATCAGATAGGTATTCAGACTTTTCATAAAGTGTTGCTTGTCTTTAATGTCCTCGTGTTTTGCATCATCGGGTGGTAAGAACTCAGAAACCGCGGATGGCTCAATTCTCTGTTTTTCACGCCGTCCCAGAAATCGGAGCAGGGTAATCATGAAATGGTACAACATGCCGACGGCGACAATCATGCAGGAGACGTAAGGGATCATCCAGCCCATGTTCGTGACAACCGACAGGGTCGTCAATTCTTTGCCGGTACGCGGGTCGGCGTGGTAGCCGCTTTGATAAAATGTTTCGCCGCTGTAACGGAGTGGGTTGTTCATCCAGATTTTGATGTCCCGGTCGACGTTGGTCGTCGGATCGACCAGATGAATATCGGACGAATAATTCATGACCGTACTCGTGCCGGCGTAGTCGTCTTTGCGAACATCGATGAGTTTAACACTATAGGGTTTATAGGTGCGTTTGAATCGCAGGTAGAGCTGGTATGGTGTTCCATCGACAACGACCTGCTCGCCGATTTCCTGTAATGCCATCTCGAGACTGACGAGATAGACGCCCAGAGAGTCGTCTGTTTTTTTATCAATGATTTTAATGTAAGCAGCCGGGGTATCGACGGCGCCGCCGGTGTCGGTGCCCGTTGCACTTCGGGCGGGTAAGGCGATCCAGTCTTTTCCGATGCCGCCAGTTGCAGGGTTCTCGGCGAGTTTTTTTTCCTCGGGCGTTAACGAGGAAATCTTGCGGATCGAAGAATTCGGATAATATTTGACTAATTCATAGTTAAAGGGGAGCTTCGGATCAGAAACGACTTCTTTCCGTTTTGCGAGTAGAATCGACTTGGGAATGACGGTGACCTGATCCTGTTTCGGATCGGTCTGGTCGATAATTGCCAGTTCAATGGTGCGAATGTCGTGGACGTAGTTGGTTGTTTCCCCTTCGGAGATGGTCATCTGGGTTTCGACGGCCATGGTGCCGACCATCAGTTCGCTGAGCATCATCAAACCGACACCGCCGTGCAGCAGTACGATACCGGCCCGTTTTTTGAAGAGAGGAATGCATCCCACCAGTAATACAACGCCGGCAAAGGTGGCCTTGATTAATTGCCAGAGAATCCGCATGGAAGAATCACTGAAGCGGGCGGCGTCTCCTTGTGCCAGAAACCAGGCCATCAGGCAGGCAAACAGAATTGCAGCTCCGAGCGTCAGGCCACGTTCGGCTCTACGATATTTCTCAATCTTGAAATAAAGAACGAGGCTCGCGATAGCAAGGATCCCAATACCTGCTTCAAATAACCACCATAAGACAAGCCAGCTCAGAACAGAATATTCCTGGAAGCCATCTTTGTTTGATCCACTGGCGATGACACCCCAGGTAATGAGTAAACCCAGAGTGACGATGACCCAGCCGATTGTGCGTTGTTTGCCTTTGGCCTGCACTTTAAAACGGATGAAGTGCGCCGCCAGCAGGTTGATGCCCATCATAAAGCCGATGAGCCAGCCGCCGGGGAAGTAAATGAAGCCGGGGATATTCTGCTGGTCGAGGTTGGGGAAAAAAGAGGGGGGAAAGAAGATTTTGAATTCTATCTTCGCGATTCCGGTACGAAAGTATTCGTCGATCACGACCCAGATATCTTTATTCACCTGTGCCAGTGTGCCGGCCAGAATAATGAAGATAGCCATCGCGAACAGCACGACGGTCAGCTTCAGTGACGCAAAAGGCTGTAAAATTTTCAGGAACCGTTCATTCGAATTTGCAGACCCCGAATTGGAGTCGGTGGTAGCAAATTCGCTGGATGTGTCTGAGAGTGTATTTGTTGACATGATGATTTCCTGAAAGTCAGACTCAATAATTTAATGATCGTTTCGTATGGGCTGGAATTGGGCTATTCAAATCGGATCGACTGCACTAACTGTTTAAATCGTGCTTCTTCCTGTTCAGCCAGTTTTGTAGAGCCTTTATATTTCACAAACCAGGCCAGATTACCTCGATAGATGATCGCACCTAAAATGGCTTCTTTGGGGCCAATCAGTTTCACATAGGTGGCTTCCAGATCGCCGGCTTTTAACTGCTCGGATTGTTTGGTGAGTTCGGCTTCTGTGATGTCTTTCAGGCCGACCTGTCCCCGCCAGCGGTTGATATTCGGGAGCAGGGGAGAGGCGTCTTTGGCCAGATCAATGATCGTGACTTCACCGGTTTCGTCTCCCTCAGTGATATTAAAGGCGGCTTTTCGCATTCCACCACTGCGACCCGGTTTCCAGCCTGTGGGCGTTTCAAATTTGATAGGTGATGCTGCGGCTGCGGGGGGATTTACGGGACCGGGAGCAGGCCGACCTCCGCCACCCATCATGCCGGATGCGAAGGGGGCACGGCTCATGGGGTTGCCTGCCATCTTGCCTTTCAGGCTGACGACCGTCATGCTTTGATCGCCGGCTTTCAGGGTGAATAGTTCGGTATCGAGTGCGGGGGTATCTGAAGCGTCTTTCAACTGCGCCTCGGTAATATTGCCGAGCCCCACCTGATCGCGCCAGCGGTTGATATTGGAGAGTAAGTCCACGCTCAGATTACTGCTGGCGGGAAGCGGAATTACCGAGAGTTCAACTGGCGGGTCGCTGTCTTTGACTTTCAGTGTGGCAAATCGCATGGAACTGCCCGGCTCCTGCGTCCAGTTTTCGGGAAGTTTCCATTCCGGCTTCCCATCCTTCAGGGAAACGGATTTGAGAAATTGCACGAACGGATCGAACTCAGCTTTCACCTGTTCGGGAGAGCCGGTCATTTTGAAAAACCAGTTCTGAGGGCTGTCGGGTAAAATCGCTGCCAGCATGCGGACCTCTTTGGCGGGCGCCATGGCACTGTCTGATCCGGCAGGACCAAGTCCCGAAGACGTTTTGGGAACGGTGTATGAGGTAATCTCTTCCTGTTTACTGCAGCCGACAGAGAGTAACAGCAGGAGCGTCATTAGAACGGGGAATATCAGTTTCATGTGTTTCATTCGGAAAAATGTGGGATACATAACTGGGGCAAATTCTTCAAAGCGATCTGTGGAATATAAGGATTTCGCGAATTGAAATCGTGTCTGGTGCGGGATCGCCTTTCAGTTTCGAAATATCGGGAAAACAGAAAACGGTTCTGTAATTATGTTCAAGGTGGGGCAGTGCGAAGAAAGACGGCGTCATTCTTCAGGTGGTGTAAGTGATTCAATAACAGTTGCTTAAGAAAAAGGTTCCAAGCTCGGACCACTTGGGGCCAACCTCAGAATTGTTACTGTTTTATTATAGTTCTTCCAAAGCAGAAAAGTACACAACCAGTTTGGGGCTCCTGTCAAAAACCCGCTGATTGGCGCTGCGATATCACCACAACCGGCCCTCATTGGTACCAGTTAAAAAAACTGCGGAAAATAGCGTAAAAATTACAATGTCTTGCAAAAAAGACAGCAAAATGATTTCTGAGAGAGTTGATTGTAAAAGGTTCCAGAGAAAATCCTATTTACAAAGAATACTCTTTAATGTATTTACGCGTTCTGGCGAAGATTTCGCAAAATAATTTGTTTTTCTGGTACGCAAGGTGCGTCCTTATTCGATGACCCGTCACAAATGGGATTTTGAATTCCATTTCTCATTCATACTTGTACACAGGTACGGAACCGACAATTCACTTGAATCAAAACAGAAGGTCAGGAAGACCGACTCGATTCGCCATTTAACAAATCTTCATTTCCAACGCTGCGTTGGAACTAACTAAGAGGCATGGAAGCCGCATCGTGAAGCTATTTTCACAGAATTCGCCCGTTGATTCATTCAACAGGGCTGTGAACTTTCGAACTGTCGACTCTCTTCGGATTAAGAGGGGGCTCCAGCAGTTTTTCGCTCACGCAGAGATTCTCAATCAATCTCGCTGCACTGCTTCTCTGCAAATGACAGCCCGTTCGGTTGTCTGCTCTGTCCTGAGAAACATTCCCATTTCTCGACAGGAGTCTGGAGACTATACCCCTTTATCTGAATCAGTAACGCTTCGTGCGTTCAAACCAACCTTTTTGAGGAGTTGGTAGATGAAGTTTTTGACGACAGTTATTTTATCATTTGTAGTTCTTTCCGGTTCAGCCAGTGCGGCGGCTCCCAACGGGGTGTTGTTGGATTTCACCGCGACCTGGTGTGGTCCGTGTCAAAAAATGAGCCCGTTGATTTCGCGTTTGAAGCGTGAAGGTTTTCCGATTAAAAAGGTTGACGTCGATCAGCAGCCGGAATTGGCGCGTCGGTTTAACGTCTCCAGTATTCCCGCATTCGTGCTGGTGGTCGAAGGTCGGGAAGTTGCCCGTTCCGTTGGCGCGACGACGGAAAGCAACCTGAGACGGATGCTGGCCCGGATTCCTGCTCAAGAAGCTCAACCACCTGCGAGTTCAAACAAAGAGGACTCGGTGATTTTTGCCGCTAATGAAAGAAAAGCCGGCCAGTCGTCAGAGGCGCCGATTCAACTGACACAAAACGAGACCAAACCAAAAAAGAAATCGCGTGGGTTCAACATTCCCTTTTTTGGTAAATCGAAAGAAGAAGAATCGGTGCCTGTCGAAGAGCCTGTGATCCGGGCTCAGTTCGGCGATGCTGCCGGCGATCACCTGGTAGAATCACCACAGGCTCCGGTCGTGAATGACTGGCGTGCGAGCACGGTACGGATTCGCGTCAAAGATCGAAAAGGGATGGATCTCGGTTCGGGAACGATCATTCACAGTGCCGTGGGTCGCACTCTGATTATGACCTGCAGTCACATCTTCAGCGAATTAAAGAACGATTCGGTGATCGAAGTCGATGTTTTTCAAGGCGAGAAATTCGAAACTTACGTAGGCACCCTGGTGCGATACAATATGGAAGGTGATGTGGGACTGATCTCGATTCCCACGTCGGGTGTGGTTGCTGCAGCAAAAGTCGCTTCCATCGAACATGAAGTCAAAGCCGGCGATACCGTCGCCAGTATCGGGTGTAACGGCGGTGAACTGCCGACACTGGAAAAAATCAAGGTGACCGAACTGAATCGATTTTTAGGACCGGACAATATTGAATGTACGGGGATGCCCGTGCAGGGACGTTCCGGCGGCGGTTTGTTCGATCGATCGGGCCGACTGGTGGGCGTTTGTTTTGCAGTAGAAAAAGATGATCAACGCGGATTATATGTCGGTCTGCCTGTGATTCACAAATTACTGGATGACTCGAAATTGACGGCGTTGTACAAGCAGCAGCCTGAAATCGAGCAGCCTGCTCCCGAAGTCAAACTGGCGATGGCGGAATCACGAGAGGAAATGCGGGCCGAACCCAATCAGGCCTTGCTGGATGAGTTTCTGGATCGGGCGATGCCCAGTCAATCTGTCACATCAGCGACAACTGGAAATCCGGATCTGTCTCAATTGCAGGCGGCTTTAGATCAGGCGGGAGAAGCAGAAGTGGTCTGCATTATTCGTCCGTTGAACAAACCGCAATCAGCCAGTCGTGTGGTGATTATCAACAAAGCCAGTTCCAAGTTTGTTTCGTATCTGTCAGGCGAAGTCAGCAATCAGCCACAGCCGACCTCGGCTCGCTTCCAGCCGGATGCAGTACTGACTCGCAAGCCACAATCACAGCAACGCATGCGAGACGAACGCATCAGCCGCAGTCTGCCTCGTGTTGCCAGCGTTCAGCGTCAGAGTCGTTCTCAGCAACCAGAAGAGCCGACCTTTCGACCTCCGTCTTCATTCCGGGGAACGGCTGGCAAAACGACTGTTTCGAATCAGCAGCAGAGGGAGAAAATCGAGCAGGTCAAACAACGGCTCGAACGCTATCGCCGTTCGGCCGCATCGCGTCGTTAAGGACTTTCGCTCTCGAATATCCTGAAACAGAGTCAAATTACTGATCCAGCCTGAGAAGTCATTTACTTTTCAGGCTGGATTTTTTTGTTTTTTGCTTTCAGACTTTTGTTCTGGTGTGATCTCGCTTTAGAATGAAGAGACTGTTGATGCCTTCAGCAGAATGTGTTCGACCGTTCCTTCCCGTTGCCTGCCACCAGGAGACATCACGTGAATACTTTATGCAAGCTGGCTGCCTGCCTGAGTCTGGTTTTGATGACGACAACTGGATTGTCGGCTGAGGATCTCAAATTACAACTCCGCTATCAGCAGGAAACGAGCAAAGACTCGGGACGCTATCATCGTTTGCAACGTTCAGAAAACTGGAAGCCGGAGCAAACGGCGATCATTGTCTGCGATGTCTGGGATTATCATCACTGTCTGAACGCTGTCAAACGTCTGGAACAGTTTGCACCGCGGTTAGACAACCTGCTGAAGAAAGCGCGGTCACAGGGCGTGACGATTATTCATGCTCCCAGTGACTGCATGCCCGCCTACCAGGGGCACCCGGCCCGCATGCGGGCGATGCAGGTGAAGCACAAGGGGCCGATTCCCGAAGGAATTGAGAACTGGTGTTCGAAGATTCCCAGCGAAGAACGGGCCGTCTATCCCCTCGATCAATCGGATGGAGGAGAAGACGACGATCCGGAAGAACATGCGGCCTGGGCGAAAAAATTGAAATCACTGGGACGCAATCCAGCGCTGCCTTGGAATAGCCAGTCTCCTTTGATCACCATCAACGGCGACAAAGATTATATCAGCGATAAAGGGGATGAGGTCTGGCGGATTCTGGAAAGTCGCGGCATCAAGAATGTGATTCTGACCGGCGTGCATACCAACATGTGTGTGCTGGGGCGGCCCTTTGGTCTGCGCCAACTGGCGAAAAACGGGAAGAATGTTGTGCTGGTTCGCGATATGACCGACACGATGTATAACCCGAAACGCTGGCCTTACGTCAGTCATTTTACCGGCAACGATTTGATTGTGTCGCACATCGAAAAGTATGTCTGTCCAACTATTACCAGCGATCAGATTCTGGGCGGCCAGGAATTTACCTTCAAACGCGATCAGCGTCCCCATCTGCTGATCGTGATGGCCGAAGCCGAGTATGAGACTAATCAAAGTCTGCCCGAATTTGCCGCTAAAAATCTCGGCAAACATTTTCGCGTGAGCATGGTGTTTGCTGATGACAAGGACCGCAATTCGATTCCCGGCATCGAAGCCATTAAGGATGCAGACGTCGTCCTGTTCAGCGTTCGTCGACGCGTGTTGCCGAAAAAAGCGATGCAGGCGATTCGCGATTACGTCAAAGCGGGAAAGCCGGTCGTGGGGATTCGGACTGCCAGTCATGCATTTTCTCTCAGAGGCAAGCAGCCTCCCGAAGGATTGCAGGACTGGCCTGAGTTTGATGCGGAAGTCTTCGGCGGCAATTATCACGGGCATTACGCCAATGATTTGAAATCGATTGTTTCGATCAACGAAGCACAAAAGCGAAACCCGATTCTGACGGGAATCCCTGACAAACCCTTCCCGCAAGCTTACTCGTTATATGAAGTCTTGCCGCTGGCGAAAGGGACGACCGTGTTGATGACCGCGAAAGCGGAAGGGAAACCGGCCGAGCCGGTCGCCTGGACGTTCAAACGGAAAGACGGCGGCAAATCGTTTTATACTTCGCTCGGGCATCCGGGAGATTTCAAACAGCCGGAGTATGTACGACTGCTGGCGAACGGCATCTACTGGGCCGCCGGCCTCGACCCGGCCAACGTGAGTCTTTCCGAAAAAGTCACACTGCACTCTGCACCTCATTGGTCCGTCGTGCAGATTCCCGGAGTAGAGCAAGCACAGAAAACAAAACAGAGTCGTTGGTATCGTTGCGTGGTTCGGGTTCCGGAAAAATGGATGGCGGGTCAGCCGCTGCTGCTGAAAGTCGCTGGCGCGGAAGGGACCGAAGTCAACGCCTGGTTGAATGGAACGTCTCTCCAGAAAACGGACGCCGGTTTTCAAATCGACTGTCAACCGGTGGCGAAAAACGACGCCAACCTGATTGTGTTGCAGGTGAAAGGGATGAATCAAGGGTCTGATTTCGCTTCAGTACCTCAATTGATCTCAGCAACCAGCGCACTCCCTTTAGCGGGACGCTGGCAGTATCGAGTGGGCAATCAGGAGCAGTTTGCGAACATGCCTTTGCCCGCGAAGTTCGGCACCGTGACCGATATTGTGTTCAAGCCGTGAGAGGTGCTGGTACGATTTTGAATATCGTGTCAAATACCAGATAACACTCCCGTGTGCCACCGCTCGGCTTGTCCGACGGTGCTCGTTCGATTCCAGATCAACTGCCCAACGTGTGTAGTGGTAGGGGCGGCCCCTTGTGTACCGCTCCTACGAGTTTAATAGTCACGCAGGCTTCCCTCATCACTGTTGGCAAGCCAACAGTGCCACCCCATCGAGTGCTAGTTAGCCTGCTTTCCTACATTTTCCTGCTCGCTGCGTTCAGCCTTAGCCGTGTACTCTCTTAGTGCTGTTCTTTAAATTGGCGACCGTTTTCCTCGAAGAATTTCAGCCAGCCGGCCATGATGGCATCGCGGATGGTTTTGCCCTTTTCGTATTCTTCGCGTGTTTGGCCCCAGTAGAAACCGATCCAGCCGTCGGCGTGTTTTTTTGATTTCAAGAGAAACTCCTCGAATTCCTGAGGCGAACTCTTGAGTGGGAACGTTTCTTCAATCACCAGTGGTTTGCCGACGTCGAATCCTTTCAATGTTTCGAGGGCCTCTTTCACTTTCCCTTTTTCGGGATAGAGATGCACGCAGATAAAATCCAGATGTTGGCTGATTTTGTCGGGAACGAACCCGGATTGCAGGCCGGGACGCTCCAGACTCCAGGGGACGAGACCGACGGTAATTAGATGTCGCTGGTCCTGTTTGCGAATTGCATCGACCAGCATTTTAATCCAGGCGGCTGCAATCTCGGGTCGCGGGCGTTCATCGGGGCTGAGTGTGATTCGTTGCACAAAATGCTTGCCGGCAAACCCGGGGCCGAGCCAGTCGGTCCCTTTTTTCTTACCTCCGTGGACCACCGGTTCGTTCATTAAATCATAGCAGAAGATGGCAGGGCTGTTGGCACACTGTTTTGCGACGGCGGACCAGAAATTTGCCTGAGCCTGCCAGCGCTCTGCATCACTCAACTGATCGTACCAGCCGGGAACATCTTGCTTGTGATAACAGCCCAGACCGGTCAGATCGAGATACAGGCCCGTGTGTTCGGCCAGTTTCAACAGTTCTCCCAGTTTCTTTAACGCAGCTGCTCGCGGCTGATCGGGAGCAGCCATGAATTTGCCGAACTGAATATGAATCCGCACGACATTCGCGCCGAGCTGCTTCATTTCGGCGAAGTCCTGCTCGATCGTTTTCCAGTCTGTGTTCCAGTAATCTTCGAGGAGCTGTCCCTCTCGGTCGTGATCGTAGTTGAATCCCCAGGGAACAAACGGCGTCTGCTCTTTTGCCGTCACGAATGACTTTCCGTCTTGGCTGACCTGAATCCAATCCAACTCAGCGGCTGTCAGATTAATAATCGATATGAAGTAGAAGATCGCGATCAGAGCGCATGTTCGCATTTGTCTGTTCCTGAAAAAGATAAGAGAGGCTGACGCAGATTCATTTTAAAGTCGGTTTCACGCGGAATGCAAACTTATTCAGCGGGATCTCTTTTTGACATTATTTGCTCTGGTATTGAGACCGGTGCTGAATCTGCTTATCGTAAAGAGATATTCTCTTCTCATTGAAAATAGAGGCTCTCATGAAAAAAATCATTCCCACTTGTATTGTACTTGGTTTACTGATTATCGGAATCGGTGCCTCAGCTGCCGAGGATTCGCAGCCGTTGACGTATGAGGTTGATCTGCGCACGGTCACGGAAGGCTTTGACGGCAAAACCTGCTGGGTGCAGGCCCGTGCCGGTGCGATTCCCCAAACGGGGCCGTTTCCCGCGACCGTGGTGCTGACAACTCAAAAGTTATTACTCACCGGTTCCGATGTGTTTTATGCCTTGAATGAATTTCGAACCAGTGATGGCGAGCATTGGGAAGGGCCGATCAAGCATGACACACTCGCGCGCCGTCGTTTGTCAGACACGCGAGAAATTGCGATCTGCGATTTTACACCCGGCTGGCACGCGAAGACGAAAAAACTGCTGGGGACCGGGCATTCGGTGCGTTACGAAAATAACAAGGTGATGCACGTTCGCAAACGGAGCGTGGCGTATTCGGTTTACAATCAGAAAGATCATACCTGGTCAGATTGGACAACGATGCCGATGCCGGATCGGCCAGAATTCGAAAACTGCGGCGCCGGTTCGGCCCAGCGCGTGGATCTGGAAGACGGCACGATTCTATTGCCCGTGTACTTCAAAACAAAAACGGCAATACAATACAGTTCTGCAGTGGTGCTCTGTGACTTCGATGGTGAAAAACTGACGTACAAAAAACATGGCAGCGCGCACACGATTCCCGTGAAACGGGGCCTGTATGAGCCTTCAATTACGAAGTTTCAGAACAGGTATTATCTGACGATGCGGAATGATGAAAAGGGTTATGTCTCTGTTAGTGAAGATGGCTTGAACTTTTCCGAGCCGATCGTCTGGAAATTTGACGATGGTCAGGAACTGGGCAACTATAACACGCAGCAGCACTGGGTGACGCACAGCGAGAAGCTGTACCTGGTTTATACGCGTCGTGGTGCGAATAACGATCATGTATTCCGTCATCGGGCGCCGCTGTTCATGGCGGAAGTTGATCCGAAAACCATGCGAGTGATTCGTAAGACCGAACGAATTATCGTCCCGGAAAAAGGGGCGCGGATGGGGAACTTCGCGGTGGTCGACATCAGCCCCTTTGAAACGTGGGTTGTGGTGGCCGAGTGGATGCAGCCGATCGGCATTGAGAAATACGGGAGTAACAACCGGATTTATACCTCCCGGATCAAGTGGTCGAGACCTTCGAAGTAGGAGTAGAAGGAACGATTGATCTTTTCCGGAAGCTGGGTTCGTGCACACGATTTTTTTGCTACCACGAAAAAGTTTTGAATGGGTGGTCTCGGATGTAATCCGAGATTGCCGCAGGCAACAGGAAACGGTCAGAGCATGCATACAATGAAGAGTGGGTGTTCGTTGCTAAGTAAGAGCTATAATAGAATTGGACCTCGCTCTTAGTTGGTTCTATTTCACTGTCAATTTCCTGCTCGGTGGGGTGGCACCGTTGGCTTGCCCAACGGTGAAGGCTCAAATTCGGATCTACAGTTCCAATTCATGTTGTGGAACGCGACTAAAGAGCATCTCCTCTCTAAGCTTGTAGTTAGTTATGCAAATCTTCTCACTGTTGGCAAGCCAACAGTGCCACACCGCGTCTCAAATAGCGGCTTTATTAATAGTTGTTGGTTACCAGTTCCTTAAGTGTCTGCATTAAGACAGTTTCGACTTCGGGAGCGGTGCGGGAGACGCGGCTGGTTTCGTAGCCTCCCTGGGCGTAGGCGATGGTTGTGCCGATGTAGCCGGGGCCCTGATCGCCGTAGGCGGCCATGCAGACAAAATCATGGGGCGCCATTTTCTGTGCGGCGAGCTGGTATTCCACAAACAATTCACCCGGCATGTGCACAACCTGAGCCGGGCCTAGTTTGAGTCGGGTAATGTCGATTGTGGTTCCGGCCTGCGTCCGTTTGAGATAATCCAGGTCACGGGCGGCACGGATGCGATCGGTTAAGCGGGCTTTCGGATTTTCGAGAATGCCCGTCAGTTTTGTTTCATCCAGCGTGTCACGCAGGGGGAGCAGGACCGGTTTTGATTTCCAGTTCACGTCTCCGGAAGAGATCGGTGTTTTTTCGGTGGTGTCCCAGGCCTGTTTCATGCCGTCTGCCAGACGTTGTGCCAGTAGAGGACGATTCTCAGGATCGCCGTTATTGAATTTTCCCGCGCCGATATTGCCGCCGGCCCCATTGAAGTGCACGTGCAGCACGCCGGGTGTCTGTTTTTCATGTAGAGCACGGGCCAGACCGACGGTGTCACAACTGATGCCGCCTTTACCGTAATAACTTTGCGGGTGTGTGGCATAATAACTGAGAATGACGATGGGCTGGTCCTTATTCCAGAGACTCAGCAACCGCACGAACGGATCGATGGTGCCGACGGGAGCTGCGATGGCGGCGGGATTGCGCGAAGAACTATAGCGGACGATTTTCACTTTCCCGTCCGGTCCTAAAATGCGGCGGTTAGAAGCGAACTGTTTGACTGTGCCTTTGCCGGTGCCGACGTGTGTGACCGGTTGTGCTGTTTTGAGGCTTGCTCTTGCAGCCTGAATCGTGCGCTGCATGACATCATTCAGATAGTCTTCGTTGTACATGATGCCGTTGAGGTTTTGCTGTTTCAAACGAGCGTTCGCGGAAATATCGACACCGGGGGCATCGTGCTGATGCAGGCAGTGGACGGCGCAACGGTCGGTTGTAGTATCGAGTGCCTCGGCTAGTTTCTTTTTCCAGACATCCTGTGCACCGTTGTTGGCGCCGACCCAGTCGAGCGCCAGCATGACGATCGGTTTTTCGGAACCGAGAATGACGATGCCGCGCGCACTGAGCGGGTCAACCACTTTTTTGGCGGGGGCCACATGTCCATAACAGAGGGGGCTGCCGATCGGGGGTGTGATGTCGCATTCAAACGTAGCGACTTGCAGGGGAGCCGACTCGGACGTTCCCGCGGCCTGACTGAGACGAGAAGGAACGCAGATGATGAGCGCTAGAACTGAAATACTGAGAAATACAACGGAGCATTTTCTAAGCTGTGACATCGGTCTGACTTTCGTGAGAAAAAGCGTGTGAGGATAGTTCTGGCAGGAGTGACATAGTATAACAGATTTCCCCGTTCCGATTTCAACCATAATCTGAAACTTACAATGGAAAATCCGATTCTTGAAAAAGTTGACCTGATCAATGCGACGTTTCTTTCTGGGTAATTTTGATTTCGAACATCAACTGGCAAGCGAAGTGTATGCGGCGTCGGGGGGCGCGACGCCAGCCCTGAATGCGATCTTTGCCAGTTGCTGGATCGGTCTGGCGGAAGAGGACGATTTGCTTTTTCTTCCCGGCAGTGTTGCTCCTGATTTTGTGTCTCAACTCAGCGAGGCCGGCTTGCCGCGCGTGGAATTGACGAATCAATGGCCGACCCGAGAACAGGCTGCGGAGCTGGAGTTCGTTCCCTGGGGCTGGTCGGGTGCAGTGAAGCGGATCGCGGCTGACAACGGGTTTCAATTTGAATCGCCCGATCTCAGTGCCGTCCAAGCTGTGAATGCGCGCACATTTTCTTTTGCATGCGAGCAGGAGTGGGGCCTGGCCTTGCCGGGGAGTTGTCAGGTGCATGATCTGGCTGAGCTGGAGACGGCGGTGCGTCAGCTGCAGCAACAGGAAGCGGATCCGGAGAACACGTGGGTGGTTAAAGCCAACTTCAGTATGTCAGCCCGCGAACGAATGCTTGGGCGAGGAATGCAGATCACCGAACAGATGCGCGGCTGGGTGGCGAAGCGATTTGCACAGGGGCAGCCTCTGTTTGTAGAACCCTGGGTCAAGCGGACGGCGGAAGTGGGTTTACAGTTTTTCATTCCGAAAGAGGATGAGCCGCAATGGATGGGGCTGGCTTTGTTGCTGTCTGATGAGCGGGGACAATATCGGGGGAGCCGGATTACGGTTGACGTGGAAACACTACGGGAGTGGCAACCCGCGATTGAAGTGGGGCAGCGCGTGGCGTTGCGGGCACAAGCGGCGGGCTACTTTGGTCCGCTGGGCATTGATGCAATGCAATTTTCGGATGAGCACGGCGAACAGCGTTGGCGCCCGATTCAGGATGTGAACGCCCGGTATACGATGGGGCGGCTGGCGCGGGGGTTTTCGCGTTTTTTACAGCCGCATCAGGCAGCAAGCTGGCTGCATTTCCCCTGGAAAGAGTCGTATGGTATCTGCTTTTCAAACTGGTTAAGATGTGTTTCAGAGCAAGGGGGATCGGGCACGCGATTGATAGCGACGTCTCCCGATCAGATCGACGGACAAACCGTGCGGCTGGTGACTGTGTTATTGATTTCCGAAACGGCTGATCAATTGTGTCAGGCAGAAACCGAACTGATGCGAGCAGTTTCTGAACTGGCCGAGACCACTGGTTGAGAATGACATCGAATTCGATTAGAGAGCAGATCAAGGCAGCATGACCGAACAGCGGGAACCTCAACCACCCAGACGCAGTTGGCCCCGTCGCATGCTGAACCGCATGGAAGTCAACCGGGCCGTCTTTTATGCGCTGGTGAATCGGGGCTGGCAGTTTCTCTCCGGCCCGGTGACGCTGTTATTGATCGTCGCTTTTTTTTCCAGTGAGACGCAAGGTTACTATTACAACTTTGGTGCGCTGATTGCGCTGCAGACGTTTGTTGAAATGGGGATGCAGGTAGTAACACTGTATCTGGCCAGTCACGAATGGGCTCAATTGGAAATTGATGAGCGGGGCTATTTAACCGGCGACGTGTCGGCATTGTCACGTTTGCGCAGTCTGGCGGCGCTGGTAGTGAAATGGTACTCAATCGCAGGGACGCTGTTTGTGGCGGCCATTGGAACGGCCGGCTATTTTTTCCTGGCGTCTCAGCCGGCGTCCGATGTGATCTGGCGTGCTCCCTGGTTTTGTGTCGTGGCATTGACGGCGCTCAGTTTGATGGCGGCGCCCTGTGTTGCACTCCTGGAAGGCTGCAATCAGGTCTCGGTGACGAATCGGTATCGGGCACTGCAGGGGATCATGGGGACGCTGGTCGTCTGGCTTTGTATTTCCAGTGGCGCCGGCTTATGGACGTGCGTAGCAATTTCTGCGGTGCGTCTGTTTTGGGAACTGTGGTTGATTCTCGTTCATTATCGACGTTTTTTCGCGTCATTGTGGAAGCCTGTGTCGGGACCCCAGGTGAGCTGGTCGGAAGAGGTCTGGCCTCTCCATTGGAAACTGGCAATTCAGGCGATGGCCGCTTACTTCACCAGTTCTTTTGTGATTCCCCTGATGTTCAACTATCAGGGCGCTGAAGTCTCCGGGCAACTGGGAATGACGTGGACTTCCTTGATGACGCTGCAAATGGCCGCCTATGCGTGGATGCTGACGCGGGCGCCATTATTCGGCACACTGGTTTCACAAAACGACATCAAAGAATTAAATCGTGTCTTTCGTCGACTGTTTCAGGTTTCGACGACGGTTCTGCTGACGGGGGGCGCCATTTTTTGTCTGGTCGTCTGGATGCTGCAGGCGATACAGGGGGTAGAAATGCCTGCGGCGTGGAAGGCGTTGGAACCGGTCTGGAATCTGATTCAGAAAGTACAAGGTCGAATTCTGCCGCTCTATCCGACCGTGCTGCTGACACTGGCCATTTTTCCGATTCATATCGCCCAGTGTGTGATGGCGTATATCCGTCCGTTTAAACAGGAGCCGTTCCTGATATTGAATACTGCGTGCCAACTGATGACCGGGCTGCTGGTCTGGTATTTGGGGAAGACTTATGGCCCGGTGGGTGCGGGTTGGGGGTTTTTGCTGGTGGGTTATTTCCTGAGCGTGCCCGGGTTTTTATGGATTCTCAAACGGTTTGTGACGCAGCGAAAATCGTTGGTCGTACGTGATTGACAGGTGGTTTCCTATCAATGAACTTACATTCATTTAAGAAAAAAGTTGACACATTGAAGTGAACTTTTTACCATCGAGAGATATTCATCATTTCATGCTTTTATCTTGCTGATGTTCTCAAACATATTTTCTGTTTCATTTCGCTCCCATTTTGATTGAGCCCATTCTTTCTTTAGGAAGAGACCGATGCGTTCTCATTTTATGAGAAGCCATTTTTTGTTTTCGAGAACATTCATTCCTTTTCTGCTTTCGTGATGATATCAGTGTAAAAGACAAACGCTTTCTGAAACGTGATTCATTTTCATTTCAGAGTGTACTGATTGGATGCTTTGTGGCGTCATTGCGAATTTTCCTTATGGACAGGGTTCGATCATGAGTGGGATACTGCGACACAAAACGATAGTAATCGGCTGCATTGTATTGACTACAAGCTGGTTGGTGATGTCGGCGAACGCGGAGAATAAGCAGGGCCAAAATCGCCAAAAGAAACTGACTACTGTTTCCCAGGTCGAGTCACTGGCGGTAAAACCTACAGTCAAGCGATCTGTCAAAGAACCAAAGCCGATTTTCTATCCTGAATTAACGAAACGCGAATTGAAAATTCAAGCGGCACTCAATGCCGATTCAGGGTGCGATTTTTCGAAAACTCCTCTCTCTGAGGTAATCAAGTCATTGGCTGATCGACATGGCATCACGATGCTTCTCCTGGAAGATAAGCTGAAGGAAGAAGGTATCTCAATTGATGAACCAGTCAGTCTCAGTGTCAAAGGAATTGCTCTCAAGAATGTGTTGAAACTGATTTTGAAGCCGATCGATTTGACTTATATGGTCGATCGAGAGCGACTCAAAATTACCAGCAGATTACATGAAGAAGAGATCTATCAAACGCGCGTTTATCCTGTGGGTGATTTTGGTAATACTATTGAAGTCTATCTTGAACTGGGATCAACGATTTCTAAGCATGTGAGTCTGGGGTACTATCGCGTAGCTTTCGCGTACACTCCATTTTACACTCCGTTTCAAGGTGGGGGCGGGGGCTCTGGCTTCTTTCAAGTGATCAGTGAACCGAATCCTCCAGAGTTAAGTCTCCGTCCATACGTTTATGATGAAAAAAATGGTGGTACCATCGTAGCGGTTCGACTCAGTGAGTCTCTGGTGATCAGTCAGACCTATCATGCACACAATGAAATCGTCGAATTACTAACACAGCTTCGGCGTGCACGCGCTTTGGATTGATTACATTTTTTGACCCTCATTCAATATTGGTTTGCATAAAATCGATATTCATAAAATACGGTAGCAGGAGTCGACGATGGAAACTCAAACGAGAATCATGTTTTGGCATCGCAAAAAATTGATCCTTGCCGTTTGTGGATTGACTTCTGTTTGGCTGGTGATGGTGGTCAATGCAGAGGATAAGCACCGCAAAAAAAAGCAAAACGTTCAAGCCCCATCGGCGGTAGCACCTTCGATTAAACGATCTGCGAAAGTAATCAAGACGATTTCTTTTCCTGCATTAACGAAACACGAATTAAAAATTCAAGAGGCACTCAATACAGAAACAGAGTGTGAGTTTTCGGAGACTCCCCTTTCTAAGGCAATGGAATTACTGGCGGAACGACATGGCATCCAGATTCTCATCATGTCGCATTCTCTGGGGGAAGAAGGTTTGACAGTGGATGAACCAGTCAGTCTTAAAGTCAAAGGGATCTCTCTCAAGAATGCGCTGGGTCTGATGCTGGAACCGAATGAGTTAACTTATGTGGTCGATCAAGATGTCCTTAAAATTACCACGCGCATCTATGCAGAGGATGAGCTTGAATATCAGCTGCGCGTTTATCCTGTCGGTGATTTTGACAACACTCTCAAAGATAAATGTGATAATGCTCTCCGAGGCTATGCCGAACTGACCGATGCAATCCAGACAACTATTTTGGAGTATGACGACAGTATCTCTCTGGTGAGTTCCAGCCAATCATTAGTGATTAACGCGTCCTATCATAACCACATTAAAATTGTCGAATTTCTGACTCAACTTCGGCTGGCACGACAGGGGCAAGAGGCGTTGTCTGAAGATAAGAAGTAGATCGATCTTCCGCGTTGCGGGAATTGCTTTGGTTGTCGACTTCGAAATTTTATTAAGCAGGGAAGGAAGAATCATGAGTGGGATACTGAGGCAGAAATTGGTTGTTGTACTGATGTGTTATTTGACTGCAGGCTGGCTGGTGGTGGCGAATGCGGAAGACCAGCCGGGCAAGGTGGTGACCAAAACTCACAATTGGCCGGTAAAATTTACGGTCCAAGAGAAGGTCCCGGCTGTGACTCAGAAAAAAATTGAGATCAAGCAGCCCTTCTATCCGGCGTTGACGGAAGCTGAGCAGCAAATTCAAACGGCCCTCAATACCGCTACGGAGTGCGATTTTCCGGGCGTCCCTTTGTCGAAAGCGCTGAGTTCACTTCAGAAACAGCATAGCATCAATGTTTTTCTTGATGGACTTGCTCTGAAAGAACAAGGTCTCACTACCGATGAGCCGATCAACGTTTCTTTGTCTGGTGTGCCTTTCAAATCAACTCTGGATATTATTTTGAATCCTATTGGGCTGGATTATGTTGTTGATGGTGAAGTTCTTAAGATTACCACGCAGGAAGAGGCGGCTCGTACTTTGAAGGTGCGCATTTATCCGGTGGGAGATATGTGCAAGACGCCCGATGACTATGATGCATTAGAAAGCGTGATCCAAAAGACCTGTGTTTTAACCAGCCGGTCTCGATCAAAGTATTATCCGGTTGGTGATCTGGTGCTGGGAGCGCCGGGCAAGAAGACCGTTCCCACGGTCTCCGTCGAGGCAAGTATCTCCGTCGTTCCCCAGTGCAAAGCACTTGTTGTGAACGATACGGATCGGGTCCACACGAAAATTGTTGATTTATTGACTCAGCTCAGACAGGTGCGCAAAGATCAGGAAGAGGCACCCGTTAAAAAAGAAGGGAATGCTTACTGAGCGGCGTCTGCTGTCAATCTCAATGTACTATTAAGCATAGGGGACTATCATGAGTGGGTTGTTCAAACAAAAATTTGTTGTCGCGTCCATGTTCTGTCTGGCAGCAGCAGGCTTTCTGCTTGTGGCCAATGCGGAAGAAAAGCAGAAGGTCAAGAGTGCTCAAGCGAAAAAACCGTCTGTTCCAGCTGCCTTGCCTGTTTTGGATGTTTCCGTTGCAGAACCATTGCAGCCGACTACACCGCTGTTTTTTCCGGAATTGACGAAGTTCGAGAAGCAGTTTCAGGAGCAGTTGAAGGAAAATGTGGAAGCAGAATTTGTGGATGCTCCTTTGTCGGATGTCATGAAATTCTATGAAGATTCGACCGGGGCCAATATTGTGATATTTGCGAATGACCTGGGAGAAGAAGGTCTGACAGTGGATGAGCCCGTTGCCATTTCTCTTGAGAAGGTTTCGTTGAAGACGGCGTTGGAGCTGATCTTGGAGCCGATCGGTCTGACTTACGTGGTCGACCGGGATGTTGTGAAGATCACAACGAAGTATAAAGCCGCTGAAATGCTGAAAACTCGCGTTTATCCAGTGGGAGATTTTGGAAATTCTCCACAAGACTATGTCGCACTGGAAGTCGCAATTCGCAATGCCGGCCTGGGTCAATGGCGTGAACGGAAGACGTCTGCGACTCCTCCTCAACCCGCTCAGGCAGGGGGCTTTGGTGGAGGCGGTGGAGGCCTTGGTGGTGGTGGCGGCGGTTTCTTTCAACTTGGTGGTGGTGGAGGTTTTGGTGGCGGCGTTCCGGGGATGGGACAAAGTTCCGCCGTTTATGAAGAAGGAGAAGGCGGTACTATTTCTGTGGTGCCTCAAAGTAAGTCACTGGTCATCAGCCAGACCTATCGGGCTCACAATGCGATTGTGGACCTGCTGACTCAGCTTCGTCAGGCACGCGCTATTGAATAATCACATTTGAAACAGGAAACAGCAAAGGAGGATTTTATGCGATACAAGAACAGACGAACCACAGCGTTGATGGTTACTGCGTGCCTGTTGAGTGCGGGCTGGTTGGCGATGTCCGTGCATGCGGAAGAGAAGCAGGCGAAACAAGCTTTTTACCCGGCGTTGACGGAACGCGAAGAGAAGTTAGAAGCAGCGTTACGAGCAGATACAGAATGTGAATTTCCAGAGATCCCACTCGAGGAAGTGATAACTTTTTTTAGTGAACTGCACAACGTACCTATTGTGATTCAACGTACAGATTTGAAAGACATTAATCTTACTGTTGATGAGCCGATCGATGTTAAGCTCACGGATCTTTCTCTCAAAAATGCCTTGATTCAAATTCTGGATCCGATTGAGCTGACGTATGTGGTCGATCGGGATCTGATCCTGATTACCTCTAAAGATAAAGCGGCGCAAATGCTGAAACCCCGCGTTTATCCCGTGGGAGATTTATGCCGTTCCGGACCTGATGACTATCAGATTCTGGCAGAGGCGATCCGGAATTCGAATTTGGGGGATTGGAAGTGGGAAGAGCTGCCTTCTGCTCCTGGGGGATTCGGTGGAGGTGTGGGGCCGCAACCTCGTCGTGTTGTCAATCACGCAGGGGGGACGATCTCAGAGGTACCAGAGAGCCATTCGTTGGTGATCAGCCAGACGTACCACGCCCACAATGCGATTGTGGAACTGTTAACCCAGCTTCGGCAGGCACGTGCTGCTCAACTGAAGAGTCCTGATCCAGCTCTGTAAAACCGAGTGAAAAACGAAGCGGGCCGAGGGGAGCAGCCCGCTTCGCAGGCGGCTTATTTACCGCCGTTGGGGGTACGACTCATAATATAGGAGAACAGGTCTTTGACTTCCTGATCGCTCAGGTTTTTGGTCAGACCGTCGGGCATCAGAGAAAGGTCAAGCGCTTTGAGGATATCGATCTCATCTTTGTTAATGAGTACCGTCTGACCTTTGATGTCTCTGAGTGTGATGGTTTTCGTGGTCTGTTCATCAATCAGACCGGTGACGGTTTTCCCGTCTTCGGTGACGATCAGGAAGTTTGTGAACTCTTCGCGGATGGCGGCACTCGGATCGACGACCGCCAGCAGCATGAAGTTCAGGTTGTCCCGTTCATAGCCAGTCAGTTTCGGGCCGGCTTTGCCTCCCTCGCCATACAGAGTATGGCAGGCGGCGCAGGTTTTGTTGAACAGAACTTTCCCGGCAGAGAATTGGCCTCCCCCCGCTTTGACCAGACTGGCGACGCGTTTCATCTCCTGTTTTTTTTCCTCGTTGGTGCTGCCGCGCACTTTACCCCAGTGTTTTTTGATGCTGGCTTTGATTTCCGGATCATCGTGCAGAGCCATCTGTTGCACGACATCCAGCGGAATCGTGTTGGCTTTGATTCGCCAGGCATCGACTTCACCCAGGAACTGTTTGCTCCAGGCTTTACGGCTGGCCAGAACCCGTTGTGCAGTGCCGCGAACATCATGTTCGTCGAGCAGGGTACTGTGATAGCGGGCCAGGATATTTTTGCCGATACTCGGATTGTCGAAATTCATCAACGCCTGTAACGCAACCCGTTTGAGCGAATGCGTGTCGGCACCGCTTGAGGAAAGGATCGCGGTCAGAGGGCCGACGGCAGCTTTGGTCTTGAGCTGTCCCAGAATTTCAATGTAGGTGAGACGCGTTGGTCGATCGGCGTTTTTATCGGCGATGATTTTCAAGGCGCGGCTGGTGGCTTCCTTATCACCCAGACGCAGCGCCAGAGCGAGATCAGATTCGCCCAGGCTCTTCTGATATTCGGCCAGACCTTTGCTGAGTTCTTCCGGTAGATTATCAATTTTCTGACCACGGAACGCTTCGAGCATGCCGACCATCAGCTTTTCTTTATGCTGATCGGAGGGAGCCAGCTTGAGCAGTTCGGCACACATCGCATAATTTTCTTCACCACCCGCCATCGCGTAACGCTGCATGATGCGTTCGAGGATATAGTCCTCTACCATTTTCACCTGCCAGAATTCCGGCTTGGAGAACAGCTTCAACACGGCTTCCCGGTCGGACGTCGCTTTGCTTTCAATCGCCCACCACAAGAGCAGCGGAATATGCAGGTCTTCGAGGTCCTCTTCTCGCTGCAGCAGGACTTCGGTCATTGCGAGACCGGTTTCCGCCGGGAGGCGTTTTGCAGAGGAAGCGAGCTGTGAACGGACCTCGGCGTAGGGTTCTGTTTTCGCAAGTTCGACGAGTGACTCCTTTAAATGCTTCGATGTCCGGTGTTGATCGCCGAGTAGACGAATGGTCCAGCGGCGGACATGTTGATCACGGTGTCCCAGCAGTTCCAGTGCGAGTTGTTCATCGAAGGCGCCCAATTGATTCAGTGCCCAGAGGGCTTCTAGAGCGCGGTCATCGTTGTCACTTTTTGCGATTTTCAGCAATTCCGGAATCATTGACTGATCGCCGCGTTCGCCGATGACCTGGACTGCTTTCTGGCGGAACCATTTGTTGGAATGGCCCAGCGTTTCGATCAGCTCGGCGTTGGTTTGTTTGCTGAGGTCGAACGGTTTGATGGGTTGGAAGTTGGTTGGTTTCAAACGATAAATCCGTCCGCTGGTTTTGTGCCAGTTGTCGCGAGGGTCGACGTGCGTCAGGCGGCTGTCGTACCAGTCAGCGAGATAGACGCAGCCGTCGGGGCCGACTTTGATATCTACCGGGCGGAACCAGCGATCTTGTGTGAGCACGATCGGCGGCATGTCTTCGGTGCGGTAAGTCGAGGTATCGGGAATCAGATGACTGGCCATCACGCGGTTGTGCAGCGAGTTGGCCGCGAAGACCGCGCCATTGTATTTGGCGGGAAAGATGCCCCCTTCGTAAATCGAGAAGGTCTGGCTGAATCGTTCCTGATAACCTTTGTGGCGCATATGTTCGTAATAGCCGAAGGCGTAAGAATTGGTCAGTGGGCCATGTTTGCCCCAGTTCTTTTTGGCATAGCCGCCCTGGGCGTAATGCATGCCGCGGGTGCCGCCGTTGTTGGTGCCTGAAAAGACGCGGCCTTTGGAATCGATCTCCACGCTGAACGTGTTGCCGCCCCCCTCTGCATAGATTTCGAAAATTTTACTGTCGGGGTGATAACGCCAGATCATCTGGCCTTTGAAGTGCACGCCTTTGGTCGCTTTGGAACTGACGGTGCCGGTGGTGGTACTGCCGTTCGCGCCGTAGAGCCAGCCATCAGGACCCCACTTGATGCTGTTGGCAACCGAGTGTGTATCTTCCAGACCGAAGCCGGAGAGATGGACTTCGGGATCGCCGTCGGGAATATCATCGCCGTTGGCGTCAGGATAAAACATCAGGTAAGGGGGATTGAGGACCCAGATACCTCCCTTGCCGACGGTGACCGCGGAGACAATGTTCAAACCGGTGATGACGTCTTTGATTTTATCAAAGGTGCCGTCGCCGTCGGTGTCTTCGAGAACCGAAATTTTGTCGGCTCCCTTCACGTGGTTGGGCGGGGCCTGGGGGACTTTATCGAAGACAGCTCGCAAGTACTGATCGTATTTGACGACTTTCAGACCGGCGGGGAAGGGATACTGCAGATATTGCACGACCCACATCCGGCCGCGATGGTCGAAGCTCATGTAGAGGGGTTGCATGACTTCGGGTTCGGCGGCAATGCTTTCCATTTCGAAGTCTTTATGGACCTGAAACAGTTTAACGGCTTCTTCCGGGGGGGTCGGATCAGATTCATCGCCGACTTCGCCTTTGCCTTTGAAGGCTTTCATGACCTTGTCGACCTGTTCGTTACCAGCGAGGTCGGTTTTGAAACGGTCGCGTGTGATCTTACCGGCGACATCAACCTGAGGGGATTCTTTTTTCAGGCACCAGTAGATGGCGTTGACCAGCGTGTGGGTGAACGTGTTGATTTTGAAATCGCCGGGATGACCGAGCGAAGTGTAGAACACGCGTGATTTATTGTAGGTGTTCGTCCAGGCGACGGGCATCTGAACTGGTTGCCCTTCGACGTTGGAGAGGCCACGCAACAGCGTTTTAGTAGAACGTTTGAGATTGATGCTCTTATACATCGAACCTTCGCTGCGGAAATATTTATTGCGGACCGTCGCCATGATCGGGTCTTGTTCGGCGCGCAGTTGAGTGGTCACGTCGGTTGGTGTTTTGTTACCGAAGTCGCCCGCGTATTCGCCGCCGAGGACTTCTGTGTCGAAGTCTTTCCATTCGACATAGCCGTCGGCGGGTTTACCTTTACTGAGAGCGAAGCCGTGACTGGAGGTGCGGAGCGCGACCAGCGGTTTGCCGGCGGCGAGGTAATTGCGGATCAGTTTCAGCTGCGCGGCGGGCAGCGTTTTACGACGGACACTGAGGAACAGCAGGTCGGCATCCTTGAGGGCGTCCAGGCCGGGGAAGGAGTTCGGATCGTCTTTGTCGGGGAAAATGAACTGAGTGCGGAAGCCGAGCGGCTGCAGATGTGCTTTGGCAAACGCGGGCAGGCTATCGGCGGTTTTATAACCTTCTTCACCGATCATAAACAGGATCAACGGGTGGTCGGCGGGAGTGGCCGCTTTGGATGTTGCCTGTTTTTCTGCACCTGAGAGAGAGAAACAGGCGAGGCTACAGAACCCGAAAAATACAAACAGGGAGAGTGTGTGCTTCAGAAAAACTCTGTTCAGCATGGTGAATCACTTCTTGATCTATAAAATAAAGGAAACTAATTAAAGGTTGGGTTTTCATAATAACAGCCCGCTTCGGGCTCTGTCACCCGACATTTGACGACTTTTCTGAAGAATATCGCGAGTGAGACCATTCCTGTTTCTTTATTCGATGCTCGATTTTAAGTGGTTATCAAGTCATTGTTTATGGTCTAATCGTTGTGCTGATTTGTCATCAATGACAGTCGAAACGAATGTTGGATTTCGTTCTTCCCATTCTTGGAGGAGAGACAGGATTATCAAATCGCGATGGATTCAGATTCTGTTTGGAATTTCGCTGCTTGTCGGTTGCTGGCTGGCGATGATGGGCGTGCATGAACTGGGCCATGTGATTGGCGGTCTGGTGACCGGGGGAGAGATCGCCCGGGTGGTGCTGCATCCATTGGCGATTTCCCGCACGGATTTTTCTGTAAATCCTCATCCGGCGGTGGTGGTTTGGGCTGGCCCTCTGTGGGGCGTTTTGTTCCCACTGGGATTGTTCCTGGTTGCGAACCGGCTGCGCTGGTCGGTGGTATCATGGGCGCAGTTCTTTGCGGGTTTCTGCCTGATTGCCAACGGTGCTTACATTGCCGGTGGTGCGCTGGAAGGGATCGGTGATTGCGGCGTGATGCGGCAAACGGGGACGCCGCTGTGGGTGATGTGGGGGTTTGGGCTGCTGACAGTGCCCGCCGGTTTCTGGCTCTGGCATCGGCTCGGTTCATTCCGGGACTGGTGGCGGAATCCGGAACGCGTTTCAGAACAGAGCGCGTGGGGCCTGTTTCTAGCGGTGATGGTGCTAGTCGTGCTGATGGTCTATTTTTCTGCCTGATCCCTGTTTCCGGTTTGCTCGCGGTATCTTGTTTCTGCTATCGTGGAAGCAGACCAGAATCATTTTTCCAGGAGAACCATTCATGTCCGCTATGAAGAATCGTCGTGAAATGTTGGGAATCAGTGCCGCGAGTGCGGCTGCGTTGTGTCTACCTGCGATCAGCAGTGCAAAACAACCGAAAACGAAAATGAAAACCTTTACGTATAAAACGGTCGGTGATCTCCAGATCAAAGCCGACGTGCATCGGGCCGACGATAACAAGACGCGGCCTGTGCTGGTCTGGTTTCATGGCGGCGCATTGATCGTGGGACATCGGGGTGGCGTGAGTGGTCGCGTGCTGAAGGATATGCTGGGCGCCGGTTATACCGTCGTGTCGTTTGATTATCGGCTGGCTCCCGAAACCAAACTGCCGGAGATCATTGCCGACCTGGAAGACGGCTTTACCTGGTTGCACGAAAAAGGGCCCGATTTGTTTAATGTCGATACGAGCAAGGTTGCGGTCTCGGGCGGATCGGCGGGGGGCTGTCTGACGCTGGTCTCTGGCTTTAGAGCAAAACCGCGACCGACGGTGCTGGTGCCCTTTTGGGGATACGGGGATTTGATTGGTGACTGGATCGGCAAGCCGAGCCCGCATGAACGTCATCAGACGAAATTCACCAAAGAAGAAGCCTACGCGCAGGTGGGCGACGGCCCGATTGCCGATTCGCGGGAGAGCAAAAAAGAGCGGGGGGCTTTTTATCAGTATTGTCGTCAGCAGGGAATCTGGCCGAAAGAGGTCGCCGGCTGGGACCATCACCGCGAACCAGAAAAGTTTTATCCGTATATGACAATCAAGAACGTGACGAAAGAGTATCCACCGACGCTGATGGTGCATGGCACGAAAGACACGGATGTGCCTTATGAGCAGTCGACGATGCTGGCCGAACAGTTCCAGCAGCATGGCGTCGAACACAAGCTGGTAACGATCCCGAATGGCGAACACGGACTGGCGGGCGGTGATCCGAAACTGATCGATGATGCCTATCAGCAGGCGTTTGCATTTATCCACGATCGGATGCGTTGAAAAGATCTCCCGCAGGTCGAAGAGCGGAGGACCGAGCATGTCACAGTCAGAAGTCTATATTGCACCGGTATCACTGCAGGCCATTGTGTCCTCTGCTTTGGGAGTGTTTTGTATTTGTGCCATGCTATTTCCCTGGCTGGCGTTGTTAGCGGTTCCCGGTGTTGTTCTGGGTTACCTGGCACTGAAGTCGATTCGTCGCTACGAACTCAGTGGTCGGAAACTGGCGAAAGTGGGGATCTGCCTTTCACTGATTTTTGGCATTCTCGCACCGGTCTGGTACGAGATCCAGTTTCGATCTGAAACGTTGCCTGGATACCAACGTTTCAATTTTGCCGCCATCATGCAGGACAGGCAGCACTCCGAGGAGAAGCTGGCGGCGCTGGTGGGAGAGCATGTCTGTCTGAAAGGATACGCGCTGCCCCGCAGGGAAATTCAGTTGAACGAATTTCAGATGGGTTACGAGCGGCCAGACGCATCGTTCGGATGGAAGCCTGATCCGGAGAAAACACTCATGGTCCAACTGCCTGACGGGAAATCCTGGAAGTGGCATTATGAGCCAATTGCTGTTTCAGGAACATTGGTTCGAAATCCGAATGCAGAATCCAATTCGGATGCCCCCGGATTTAAACTGGTTCAAAGTGAAGTAGCGAAGGCGTTCGTTTTTCCCTGATTTTAAAAGACAAGAATCCCCTTGAGGCGTATCTATCAGTTGTGTCTCTTGGCGTAAGATCATCACTGGCACGCAGATAAACTTTCAGAAAACAATCAGGAGAAATGCAGTATGTCTAAGTCTCTGGTGATTTTGATTCTCTTGTGCATACCAATGGTTTGGATTCGATCAGCGTCTACTGAGGAACCGGCAGAGAAGGCATTTCAGGAGCCGAAAACGTATGAGGATGCTCGCCGTCTGTCGCATCAAACAGCCGGGTTTAAGAATCTGCAGAAAATCGGGCTGGCGTTGCACAACTATCACGATCTGTTTGGTCAGTTTCCGCCAGCGGTTCTCTATGCTGCAGATGGGAAAACGCAGCACAGCTGGCGGGTGGAGCTGCTGCCCTTGTTGGGACAGTACGTGGATGGCGCGGAGCCTGTCAGACTCAAGTATATGGATCGAGAATTGTATCATGCGGCGATCAAAGCCTGCGGCTATGATATTAACGAATCCTGGGACAGTCCGATGAACCGGAATGTGCTTAAAACCATGCCGTCCGTCTATCGCCATCCCCGTGACAAACCTGATTCGACTGAGAGTGCTTATTATGCCGTGGTAGGGAAAGGCACTGTCTTTGATCCGGGTGAGGTGGCTCAATACAATGCCATCAAAGACTGGCCGGCTTCAACATTAATGCTGGCCGAGTCGCGGAGTCGAGCCCCCTGGACGAAACCCGTTGATATTGCGTACTCAAAAGCTGCGACCGTTCCCCGTTTGGGGGGATTCACGGCGCACGGATATCTGGTTCTGACTGGCGATGGCGGCGTGCATTTTATTTCCGACTCTGTTTCTCCGAAAGACCTGCGCCTTTATCAGCAAGGACCCGGCTGATACCTTTGACATTGTGGGTGTTCCTTTTCGATATTAAATGCAGCAAGCTACTTCATTACAAAGTGAATCCCGTATGGATACGAAGCATCGCATTGTGATTGCCGGGGGGACCGGGTTTCTGGGGTTGAACCTGGCGCGTTATCTGACTGAGTTGGATTTTGACGTGGTGTTGTTAGGGCGGCATGCTCCCAAAGCGTCAGGTGCGTGGCGGCATGTCGCCTGGAATGCGCGTTCGGTCGGTTCATGGGTGAATGAGCTGGAAAATGCAACAGTGGTTGTGAATCTGGCGGGGCGGACGGTCGACTGTATTAAAACGCCCGATCATTGTGATGAAATTCTGCGGTCGCGCGTGGAAGCGACGAATGTTTTGGGATTGGCGGTGCGCGAAGTGGAATCGCCGCCACCCGTCTGGGTGCAGATGTCAACAGCACACCGGTATGGTGATCCGCCCGAGTGCATCTGTGATGAACACTCTGCCTTTGGGTATGGGTTGGCTCCCTTTGTCGCTCAAGAATGGGAGGCGGCATTTGCCCGTGCGGTGCTGCCAGAGATGCGGCAAGTCATTCTACGGACCAGTTTTGTCATTGGCCGTGACGGCGGTGCCTTGCAGCGATTGGCGAAACTGGTGCGCTGGGGACTGGGAGGCACGGTCGGCAGTGGCAAACAGGGAATGAGCTGGATTCATGCGCAGGATATGAACCGTCTGTTCTACCGCGCGATCACAGACGAAACAATGCAGGGGGCGTATCTGGCGACGGCTCCCGAACCGGTTTCGAATGCGGAATTCATGCGTGAATTACGACACGCACTCAAGATGCCGATCGGGCTGCCGGCCGCTGGTTGGATGGTACGGATCGGGGCGCCGCTGTTGATGCGAACGGACCCGGAACTGGCGCTGTATGGTCGCTATTGTGTCTCAAGCCGTTTGCGAGACGAGGAGTTTGAATTTTCGTTTCCCGATCTGACATCGGCGCTGCAGGATCTTTACGGGCCCAAAACGGCGTAGACGGATTCTGGCTTGTCTGACGCTTCTTCCCATAAAAAACTCAGTCTGTTTCATTACTGTTGCCCTGTCGAATTACAGGGAATTGCCAAATTCCGGCAGACAGCGGCTTTTTTTTATGTATACTAAGAAAGTCCAGGTTATCTCAAGTCGACTTGGGCTTTTTAGGAAGCACGTTGATGGATGGAAGCGCTTAAGGAGGGAACCAATATGTCGATCTGTACTTCGAATCGAGTTTACCTGAAACTACCTTTTGATGAATCAGACGCGGCTGAGATGGAGCGTCTGATGGAAGATCTGGGTGACGAATACTTCGGGTCGGAGGATGGCCGCGAGTGGCGGCTGAGGAAAAGCCATCTGATTTTGACGGTCGTGATTCAGCCTCTGGAACAGGATCAGGCAGAATGTCAGGCCGATCTTGCGGCGTTGGGAGTGGCTCCGACAGAGATTTTCGATGTCGTTACCGTGAAGGGGTTGAAAGAGTCGGCCGAGTTCTGTCGCCAGGTTGCCGAGCGAATTGCCGCTAATCTGGAGGGGCTCATACAGTTGAGCATACACACTCGTTGAGTTGTGCGTTGACGGTTTTTTTTGAATCTGGTCACATTTTGATCTACTCGCTCGTCATACCTGTGAACACACTTTATTTCTCACAGGAGTAGACACATGAGTGAAGTAGACGATCTCAAAGAAATCGACGAGTTTGAAACGCATTATCAGTACGATGGTACCTATTTGAGGGAATTGCTGGCGCTTTCGCCCGATGGGTATGCGAAATTTGCCGCGTTCCGACCGCTGGCCTATTATCAGGGGAGTCTGGATAAGGAGACCTTCTGGATCGCAAAGCTGGCAACGATGCAAGTGGAAGACTGTGGCGAGTGCCTGCAGTTGAATGTGCGGTTTGCGTTAGAAAACGGTATCGCGCGCGAGATCATTGAGGCGGTTTTACAAGGGGGAGACGGACTTTCGGAGGAACTGCGTGATCTGTATGATTTTGCGGTTCAGGTAGCCAGTTCGCGTGATCTTGATCCGGCGTTGGAAGAACGAATTCAATCCCGCCTGAGTCGAACTGCATTGCTGGATTTGGGTGTCTGTATCGCGAGTGCGAAAGTCTTTCCCACGATCAAGCGTGCCGCCGGTTATGCGAACAGCTGCCGTCTGATCGAAATACAGGTCTGACCAATTCCAAGTCTTATAGAAAAAGAATGTCTAGAGGGCATCTCAAAACCTTTTTAATAGTGTAAATAAACACCCAAGAATTACAAAGCTTTCGTAGAGGTAATCGTGATATTCCCAGCGCGTGACAATGCGACGATAGTTGTGGAGCCAGGCAATACTGCGTTCCACAATCCAACGTCGTTTGAAGCGTGGAAGCTTTCGACCATCTTGCGTCGGCGGTTTGACTCTCGATTTTCGATGCGGGCAGATCAGATCGATATTCTTTTCCATCAGCCGTTTGCGCAACGAGTCCGAATCGGCGGCTTTGTCATAAACAAGTCGCTCGGGTTGTCGATTTTGCAATGTGATTTTTTCAAGCAGCGGTTCGATCAGCTTGACTTCGCTACGACGGGCCGATTCTGTGTCGATCGCCACAGGTGTCCCGTGACGATCGACAAAAATCATGACCTTTGTGCCTTTGCCACGACGAGTCGGGCCAACTCTTCTACCCCTTTTTTTGCCGAGGCAAAAGTGCCATCAGCAAAGGTTTCCGAGAAATCAATCTGGCCAGCATCATCCATTCGTTCCAAGATGATTTGCCAGGCAGATAAGAGCCGCCCTTCGATCGTCCATTGCTGGAAACGTCGATGGCACGTCGCTTTTGAGGGATACTCTCTTGGTAAATCTTTCCATCGTGCTCCTGTCACCAAAATCCAGAGAATGCCTTCCAGGCAATCTCGTGGATGGGCTTTTGGACGTCCTCCCTTTTTGGAAGGGGGAGTCCAGGGAAACAGTTTTGCGACTAAAGACCATTGTTTATCGGTCAAAACGACCGGGCGTTCCGTCCTGGACGCTGTTTTTGTGGAAACCCGTTTTCGTTTGGGCCACCAGACCAGCGTCATATACATAAGAAATTCTCCTTTCAGGAGAACACTTCATGCAAAAGACGCGCCAAACCGTTCACTTTTTTTGACGTTATGAGACAACCTCTAGTTGTGAATTCTTCCATTGCGTTAGAGACGTTTGAAACGTATCGCGAATCGATGCTGGGTCTGGCGTATCGGATGACCGGTTCGCGGGTCGAAGCGGAAGACATCGTGCAGGAAGCGTGTCTGAAATGGCTGGATGTTGATCACGCGGCGATTCAAGTGCCGCGGGCCTGGCTGATGAAAGTGACCACGCGGCTGGCGCTGGATTATCTGAAAAGCGCCCGGGTACAGCGGATGTCGTATGTGGGGCCCTGGTTGCCAGAGCCTTATCTGGCAGATGAGAATACGCCGGCAGAGGAACTGGAGCTGGACGAATCGATTTCGATGGCGCTATTGGTATTGCTGGATCAGCTCTCGCCGGCCGAGCGGGCCAGTTATATTTTGCACGATCTGTTTCAGTATCGTTTTAACGAGATTGGAGAGATTCTGGAGCGGAGTGAAAGTTCCTGTCGCAAACTGGCGAGTCGGGCTCGCGCGAAGTTGGGGTCAAAACATCTGAAATCTGAACAGAGTCGCGACGAGCATCTGCAATTGCTGGCAGCATTTTCGGAGGCAGTGAAACGGGGCGAGACGGAAGAACTGGTATCACTGTTAAAAGAAGATGCGACATTCATTTCCGACGGGGGCGGCAAAGCGATTGCCGCGCGCAAGGTGGTTTGCGGGGCCGCTCTGATTACCCGGTTCTTTATGAAAGCGGTACGTCCCGCATTCATCGCAGGGGCAGAAGAGGACGTCCGAGTGGAGATGTCCTGGTTCAACGGCGCTCCCGGATTGATCATCTATCAGGCGGGTGTGCCGGTTTCAGCCTATCAGTTTGAAGTGGAACAGAACAAAATCTGCGGTATTTACGCCCTGCGAAATCCGGACAAATTAACGTTTTTTGTGGGCCGTTGATGTTTCGGAAAGCCCTTATTTCTTCAGGGGAAAAGCCGTCCAGTGGGGATTGATAAATCAAAGAATGTACATGTGTAAATACACATTGATCTTTTGTTCTGAATATACATTTTTTTATATGTCTTTTTTATTAAATAAAGGTAAAAATTATAGGCGTTGCTATACGGAGCGTGTTAAAATTAGACATGATGGGGTTTTACTCTATTAACGAAGAAATTTCCTGCCTGATTTCCTTCCTATTTTATTCACTCCGGAGCGTGTCTTATGTTGAAATTATTAAGTAAGCGACGAGGGTTTACCCTCATTGAATTGCTTGTTGTGATTGCGATTATTGCGATTCTGATTGCACTGTTGTTGCCCGCTGTCCAGCAGGCACGCGAAGCAGCTCGGCGTTCGACCTGTAAAAACAATATGAAGCAGATCGGGCTGGCACTGCATAATTACCACGATACGTTTCGCGCTTTTCCTATTGGTTCTCAAACGTCTTATTATCGGGCCAACTGGCGATCTTCGATTTTGCCTTATCTTGACCAGGCCCCCGCTTACAATCAGTTGACTCAAAAAGCGCATTCTCAGCACGGCTTTGCTTCCGGGAATGGGAATTCGGCCTCTGGTTACAATACCGAAAACGCTGTACTGAATAATTTCTATGTGCCCGTTTATAAATGTCCTTCGAGTACTGCTGACGCATTTTATACAGGTGGCAGCCCGGTTTCGAATAATGGAAAAACGTCGCCGAATGCCGCACTGGGTACAGAGACCGGGATGACGATGGACTATGTAGGCATCAGCGGTTCTTATTCTGGCGTTGCTCCATTCAACACAAAATGTGGCAGTACCGTCTATGGCGGAAACTGGTGTAACAGCGGTCTGATGATGATCGCAGATTCTGCCCGGATGCGTGATTGTAAAGACGGGACTTCGAATACCATGATCATCGGCGAAGATTCCGGTCTGGTCGATAACAAAGATTATCGGAGTAATTATTATGGTGGCTGGGCCGGTCATCTGGGGCTCTCAGGCTGGGGAACTGGTGTGAATACCATTCGCTACAACCCTAATCCGCCGACAGCACCTACCGGGGGAAATCAAACCTACACGCCGAATAACCCGCTAACTTCAGAGCACGTGGGAGGCATTCATGGCTTACTGGCAGACGGAGCCGTTCGATTCATTTCGAATAATGTCGATATCGAAACACTCCGCCGGTTAGGTATGAAAAATGATAATCTGGTCCTCGGCGAATTCTAATTCACGGCACCGATCAGCATTGTAATGAGCATTCAAATTGTAAACGATGGCCGATGTGTTTTTCTGAATGCATCGGCTGTTTGTTTTAGAGAATTCAATGTAGGGAGAAGACGGAATGTCGTTTTATTTTAGCAGTTCTCAAGGGACTCGAATTTCAAATTCTGCGATAGAACAGAAGCACCTGCGTGCATTGATATTCCCAATGGTATGTGTGTTCTTCGTCTGTATCTTCAGTGGCTGCGGAGGTGGTGCGGAGACGGTTCCTTCAGGGACGGCCAGTGGAACGGTCAAACTGGATGGCAAACCACTTTCCCAGGCGCGGATCAATTTCGTGTCCTCGACGACCGGGGCCGGGGTTTATGCTGACTTGCAGTCAGATGGTTCGTATGAATTGCCGAACGCGATTCCTGAAGGCGACTACCGCGTCTTTTTCACATCTGCGGGACTGGGTGATGCACCGCCTTCGGAATCAGGGAATCCGGAACAGAAAGACGCACTCAAGGATGTGCCCAAGAAATATCAGAGTGAACAGTCGACCGACTTGCAGGCACTGATCAAAGAGGGCGAAAATACATTCGACTTTGATCTGAAACCATAAACAGTTTATGAGCCGTTTTTTGAATCGCTTTCACTTCTGCTGGTGTATTGCATGTGCTAATGCTTAAGGTCTTCAACGACTTAGAATCACGTTGTCGTTATGTGCTAATCTACAGTTGACACAGGGGTGGTTGGCTAATTACGTTTAAAGTGCGGCAGGAAAATTTGTATCGATTTTCCTGCCTGATTGATTTTCAAGCGATACTAAATCGCTTATTCTATGTTAAATGAATAAGACAAAAGTGTGGTAAAGATACTGAGAGTTTGATTCCCTCCTATTCCTACCTCTACTCCGTCCCGAGTTTGTTGGGTGAGCCTACGCGAACCTGCCCCTAACCTTCCCGATTGTTTTTTGCAGGCACAATATGTTTCTTTCTTTGCGCTCGACTCATTTTGCGCTCGTTTTCTGTACGTTGACCCTTTGCGGCTGTTTTGGCGGCTCGGCGGAACAGATTGAACGAGCTACGGTTTCAGGAACTGTCACATTGGATGGGAAGCCGCTTCCCGAGGGGAGTATTCAATTTATCCCTGACGTGGATGCCTCCGGCAAGCCGCTGCGTGGCAAAGCCGTGCAGGCTCAGATTACCGAAGGGGCTTATCGCCTGGAAGCTGGCCAGGGCCCCACAGTGGGCATGAATCAGGTTCTGATCAATGCATCAAAGAAAACGGGGAAATTCCAGGAATCTGACGGTCAGAAAACAGAGATCCTGAAGCAGTATCTTCCCGCGAAATACAATACGAACTCCACGCTGAAGTATGACATCAAAACCGGCGAAAACACCGCCGACTTCGCGCTGGAATCGAAATAACGTGTTGCTTGAGTCGTTTATCGATCTCAGTAAGTCTTCTTTTTCTCTATATGGATAAATCAAAACTATGAAAGCATTATTTCTGAAGCGTCGTCAGGGATTTACGTTGATTGAATTGCTGGTGGTGATTGCCATCATCGCGATTCTGATCGCTCTGCTGTTACCGGCAGTGCAGCAGGCACGGGAAGCAGCCCGTCGTTCGACCTGCAAGAATAATCTGAAGCAGATCGGTCTGGCACTACATAATTATCACGATACATTTCGGACGTTTCCTCCCGCTACCGTGCGTCGTCAGGGAGCCACCACCGAATGGGAAACCAGCATGATCAGCTGGCAAGCCCGGATTTTACCTTACATGGACCAGGCGCCCCTGTTCAATCAGATTGACTGGAGCGTTGAGCCGGGACGATCGGGAACCCCCAATACCGATGCCCGGAAAGTGGAATTGCCCGCTTATCGCTGTCCCAGCGATCCGGGTGACCGTGGTAAGACGGGACAGTCTGATTACGGTCCGACGAACTATGTCACGAGTACTGCTGACACGGGAAGTTATGCGGCCGGAGGGAGCACCTATCAGAACAATGGTCGTTCTGTGATGTTCCTGAACAGTAAGACGCAACTCAAGGATATCGAAGACGGCAGCTCGAACACGATGCTGGTGGCAGAGTGTGTCGTGGGCCATCCTCATTCCAACGTCAACGCCACTTCCGGAACAGTCTGTACGGGAACCGCCGACCAGAAACGCCGCGGTTATTCCTGGTTCTACGGACGTGAGATGTGGTCGTGGAGCTATACGACTCTGATCGGTCCCAACTCCGATTTACAGGAGTGTGCTTCAAGCACCGGTGGAACATCACTGCTGGGAGCCCGCAGTAAACACGTGGGTGGCGTTCACACGCTGCTGGGTGATGGTCGTGTTCGCTTTGTCTCTGAAAACATTCACCTCGGAACCTGGCAGGATCTGGGGAATAAAGCGGATGGTAACGTGATCGGAGAGTTCTAATCGCAGACTGATTTGAATTCAGAACAAATAGAAACGGCCAGCGAACTGGTATTCGCTGGCCGTTTTCTTTTAGGCTACCACGAAAAACACGAAAGCACACGAAAAAGTTTTGCCGCAGGCAACAGGATGTGGCAGGGAAAGTGACCGGTTTTGAAAGCATTGATCGCCGTGTTTCTCGCGTAGGGGCGCAAGAAGAATATCCCAGGTGTTCTCTGTCTATTTCCTGCTCGCTTCGCTCGGAACGAATTTCATTCGGTCCCACCCAGTCTTTAATCAGAGAATTACTCTACCGAGCTGTTGACGAGGTAGCGTTTCAGCATGGCTTCGTCGATCTCGACGCCTAAACCGGGTTTGGTGGGTACGGCGATGGTGCCCTCTTTAATTTCAAACCGGTCGGTGATGATGTCGTTTTCGAGGCTATAGTAGGTGCAGTCGTTGGCGAGTGGGAAATTCGGTGATGAGGCGGCCATGTGCAGCATGGTGGCGGTGCGGAGGCCGAGGTCGTGGGCGCAGTGGAAGATACAGGGGACGCCCGCTGAGGCGGCGACTTCGCCCACCAGTTTGACGGCCCAGATGCCGCCGCACTGGTAAGTGTCGGGGAGCAGGTACTGCGCTGCATCGAGTTCCAGAATCTTGCGGACATTGGCCATCGTGGTGACGGATTCATTGAGCGCGAGCGGAGTGCTTGTCTGCTTGCGGATGTCGGCCGATTCCTGCAGCAGGTCTTTGTGCATCGGCTGTTCGAAGTATTGCAGCTCGTAGGGTTCCAGATCTTTGGCCAGTTGCAGGGCGACTTCGGGAGTGTAGCCCATGTTAGGATCGATGCGGAGATTCAAACGGTCGCCGACGGATTCGCGAATGGCGCGAACCATTGCCAGGTCTTCTTCGGGATCACGCCCGGCTTTGGTTTTAAGGGTCGAGAAGCCGAGGTCGACATAATGTCTGGCGATGGCGGCGGCTTCTTCCGGGCCGCGGATGCCCATGCAGCAGGTAACTTCGACGCGGTCGCGATACAGGCCGCCCAGCAGACGATGCAGGGGGAGTTCGGCCTGCTTGCCGAGGATATCCCAGCAGGCCATTTCGACCACTGACTGCAGGTACGGTTCTTCCATGCCCCAGTCGGCATACAGGGCAGCGATGTCGGTCGGGTCTTTGCCGAGCAGAATCGGGCGGAAGTAGTCGGCTTCGTCGCCGGTGAAGCTGACAGCGTTCTGAAAGGAGAGCCGTTGTGGTGTTTCTCCCCAGCCGATGATGCCGGCGTCGGTTTCAAGGCGGATCAACAGGGCGCCGGTGGATGTAGAGAAAATATAGCGGGATTGATACGGGGAGACCGGGACTTGCAAAGGAACATCAACGAGAAACGTTTCGACGCCTGTGATTTTCATAGGAGGCTCCATCGGCAGGGAGGAATCAGTTGTCGGCGAGAAATTCATGCTACCAGTTCCCTGAAGTAGCGGCAAGCAGGTTTGCAGTTGTTAATGGATGGGGAACGGTTGTTGTGTGGTGCTTGTGCGCTTACAGTACACGCTGATCTGCTTACTCCCTAAATCACCTGACAATTGCGAGGCAGCGACGATGGTTCCTGAAATCAAGAATCTACTGACTCCCTTTTCGACACTGCCCGATGCGGAAGTGTTTGATGAGCTATTTCGGGGCCAGACTTTCCGGGTGGAGCGGATTGTTTCGACGGGGCAGGCGACGCGGGAGGGGCAGTGGTATGATCAACAGCATGCAGAATGGGTGGTTTTGCTCTCGGGCGCGGCGGTCCTGCGATTTGAGGGGGAAACCGAGGGGCGAACGCTGGTTCCCGGCGATGCGGTGAACATTCCCGCTCATTGTCGGCACCGGGTTGAGGCGACCGCCGCCGATCGGGAAAGCGTTTGGCTTGCAATCCACTATGAGCCTGTCGAGAATGGAGAAACCGCATAGCGGTACAGACAGACTATTTATTTCAAATCGATTACAGGAAAGAATTTCAGACTGATGAAAAAGAACCCGGTCAAGGCGGCGTTAAGTGAAGGAAAACCTCAAGTAGGAACATGGCTCTCGTCGGGGGATGTGATGATGACCCGTCTGATGGCCCGCGTGGGATTTCCGTGGCTGACAGTAGATATGGAGCATTCGCCGATCGACTGGTCACAGGCAGGGCTGCTGTTCGGTGCGATTGCCGACGCGGGCTGCGTTCCTCTGTGCCGGGTTCCCCTGGGAAAATATGAATTGATCAAGCGGGCGCTGGACGCCGGCGCACACGGCATTGTTGCACCCATGATCAACACGGTCGAACAGGCCAAAGAAGTCATCGACGCGGTCAAGTATCCGCCGCTCGGGAACCGCTCTGTGGGTGGTGTGTTGCATGCGATGAACTTCGATGCGACAGCCGGCGACTATTACAAACACGCCAACGATGAGATTCTGGTGATTCTGCAGACCGAGTCTCCCGAAGGAGTTGAGAACGCGGAAGAAATTTACAGCCTGCCCGGCGTGGATGGAATTTTTGTGGGACCCAACGACCTGACATTCCAGATGAGCAAAGCGACCGGCGTGCATCCCTCGCCTGACGAACTGGAAGCGATGCTGCAGCGCATTCTGGAAACCGGAAAGAAGACCGGCACGCCTGTTGGCCTGCATGTGCAGACGGTGGAAGCGGTCGAGCAGCGGATTGCGGAAGGCTGGCGATTTATTGCGTGTGGCTCTGAAGTCAAATTCATGGTCAACGAAGCGCAGCGGATTGTGAGCGGTTTGAATCTCAAAGCAGAAGCAGCTGACCTGGCCCGGTACTAAATCGTGGGTTGAGACTCAATCAATCGAAGAAGCCATTCGGGAACGGGTGGTTTCTTTTTTTACGCGCTGTCTGCGTTGTTATTCTTCGCTGATTTTGATGATGGTGCGTTCCTGGTGTGTGCGGTTCAAGAGACTTTCGACGGTCTCCTCGACCTGTTCCAGGCTGATGACTTTCGCGCGGGATCCGAGATCGGGCAGTTTCCAGTCGGTGGCCAGTTTCTGCCAGAGAGCCGTTCGGCGTTCGATGGGATACCAAGCGGAGTCAATTCCATCGAGGGTGACGCCCCGCAGAATGAAGGGGAAGACGGTCAGGTCCAGCTGGGCGCCTCCCGCATTGCCACAGGCGGCGACGCAGCCGTGGGGTTGAATTGAACGAATGACATGGCTGAGCAGGAAGCCGCCGACGGTATCGATGGCGGCGGGCCAATGTCCTTTGAGCAGTGGTTTGTCGGAACTGAGATCGATCTCCAGTCGGTCGATGACTTTCGTGGCGCCGAGTTCAAGCAGTCGCTGGTGCAGTGCATGCTTGCCTGAGACCGCGGTCACCTGATATCCGAGTTGACTGAGTAACGAGACACAGAAGGAACCGACGCCTCCGGAAGCACCGGTGACGAGAATATTGCCTGCGTCAGGGGTGATATGATGATGAATGATACTGTCGACGCACATCGCCGCGGTGAGGCCGGCGGTGCCGAGGATCATGGATTCTTTGAGCGTGAGCCCTTTGGGCAGGGGGACAATCCACTCGGGCTGAACGCGGATCAACTCGGCCCAGCCTCCCCAGCGTTCGACGCCGAGTTCATAGCTGGTGACCACGACCGGATCGCCCACCTGGAATTGATCGGACTCGGATTCCACGACATAACCGGCGGCGTCGATGCCGGGAACGTGGGGGAATTTTCGCACGACGCCTGGATGCCCAGTCGCTGCGAGGGCGTCTTTATAATTCACCGAGGAGTAGACCACACGAATGGTGACTGCGCCAGGAGGCAGGGCATCGTAGGGGACCGTTTCAATGTCGGCGGTGATTTTCTGCTGTTTGTTTTTATCGAGTTGATAGCAGCGAAACTTATCAGTCATGATGTTCCCGGTTATTGGAAAGAGTCAGCGTGAGTTCGAGTTTACCAGGGACCGTCGGGAGTCTCCATTTCGAGGGTCCGCCAGCAGTACCAGCTGGCGACGGTACGATAGGGTTGCCAACGCTCTGCAATTTCGATGCAGGTCTGTTTGTCGGGGCGGGATTTGAGTTGATAGATCTGCTGAATGCCGTTTTGAATTCCCAGATCATCGTGAGGGAAGACATCGGGTCGACAGAGGCCGAACATCAGAAACATTTGCGCGGTCCACTGGCCGATGCCTTTGACCTGAATCAGTTCTGCAGTGACTTCTTCATCGGTCATGCGGTGCATCTGATGCAGGCGGACATTGTTTTCCAGAACCATCTCTGCCAGGTGATGCACGTAATTGGCTTTCTGGGTAGAGAGACCCACTGAGCGGAGTTGTTCGTGCGAGAGTCGCATGATTTTTTCTGCCGTGGGTTGGCCTTTTCCCGTGAGTGCATGCAGACGTTTGTAAATCGTGCGGGCCGCCGAGGTAGAAATCTGTTGTGAGACAATCGAACGCAGCAGGAGAGCAAAGCGATAGCGGTATGGTTTGAGCGGGCAGGGACCGACGGTATCGATGACGGTTTTCAGACGCGGATCTGCTTTTCTCAGATGCTGTGACGCTTTGCGGAATGTGGCTGCGTGGTCATTCATTGTAAATTACCCGCGGGGGTGTGCGTGGCTAAATCGGCTATCATATCATGTGTGGCGGCTTCGATCGCCTGTTCCCATTCTTCGGGGGCGAATTTTTCTGAATAGGGGGCTTTGCGGATGGCGAAGTTAATGCCGCGCGAACTGTTGATGATCGCACCCAGGCCCTGTTCATCGAAGGCGCCCGCGACATCACCGGCACCAGCGCCCTGGCTGCCATAACCGGGGACGAGCAAGGGCGTGTGTGGCATGAGCGCACGGAGCTGGTTGAGTTCTTCGGGGTAGGTGGCGCCGACCACAGCGCCGATGGAACCGTAGTTACCCGCACCTTTCGTTTTCAGCGCGAGTTCTTCGACGGCGGCGGCCACGCATTCATAGAGGTTGGTGCCCTCCGTTTTGCGATCCTGAAATGTGCCGGCGCCGGGGTTGCTGGTGCGGACGAGGACATAGATGCCCGCACCCCGTTCGACGGCGACATTCACAAACGGCTCCAGCGTGTCGCTACCCAGATACGGATTCACGGTCAGGCAGTCGGCGGCCCAGATAGCACTGTCAGGGTTTTCGCCGGCGAGGTAGCCGCGGGCGTAGGCTTCTGCGGTGGAGCCGATGTCGCCCCGCTTGGCGTCGCAGATAACAACGAGGCCGGCGTCACGTGCTTTTTTGATGACGCGTTGCAAAGCGGCACAACCGGCGGGCCCCCATTCTTCGAAGAAGGCGGCCTGGGGTTTGACGGCGGGAACAAGGGGGGCGACGACGTCGATAATGCGAAAACAGAATTCTTCAAAGGCGGCGGCGACGATGTCGGCTTTGCTGGAATGTTTTTCTTCAGCAGCCGAGACAATTTCTGCGGGAAGCCAGTCAAAGCGGGGATCGAGGCCGACCAGGGCGGGTGTTTTTTTGTTCTGAATGGCGGCGTGTAAACGATCGGCGAAATTGTGCATCGGGTAACTGCTTTCAGTATTATGAGTTAAGCATGATTCTTCTTGATGGAACAGCGGGTTTCTTTCATGAATCATACAAAGTTGAGCCGACAATGGAATCATACCGGTTTTTGAATTGCGGATGCGTTTGAGAGTTTTCCCTTAGATCTACTCGAAAAAACATGTTGTTTTCAAATGTATAGGCGCGGCGAATTCTCGTTGACAAAAAACGGGATGTCTGCGATCCTCGCGGCGCAAAACAGATCACTTCTCTTTGATTCATGGAAGAGTCATTCAAAATGGTGGAAAAAACGCTGGAAATAGTAAGCCCTTATCACTTCTGTCAACAGCGCGCCGAATATGATGCGGGGATCGCCCGGATGCGTCATTCTCTCTATATGGACTATCCGAAGCATGTGCATCTGGAAACGCAGGCCCGGTGTAATGCGAGCTGTAATTTCTGTCCGTATCCGAATCTCAATCGCAAGCACACCAAAATGAGCGATGAGCTGATTGATAAGATTCTGAATGAGTTGACCGAGATCCCCCGCGAGATGAATCTGCAGATTTCGCCGTTCAAGGTGAGTGAGCCGTTTCTGGATGTCCGGTTGTTTGATGTTCTGGAAAAAATTAATGATCTGTTGCCTCAAGCCAAGATTGCACTGACTTCCAATTCAACACCGATTACAGAAGACAAACTCGAAGCGTTGCAGGAGGTCAAGAACATTCAATATCTCTGGATCTCGTTCAACGACCACCGCGAACAGGAGTATGAGCGGGTGATGAGCCTGCCTTACCAGCGGACGCGACAGCGTCTAGAGATGATTCACGATGCGTTTACCGAAGGGGACGTTTATTTTCCTGTGGTTCTTTCGCGCGTGGGTGATGGGACAATTGCTGACCGTGAATTTGTGGATTGGGTGGGCATCAATTATCCGTTGTTTCAGGTGAGTGTTTTTCCCCGGATGGAATGGATGGGGCAGGTCGAGGGATTGACGGTGAATGAAGTGCCCAATATGGGGTGTGAGCGCTGGTTTGAACTTTCGATTACGGCGACCGGTGAAGTCGCTCACTGCTGTGCCGACGGTCAGGCGGAATTCCCGATTGGCAATGTGAACGACCAACATGTGCTGGAAGTCTATAATTCGCCCGAGTATCGCAAACTCCGGGAAGCAACGGTTTCTCGCTTGAGTGTCGAACCGTGCAATAAATGTACTTTCATGTGATGCTTAAGGGAGAACGGTTCCTGGTTCTCTCTGTGTTGCAGCTTCAATATTCGCATTTGGATGCCTTCAAGCAGGCACTGTTGGACGAGTATTTAGATCGGACAGATGGTGAGTAGCTAACCGTGTACTGCACGGTCGTTTTTCTAATACGAAAAACACGAAAAATTTTGACTGGGTGGTCTCGGATAAAATCCGAGATTGCCGCAGGCAACAGGAGGTGGCAGGGAAATCGATCAGTTCTGATGACGATTTCCTACTTTTAAAATATGTTATGATCGGATCACTTGAGTCAAAATCGTGCGATTGCTCTGGGACTTCCTGCTCGCTGCGCGGGGGTGAATCGCATTCGGGGCCATTTGATTTGTGTGAAAATAAGTCGTTTGGAAACCACTTTTCGCGCACTGTTGGACAAGCCAACAGTGGCACCCCGGTGGTCTGATATTGATGAGAAATAAATGTATTTTCAGTTGGTAGTTGCAGATTGTTTGAGATACGGTTTCAGGTCGGGGACAGTAGTGGGGATTTCTTCCGCGACGAGGCGGGCGATTTCGCGGGCGCCTTTTCGGGAGAAGTGGGTGCGGTCGGATTTGCTGGGGCTAAAGTCGTTGCTGCCGGCGTCTCCCAGTTGGTTGAAGAGAGTCACGCTTTTCTGATGCAGGTCGATGACGGGCACGTTCTTTTCGCGACCGACTTTGAGCATGGCTTCCGCGTAGGGGCGGAGAATGGTCATGATCTTTCCGTTTTGAAATTGTCTGCGTGTCATAGGGGTGACCAGCACTGGTTTGATGTTGGCGGCGCGGGCTTCGTCGATGTATTGACGCAGATAGTCCTGATAGGTTGTCTTGGGATCGGTCTCACGGTCCCCTTTGCCGGGGCAGTCGTTGTGGCCAAATTGAATAAATAGATAATCGGCCTTTTCTGCAACCGCTTTTTTCCAGCGACCTTCTTTGATGAAACTTTTCGAACTGCGACCGGAGGCGGCGCGATTGAGAACAGTCACATCATCAGTAAAGAACTCACCAAACACTTGACCCCAGCCGGTGAGATCGGGACGGTCTTTCGGAGGTTTGTGATAGGTGGCCATGGTCGAATCGCCGATCATCAGGATGCGAATTTGTGGTTCGGCGGCGTGGCTTTTTAAATGTGCGAACGTCAGGCTGAAAAACAGAACTGCAATCGTGAGCAGGATTTGACGCGGAGCAGGTTTCATAAGACAGCTTTCATTTGAATTGATCCATAATGAATATGGAATTGTATCTGAAAAATCTTGTTATTCCTTAGTTTAGGTCGATATGATCAGATAGAAAAGTCAGTTGACATCGTAAAAAAGTTGATTAAAATGGATATTAATATCCGATATAAGTTTTAGTTTCCTGCCTCACACAATTGGTTACGGTAATTTGCTGAATTGTGTGATTGATTCCCACCTTGAAAGAATGAATGTCAGATGCATGCGTTTGAAGTGATTCGATTCGCGTCTCAATCCAAAAAAGTGTTCCTGCGCGGTCTGCGGTCGATTGGTCTGTGTTTTGTCTGTTGTTGCATCCAGACGTCGGCACTGTTCGGGCAGGTCAGTTTTGAAGAGGCGCCGATCAATTATAATACGTCGAAGCCAGAGAATCTGATCACGCGTCTGCAGAAAAAACTGGATGCCGGCAAGGTGACGTTGTCTTACGATCGGAAAAGGCGAACCGGTTATTTAGCTTCGGTGCTGGAGTCGCTGGAGATTCCGGTCTCTTCCCAGGTGCTGGTCTTTTCCAAGACGAGTTTGCAGGTCAAGCACATCGATCCACAGTCGCCGCGTGCGTTGTATTTTAATGACGATCTCTATATCGGGTTTGTGCAGGGTGGTTCCGTGCTGGAAGTGTCTGCCAGTGATGCCAAACTAGGCACGGTGTTTTATACGCTTTCTCAGACCGAGTCTTCCAAGCCTGCGTTTGTGCGAAAAACGTTTGAATGCACTCAGTGCCATGCTTCGTCGATGACGCAGGGAGTGCCGGGGCATATCATGCGGTCGGTTTATCCGGGGCCGGACGGGATGCCTGTCTTTCGTGAAGGGACGTATCGCAGCGATCATTCCAGCCCCTTCGAGGAACGCTGGGGCGGCTGGTATGTGTCGGGCACGCATGGAAAAATGCGACACATGGGAAATCTGATTTTTCGCAGCGGGGACAGTTCGAGTAATCTGAATCGCGATCGCGGAGCGAACGCCGTCGATCTGGAGAGGTGGTTTGATACCGAGGAGTATCTGACCCCGCATAGTGATATCGTATCGCTGATGGTGCTGGAGCATCAGACGAAGATGCATAATCTGATTACGCGGGCGCAGTTTGAAGGTCGGATTACAGAGCGGGATGCGGCGGTGATGAACAAGATGCTGGAACGGAAGGCGACGTTTCAGAGTGACAGTACCAAACGGCGGTTTGCGAGCTCGGCGAATCGACTGGTGGATTACATGCTGTTTGTAGATGAGTTGGCGCTGGAAGACCCGGTTCGCGGCGTTTCTCGTTTTCAAACGGAATTTCCCCTGGCCGGCCCGCGGGATCAGAAAGGGCGTTCGTTGCGAGACTTTGATCTGGAGCAACGACTGTTTAAGTATCCGTGCAGTTTTCTGATCTATTCGGAATCATTCGATGCGCTGCCGCGCCCGATTCTGGATTTTGTGTATCAGCGACTATGGGATATTCTGACCGGCAAAGAGCAAGGCAAGCAGTATGCCCACTTGAGTGCCGAAGATCGGCGGGCGATTCTGGAGATTCTGATCGAAACGAAACCCGGACTGCCGAAATACTGGAAGCTGTAAAGCGGCTCTGATTGTCTGGTTTTCCTGAGTGATGAGGGTTTGCATCAGCGTGCTGGTTTCCCTTGAAAATCGGACATATACCCCTACATCTGCTTTGATAATGGTTGTTTCAGTGAATTGGCCCGCATAGAATGACGGGATCACTGAGACTGGCTTTGAGGGGTTCCCATCTGTCGGGCGTCCGTTTTAGGAATGCTGTTCCTGCAAGGCTCTCAAGCAGTCTTTGCTTTTCTGAACGAACGAAATCAATCACTGAGCTTAACCATACGAGGAGCTAACGGGAATGTTGCCCCGCCGCGAAGTTTTTCCACACGTTATCGAAATCAACTATCAGGCCAGACAGCGTTTGGGATGTTGTGTTTACCTCGTATTCAATGATCAGAATGAATGGTTGTTGATTGATATCGGGTACGAAGATACGGTTTCCGAAATCATCGAGATGATCCGCCAGATGGATTTTCCGCTGGCGAATTGTAAATATCTGATTGCCACGCACGCTGATGTGGATCACATTCAGGGGTTGAGCCGTGCCAAAGAGTTATTGCCTGCAGCAGAAGTCATAGCGCACCCAAGTGCGGCTCGCTTGCTTGAAGTCGGAGATCGGATCAGTACTTATGCCGAGATCAGTGCGCAGGGAATTTCGATCGATATGCCTGCCTGCAAGGTGGATCGGGAAGTCAATGAAGGTGATGTGATTGAGCTGGGGAAGGACATCCAGCTGGAAGTCTGGCATACCCCCGGTCATACCGACGGTCAGCTGGCCTTTCGTTTCGGCGATTTGCTGTTTTCCGGTGATAACATCTATCGTGACGGCTGTGTGGGACACATTGATGCCCATCACGGGTCCGATATTCCTGATTTCATCAAGTCCCTGGAGCGCATCCGCGACTGCGATGCCAAATGGCTGCTACCCAGCCATGGTCCCATTTTTCGGAACAAAAAAGAACTGCTGCAGGCGACTATTGATCGTTTGAATACATACCTGCATATGGCCGATTTTGGGACGTGTGCCATCGATTGGCCGTTGCAGGACGAGTGGGATGAAGAACTGCTGAAGGGATTTGATCCCGAGACCGCCGAATAATCGCCGCTGTATTGTGGTGTTATGTTCATATTTCATGCCGTTTCGAGGCCCGTTTTCTGCCTGCTGCGCTGAACAGGAAGTCCCATCACGAGGGAGAAGGCCTGTTTTTTTCTGTTTTTTGCTGGTAAGCAGGGCCTCTAAGAGGGAATTCCTGCTGCTATAATCCGCAAAATTGGTATCATTATCAGAATCTTCATCACAAACACAAATGTTGTTTGTGTTGCGACAAGTTCAACCCGATACGACGACGAAAAATACCGATGCGGGGCGATCGTAAAAAGTGATATCAGAACGGAATCAGCAGAGAGCTTTTCCGTTTTTTTGTACATTCGAGATTGATTCAGATTGTGAAAGAGTGACAATTCAGGGGAGCTGATTTGAAAAAGCTCTGGTATTCTCTGGAATTAAACTCAAGTCAGATGTATGAGATGAGCATTTCAGGATCAAACAATTTTCAATTTGAATTTCGCCTTCATTGTGGAACGGCTGAGATTCATTGATTTGATAAAGCCTCTTGGGGCAATTGGAATAGTTAATGGCTTCGTTTTTTCAAAAGCGCGATCCGTGGGGACATAGTCTCTCGTTATGGGTTGTGGTTTTCATGATCTTCATTACCCCTGTGTTGTTCGGGGTTTTGCGTGAGATCCGACAGGAAAACAACGTTGAGAACTGGTTGCCTCCCAACGATCCCCAATCAAAAGTTCTCTCCTGGCACCGTCACAGTTTTGGCATTGAAGACCGGGTCCTGCTCTCGTGGGAAGGGAGTTCGCTGACGGACTTGCGGGCCAGTCGCCTGAAAACCCTGCTGTTGGGGACTCCTGACGAAGACGGGATTTATCGCGGCGGTTCGCCTTATATTCAGAATGTTGTCACGCCTCAGGATGCCATCCAGAAGATGGTGGAAAACAAGATTGAGCCGGCCGAAGCGCAAGAGCGGATGAAAGGCGTGTTGCTGGGGACCGGAGCTCTGAAAATTCAGCTCACCGCAGCCGGCCGTAAAAGGCAGGATCAGACGATTCAAGAACTGATCACCAAAGCGAAGAGCGAATTAGGCATCGTGCTGACCGTGAAGCCTGCTTTTAAAGAGTGGGTGGAGATCGTCGATGAATCAAATCCGCAGGCGGAAGTCGTCGAGACCCCTGCCAATGATGACGAAGAGCAGGTCGATTTCAAAGCGCTGGTTGCTGCGATTCCGTCGCATGATTTTCAAGTGACCTGGCCGCGGATGCAGCCCGATTCCAAACTGACTGACCAGATCAAGCAATTGGCCCTGTCTCTGAAGCGGCCGACGATTCTGCCTGACTCTCAGTCTGAGAAATCAGAACAGAATAGTAAATCTGCGACCACGCACCCCGCTCTGGTGGAAGATTGCTTTTTTGCTGTGGGGACGCCGATTGCCGTTGCGATCGAATTGTCCGATACGGGAGACGCCGACCATGCAGCTGCGGTTGCTGCCGTCAAATCTGCCGCGTTTAAAGCGGGCATCCCGGAAGCGGGCCTGCATATGGGGGGCCGCCCTGTCGCGGGAGCCGCCCTGAATCGAATGGTCAAAGAGTCTTCCTGGAATACGGCCTATCCTGCCTGGCAGTTTCATAAGCGGTCTGTGACACTGTTTTCCGGGTTGATTGGAATTGCTTTGGCATTTCTGATGTTACGCAGCGTACGGCTTTCCTGCCTGGTCCTGTTGGTCTCTTATTATACTACGTTTGTGGCTGTGTCTGTGGTGCCTTTGACGGGGGGAACCATGAATATGGTTCTGGTCGTGATGCCGACCCTGTTGACGGTGCTGACGCTGTCCGGTTCGATTCATGTGGCCAATTACTGGAAACATGCCGCGCATGTCGACATGAAAAACGCGGTGGCACAAGCCGTGGAAATGGCGCGGGCTCCCTGCATGATGGCCAGCCTGACAACCGCCATTGGTTTGGCTTCGTTAATGACCAGCCCGCTCGCACCCGTGCGTGATTTCGGTCTGTACGCATCAATTGGCTGTCTAATTTCGCTGTTGATGGTCTTGTACGGCTTGCCTTCATTGTTACAGTTGTGGCCGGCCAAGCCTCCCAAAGAATCTGAGGTTGATACCAGACACTGGCAGAAGTTCGGGCGTGTGTTATCCCGGCATCAGGTTATGGTGTCGATGGGTTGCCTGGTGATTTTTGCTGCCTCCTGTTACGGCTTCAAATGGTTTCGGACAGAAACGAAGGTCATCAAATATTTTCCGGACTCCTCCCGCGTGATTCAGGATTATTTATTCCTGGAAGAAAACCTGTCGGGGATTACGCCCGTCGATACGGTGATTTGCTTCGATGAAACCGCTCAGAAAAACATGAATTTTGTTGAGCGGGTCGAGTTGGTTCGCAAGATTCAACAGAAAATCGCTGAGCATCCGGAAATCAGCGGTTCCGTATCGCTGGCTGATTTTAGTCCGGTCACAGAACCGCCGCCCGAAGATGCAAGCACCGCGAAAAAGTTAATGTATAACAGACGGGCTCTGATCACGAAAAAACGAGTTTTCAAAAGCCTGACACCCGATTCTGAGGACTCAGAAACAGAAACGAATACCCCGCATTCGGCGACCGCCAAATCGTTTGTGCATATCGCTGATGACTCAATCGATTTGGAACAGGAATCGGCCAACGGCCCCCGTGAAGTGACGGTGAAAAAAGGAGACGAAATGTGGCGGATTACCGCCCAGGTCGCGATTATGACCGACCTGAATTACGGTCATCTGACGCGAGATCTGAACCAGGTAACGCAGTCGGTATTGCGTGATCACGCGGGCACGACGCATCTGGTAACGGGGACGATTCCGCTGTTCCTGCGAACTCAGCAGGCGGTGCTCGAAAGTTTGATTAAGAGTTTCGGCTTGGCCTTTGCCGTGATTGCGGTGGTGATGATGATTCTGCTCCGCAGTCCGACAGCCGGCTTGATTACCATGTTGCCGAACCTGATGCCGATCGGCGTGGTCTTCGGGTTGATCTCCTGGATGAAAATGCCCGTTGATATCGGCACGATGATTACCGCCTCGGTGGCGCTGGGGATTGCCGTGGATGGGACCCTGCATTTGCTGACCTGGTTCAAGATCGGCATTGAAGAAGGCAAGACCAAGAGCGAAGCCGTCGCTGCAGCCTTGGGACATTGTGGCCCGGCGATGTGGCAGACCAGTGCTGCGGTGGGAATCAGTCTGGCAATGTTGTACCCGGCAGAATTGCTGCTGGTGAGCCGCTTTGGGATCTTGATGTGTGCTCTGATCGCGGCGGCCTTATTGGCGGACATTATTTTCTTGCCGGCGTTGCTGGCGGGACCGCTGGGTTCGCTGATTGTGACTTCGCTGAGAAAAGAGCAGGAGGCAGCAGCGGCAAAAGCCCCTTTGTTGCAGGAAGGTAAAGCGACAAAACCGCATCTCCCGCAGGCAATTAAGCGGACGCAGTCTGAAAAGACTCTGGAAACCTGATCAGTGCGTTTTCCGGCCTTTTGATGCTCCCGTAATGTGGTTGAGGAACGCAAATAGTTTCTGAGTAGGCATATCATTGGCAAGACCAATTTCTTGATTGATCGTCATATGAGTTTTGCCCGGCGCAGGAATGACACTGACGTCGATCCGATTCGCTTTGAGTTTTTTGGCCAGGCTTTCCGATTGTCGTTTGGAGTCGGCCCGGTCGGCGACATGCAGAATCAAAAACGGGGGGATGGATCGATTCCTGCGGACATACGTCAGCGGCGAGGCTGCTTTCCAGGTTTTCTCGTCCTCGCCGAATACGCTGGTGTAAATTTTTTTGCCCGTCCTGCCCGCGGTCTTGATGCGATCGGTGATATCATAGCCGGCGCCATCCAGTAAAATCGTGCCCTTGATGGTTTTCAGCGAGAGGGACTGCTGTTTGAGATAAGTCGGGTTGAGCGACACCAACGCAACCAGGTGTGCGCCGGCCGAATGCCCCATCAGAAAGATTTGATCGGGATTCCCGCCGTATTCCCGGGCATGATCACGAACCCAGTGAATGGCCTGTGCGACGTCCTGTGCCTGTTGATCATAAGTGGCACCAGGGTGGAGTCGATAGTTGATGCTGACGAGCAGGTAACCGTGTTGCGTGAAAGCCAGCGGTTTATTATCGACGCCGCGCTTATCACCAATTTTCCAGCCGCCGCCGTGCACCCAGATCACGATGGGGTGATTCTTGCCTGATTCAGGAGCGTAGATGTCGAGGCTTTTGAAATGCTTGCCGAAGCGGATTGAGGAATCATAGGGGACGTGGAGCACCGTTTTGAATTTCGCCGGGGGCGTCTCATTTTCCGAACGGGCAATCTGGTTGGAGAAGGCTACCAGCAGGAGTGTGGCGATCAATTTCCAGGAACAGGATCGGAAAACAGAGCGATGTTTCATGGGGTCTGGCCTTGTCGTTTTTTCATGAAGTGCAGATCCATGCTCGATTTTTGCAGTAGATCATATTCTTCCCAAATTGGCGGACATTCGAATTCGGCGTCTCGCGGTGCGCGGAGGATCAGATGGCAGTCGTCTGAGGAAACAGTTTCCCGCGCGAGCCGTTCCATCGATTCGTAGAGTCTGGATCCGGGTTTCAGATCGTCGAGCATCTTATAAGGGGGATCGAAAAAGATCAGATCGAAGGGAACAAAATCCGGGACGTTTTTCGGGCGGAACGAGGAGAGCAGGGCATTGGTTCTCCAGCAGAGTGTTTCTTCATCCGCGCCAATGGTTTCCACGTTGCGTTTGAGGAGCTCGTGTGCCTTGCGGTCCTGCTCGATAAATACAACGCTGCGAGCGCCTCTGCTGAGTGCTTCCAGGCCGAGTGAGCCTGTGCCGGCATAGATATCGGCCACACGTCTTTCCTTGACGGTATCTCCCAGCCATTCAAAGAGGACTTCTTTCACAAAGTCGGTAATGGGACGCGTGGTCTGACCGGGATTCACGTGTAATTTTCGGCGACGGTATTTTCCTGCAATAATACGCACAGCGATGTCATTTCAATAAAAATGGGTGTGGCCCCATGGCTCACACGGATGGTAAATCGACTTTAAATCGTGATTGTAGAAAGACTTGTTGGCAATGAGAAGTATTACTCACTTTCCCGTTTCTGTTGTGCCACGCGTTCCCAGTGCTGTTTGATAATGTCAGCGGCTTCCTCGGCGACCGAGTGATATTCCTTTTTTTTCGGGCTTTTGGGTGCGGGGTTCGAATCAGCGGGCGGCATATTTGAAGTAGGAATCACCGTGGTGTCACCGGCAGTAGACGTTTCGGTCTCAGTCACTTCTTCCGAGAGCCAGCTCGAAATATCATCGTCTGACAGCGGCGCCGCTTGATCTGGTTCCAGATTCGTCGGCTTTTTGATCTTGGTTTTCGTGCCGGCTAATTCGAAGACCATCGGCCCGATTCTCAATAGATCTCCCGCCTGAAGAGGCGTTTCTGTCTGGATGGCGATGTCGTTGATGAACGTTCCGTTGCGGCTTTCCAGGTCATCCACGAACAGTTTCCCGTCGCGGATTTTGATCTGGCAGTGCATACGGCTGACGTCAGAATCAGAAACACGGATATCGCATTCCAAGTCTCGCCCGACCGTGATATCTCTGTCGGGAAGTTTTAGTTTTTTTCCCTGATATTTGCCTGTCTTGATGATGAATTTTGGCATGGGGCTCTCAAATCAAATGATGAATTCTGTTTTCTGAAATCAGTGGATCTCAGGTTGTTTGTATGGGTTTTATTCGTAGAAGTATGCTGGATTGTTTTTATTCAATCTCACCAGGGTGAGTAAAGGAGTCGGTTGAATCCCGGGATGGCTATTGTGTATTCAAAATCAGGAAATCCGAATTCGGGACTGAGTTAGGTTTGATTAATCATGCAGCGGAACCATCAGTGCTTCATTACAGGAGGGACAGGTCATTGTGCGTCCCCGGTGTTTGCTGCGCACTTTTAGTTTTTTACCACAGGGGCAGAAGAAATGAATCCGTTCTTCGGAATTCACTTTCGCAGCAGGCAAGTGTTCCTGTTCCCAGAGATCGTGGGAGATTTCTTTAATCAATTCGAGCAGTTCATCGGGGTTACAGGGTTTGAGTAGATAGCCGTCCGCACCGACGCGTGTGGCCAGTTGGCGCGATTCCGGAGAATCGATTGCCGTCAGAATGAGTATGGGAACATGGCTTTCTTTTTGTTTCATATGTTCGCAGATTTCGAATCCACTTTCGTGAGGCAGAATCAGATCCAGGATAACAAAATCAGGTTTGTGCATACTGAAAGCGGAGTGAGCCTGCCCTCCATCTTTGGCAAGCGAGACATGATAGCCGTGTTCTTCGAGCAGTGTTTTCAGAAACAAAGCAGTGTCTTGTTCGTCTTCAACCACAAGAATATGATTCACAATTGATTGCGTCATATCCAGGCGAATGTCATGCGTAGCCATAGTGGAGACTCCCTGTTTTCAGTGTCCCCGATTCCGTCGGGCTTCATTAATTTTTAACTGGTTGGCAGGTCAGAGTTTGTACTGTTTGCAAAATGGGTTGGTATGGAAAACGGTAATCCGTCAATAGTAGTTCGCCGTCAAATTGTAAGTTCTTAAATAAAAGCCCTCTTTTTATTATCCCAAAGCGACAAATAAATGACACGCTAAAAGAATTTTTTTCGGCGGAAATGCCAAAAAGTCCTGAAAAACAGGGGCAAACACATTGACTTTTGGAATTAAGATTACTTTACTTACGCTTGGCTTGGGGAGACTTCAGTCTTGAAACCAGGCATGACACAATTTCGCAACTCATTATGACGAAGTGGAAATCACTTCTTTCATTTTCAATTCCAGTATCAGGAGTTCACGATGGCAGCAAAGGCTACGACTAAAGATAAGCCACTTACCAAAACAGAGATCCTCAATGCACTGGCTGAAGGTTCTGGACTCACCAAGAAAGAAGTGACTGCTGTTCTTGATGAATTAAGCACACTGATTTCCAAGAATCTTGGAAAGCGTGGTCCTGGCGTCTTTAACATTCCTGGGCTCCTGAAAATTCAAGTTCAGCGGAAACCAGCTACCAAAGCCACAACCCGCCCCAACCCATTCAAGCCAGGCGAAATGATGCAGGTTGCAGCCAAGCCAGCCCGCAACGTCGTCAAGGTACGACCTCTCAAAGCACTGAAAGAGATGGTTTAATCACCCTGTCTGCTTGAATTTAAAACACGATCATGGAAGGTGCAGTTTCCACTCTTGGAGGCTGCACCAGACATGGGTCGGTTTCTGGATTCAAGAAGATAAAGGGGTCTAACATCTGTTGTCGTGCTTCACTTTAATTTACCGAAGTTTTCTCATGCATAAGAGAACTTTCAGGTCAAAAACTCTGAAAAACCAAAATTTCTTTGAAATTTAGGCGTTTTTTGTGAAGCCGGATGCCGATGAGTCCTTTCAGACAAATGTTTTCGTAAGTGTAGATTTGACTATAGCTTACGTCTGCAGTGTAAACCCTCAGCTTCAGGTGCGTTTCTTCTCTTGATCCCACTTTGCAGTCGCACTGCGCGCCTGCCCTGCGCTAGCCTCTTGACGGTATAAATGTGGGCATGTAAAATCTGAACGTTAATGATTGATTGGTATTATTACTGATTAATGACAGTAGCGCTAAGCCTTCCAGAGAGCGCTAGATCAGGATTTACGTAGGATGCATCAGGTATCCTGAAAGAGAAGACGGCATGTTAGTATTATCTCGTAAGAAGAATGAGAAAATTGTAATCGACGAAAATATCGTCATTACGATTGTCGAGATCCGTGGTGACAAAGTTCGCTTGGGAATTGAAGCCCCTCGTGAAGTTCCCATTCACCGTAGTGAAGTTTATGAAGCAATTCAAAACGAGCAGAATTCGGTTTCAGAGACAGAAAACGATACGACTGAGCTAATGCAGTGATTTCGAATTGTGCCATTATGAATACTAAAAAAGCCGCCAGTGGGTGGCTTTTTTTATTGATCGATTTCCAGGTTTCTTGTCGCTCGGTTTGCGGAATTCAAAGTTTTTTCAGAGAAGATGAATTCTATTAACGCCGTCCGCTTGACTTATCCGATGGAAACCTTAGATTACTATTTCGCTTCGGCCCCATCGTCTAGTTAGGCCCAGGACATCGGGTTTTCATCCCGAAAACAGGGGTTCAAATCCCCTTGGGGTCAGTCGACAGCGAGGATCATTCAAATGAAAGGTCCTCGCTTTTTTTACGGCTGGTGTCAAGTTGGCCGCTGGTGGACATCTGAATGATTTCTTCAGCGTGCTGATGAATCCGGGCGACAGCCGTGGCAATCAGATCCATGTTGTTTTGATCGGTCAGTAAAATCGGATGATGCAGGACCACGAGATTCTGATCGCAGGCGGTGGCGACGGGGAGTTCATCCATTTGTCTGAAGCGTCGCTTGCTGTGAATTGTGTGCAAAGCTCTGAAGCCCGGATAGAAGGCAATCCCTTCAGATTGCATTGACGTACAGAACAGCTCTCTAGTGAGGCCTGCGAAGTGCTCTGGATCATACTTGAAGCCCAGTTTGTAATACCCGGGGCAGGAGTCCGCTTCATTAGTGGAGTTGGCTTGAGAGAGGCTGGTGAGCCCGGCGTGATCGGCGAGCTGTTGCAGCAGACGTGTGACATTCTCCTGACGTTTTTGATTCTGATGCGGCAGTGTTTTCAGTTGGGGGATCAGCAATGCTGCCTGTAATTCTGTCAGGGGGTAGGCATCATTGCCCCGAAATGAGTAGAGTCGGATGCGTTGTGCGATCTGGGGTGAAGATGTCATAACCGCACCGCCGCGGCCTGCTGTCAGCAGTTTGCTGCCACCAAAACTAAGAACGCCAATGTCTCCAGTACTGCCGGCGGTACGTCCTTCAACTTTGGCGCCCGGAATCTGGCAGGCATCCTCTACTACGGGAATTCCCCACTTTTTGGCGAGGTTCATCACAGCTGACATGGGAACCAGGCCTCCGTGTAGGTGTGATACCAGAATACATTTTGTCGAGTTAGTGATAGCCTGCTTTATCAGGTTAAGATCCAGATTACAATTTCGACTGTCGACATCAACGAGTACCGGCGTGGCACCGGTGGTCAAAATATTCTTGAAGTTTCCTTCGAAGTCATACGCCGCGAGGATGACTTCATCGCCCGGGCCGATGCCCAGGCCGCGCAGGGCCAGCTCGATGGCAACGGTTCCGCTCGAACACAGAATCACTTCATCGGTTTCGTGGAAGGCCGCCAGTTCCTGTTGTAACTCCTGAGAGCAGGGGCCATGGTATTTTCCCCATAACCCTGTTTCCTGTGCCTGCTGTAAGGCCTGGTTGATGTCAGGAGAGGCAAAAGGCCACTCGGGAGGGCCTTCCGGAAAGTAGGGAGCTCCCCCCAGAATGGCCGGCTTTTCTCGTGTTGAACTGTTCATAAGCTTCGTTGTCAGGGTCCGTATTTTGATTGCCAAATGGGAATTCTGAAACAACATCCTATCGTACTTAAGAATGTTTGATTAAACTAAATGTAGACGAAATACAGGAATTTTTGTTACTAACGACCGTTTGTGAGAGCAGCCGGTGTTAATATTGAGTATTCGAAAATCAATTTTATCGTGAATGGGTGCAGCATGTCACATCAGATTAAATTTATTATGGTTGGTGGTTTCCTGGGGGCGGGGAAAACCACGACATTAGGTCGGCTGGCAAAGTATTATGCGGATCAGGGCTTGAATGTAGGGGTTGTGACCAACGATCAGGCAGCAGATCTGGTAGATACCAATGCGCTACGTTCCCAGGGGCTGCATGTCGGCGAAGTGGCCGGTGCCTGTTTCTGCTGTCATTTTAACGCACTGATGGAAACGATTGAAGAACTGGGATCAAAATCGAAGCCGGACGTGATTCTGGCAGAGCCGGTGGGAAGCTGTACTGACTTGGTGGCAACGGTGATTCAGCCCATTAAGCGCTTGTTTGATGCTGAGTTTACGATTCACCCTTATGCGGTTCTGATGAAGCCCAGTCATGGCCGAAAGATTTTGAAAAATGAGACGGGCTCTGGTTTCTCCCCGAAGGCTGCTTACATTTTGAGGAAGCAGATGGAAGAAGCGGATCTGATTCTGATTAATCGAATTGACGAACTCACGACCGAAGAAGTCGACGAACTCACCGGTCTGATTGACGAGAATTTTCCCGGGACTCCCGTTTTGAGAACATCCGCACTCACGGGCGAAGGCTTTGAAGGACTGGTTGAGTTTCTGGAGCAAGAGGGCGATTTCGGGAGTAAGGTTCTGGATATCGATTATGATATCTACGCCGAGGGAGAAGCAGAGTTGGGCTGGTTAAACAGCAGCGTGCGGCTTACTTCCGAGACATCCTTTTCTCTGGATCAGTTGTTGCTGGATGTGATTACCCAGTTGCAGGCTTCGTTTAAAGAGCAGGGGGTTGAGACGGCACATCTCAAGACCATCGGACTTTGGGAAGGCTTTTTCGGCGTGGCCAATCTGGTGAGCAACGACAGTGAGCCCAAGTTGTCTCTGGCTTCTGACTGCACAGTGAATGAAGTGGATCTGATCGTGAATGCCCGTGTCGCCTGTGATCCGGAATCGTTAACGGAGCAGGTAACGCAAGTCTTGCAGAACTGTGCGAAGGCATTGAATGCGAAGCTGGAGATTCGTCAGACGCAGAGTTTCCGTCCCGGCCGTCCTGTACCCACGCATCGCTACGCCGCGCCTCAGTAAAGTTTGATGTCAGGCTTGTCACTTTTCGGATGTCTGCTACAGTAGCGAAAGAGCCATGTCTGATCTGAATACTTTATTTGAAACGAAGCGGCGGCAGCGATTTCGCCGGCAATTAATTGCGTGGTATGCGGCGCATCAGCGTGATTTACCCTGGCGGCGGCTGGCTGAACCGTATGCGGTCTGGATCAGTGAGATCATGCTGCAGCAAACGGTCGTGGCAGCCGTGATTCCCTACTTTGAAAAGTTTCAGGATCGCTTTCCCGATGTGCATGCGCTGGCATCTGCTGACGAGAGCGAAGTACTGCAGCATTGGGAAGGGCTCGGATACTACAGCCGGGCGCGGAATATTCATAAGGCGGCCAAGATCGTCTCAAATGAGCTGCAGGGAGAATTTCCGCAGAGTGTCGAGGGCCTGCAAAAATTGCCGGGAATCGGTCGCTATACGGCAGGGGCGATTTGCTCGTTTGCGTATGACGAGCGGGCACCAATTGTTGAGGCGAATACGTTGCGGCTGTATTCGCGGTTGATCGGGCTGGAAGAAGATCCCCGATCCAAGGCTGGGCAAAATCAGCTGTGGGAATTTGCCGAGTTGATCCTGCCGCGGAAGTCACCCGGCGATTTCAATCAGGCGTTGATGGATTTGGGGAGTCTGGTTTGTACGCCTCAAAATCCCGATTGCGGTGCATGCCCGGTGAGTGCCGGGTGCGAAGCCTTTTTGAACCAGCGGCAGCATCTGATTCCCCGTCCCAAGGCACGTCCGGAGATCACGCCGTTGACCGATGCCAGCATTGCCGTTTTCAGGGAGGACGCCGTCTTGATCCGACAGCGGGAGTCAGACGAGCGCTGGGCCGGCCTGTGGGACTTTCCCCGGTTCACGCTGGAGGATTTAAATGGTGTGTCGCATCCCGCTGCCACTCGCAAGAAAAACAGTGGGCAGAAGCTGCTGTTTGAAGAGACACCGCGTCAAACGGCACGAGGCGTTGAGATGCCCGCCGGCTTGCCCCGCGATGTGCTGGGGCAACTGGAAGCATATGTACGAGATCACGCGGGCGTGGAGGCGGCCGTTCAACAGTTCGTATCCGAGATCCGTCACAGCGTGACCCGATATAAAATCCGGTTGCTTTGTTTTATCGCGCAGGCGGAGCCTGCTGATGCAGGAGATTCCGCAGGCAGCTATCAATGGGTCAGGGTAAGCGATCTGGAATCGTATCCGTTGTCAGTGACGGGGCGCAAATTTGCGAAACTGCTGGCGGAACTGGTGTAACCGTTCGCAGAGCCGAAATAGAATAGGCGTTAGCCCCGGCTAGACTCGTTATCACCGGAGTTAATCTTACTGACGAGTGCCCTTAGCTTTTCGAGCTGATTCCGAATATCGAAAAGTGCTTTGGAATCCACCTCGCATACCAGCTGCAATCGGAGGCAGTTGACGCTCCAGCCTGGTGAGGGAGAGTGACACACGATTTTCAGGCCACCGTCGCGTTTTTGCTGAAAGCGGAGGTCTAGGTAACCATCGAGTCCCAGGAGCTGCATTTCGTTTTCGGAATTTGTCGGTTCTGTGAGGACCGTTTCGAGCTCCTGCAAGGACTCGGGCTCAACGAAATCACAAATGTCATATTGGAGTCTACGTTTCTCTTCTTCATATCGTGCCGTCAGGTAAAGGCCATAAATGCAGTTCCGATGAGCAGGGGCGAGGTTTCCGTTGGTGTCCTTCTCGTAACCGGTGGGAATAATCCGCAATCGTGCCGGCCCGAAGTGTTCAGAGATGATGGGAAAACACAATTCATATTGTGGTAACCACTCCGGAAAGGGCATGCAGGAACTCCTGAAGAGGTGAGTCTTGAGAAAGGCCAGATAGAAAAAGGGGGCAGGACTCTATCAAAGATACCTGACCCCTTTATGCTTTTCTTCTATAAGTAAATTATTTTATTCAAAAAAATAACTAAAATCTCGCTGTTCGGTCTCCCATTCACTTAAATGCCATGCACCCTTATTACCTTTAATAAATGTAGCAAATATGTAGGGATTTGCTACATTTTCAATTTTAAACACAAAGTGCTTTCTTCGCACACTGAAACCAATTATACGTTCTCTAATCGGTTTGACTATCTGATCAAATTGTTCTTTCGAAATTCCCTCCCTCAAACTCTCATTAACAGTTTGATTCTGAGTCAATTCTGTTTTCATATCAACTGATGATTGTATTTTGGGAGAGGCTGGAATAGATACGAGATACTCCTTATTTGACATGTGATATTTGTTATGTGTTAACTGATATGTTAATAAAAACACAATACTAATCATTAAGGTTGCTAAGAACAAAATCCGAGTTACCCTACTTTTCATCCAATTTACCTTAACTAAAAAGGGGGCAGGACTCTTAGATTATACTGACCCTTTTTATATCCTAATTTCTTTTAAGCTTCGTATTCATGAAAAGCAGTAACATAATAAAAAAAATATTCGGTCTCGAGAAAATTATTTTATTTGTTTTTGTATCTCTGTGCTTTGTTGGACCATGTATATGGTGGGATTCGAATAGCTATGTGAGTTCAGATGAATTATGGGATGCCATTCAAAGAAGTAAAATTAGCTCGAGTGATAGATTACTGTTACACCATCTAGTTTATGATGATAAAGCATGGAGTTCAGGACTTATTGGCACATATCTTTCTCCTGGTCTAGAAAAACGGATTGTCTGGCAATCAAAGTACCAGAATAATTCGGGAGGTTTTAATCATATTTTTCTTTTGAATCAGTATCTAGAACCTGGAGTAAAGCCTTTGTTTCCTGTCACCTGTATCATTACCGACAAAGATTTTAAACTTCAGGCATGGGAAACGTTTATTCTTTCATCTTCAGGAATAAATTCGGTCGAGATTTCTCAAGATACTGAAAATCTATTAATTGTTACAGCAGTATGTGGTTGGACTTACGGAAAGGGTATTCACAAATATGCTTTGTATTCAAATAAAATAACTGATTTAGGAAATGTCCAATTCAAACAGTTTAATCGGGGAGAAACGCCTGAGACGTTATTGGTTCCTTTCATGTCTGAAAGTGAATTTCGATCACTGAATTTGAATTTCTCTAACCGGATTAGAAGAATGCTTACTGAGAATAGGAAACTTGCAAGATAAAAAAGGGGTCAGGACTCTTTTCTGGTGCGAGGCCTGCCGCGGGGGCGGGTGGTGCTTTCTAATGAGAGCCTTTTGGCTGTGTTGCTGGTCCATTTTTCGTTGCCGAACGGGGTGCCGCGGACGTTGCATTTTCGGAGAGCGGCCAGCTCGGCATCGGTCTGGGGTTTGTTGACCAGGGCGCGCCAGTTTCGTGGCAGCGGTGGATTCTTTGGCGTCGCCAGCCATTCCGGCGTATCCTGTTTCTGCTGTCGGGCCCAGGCGGAGCCGTATTCCCACTCCTCTGCCTTCTGGACCAGATTTGCCCGCAACGGGTTGCGTTCGACGTAACGCATCACGGTCAGTAAATGGTCGTCAGACTGAATCGGAAACGACTTGAAACGTCCCTGGTACAGGTGGCCGGTGCCGCCGGTTGCGTAGTGAGCGTGCCAGCGCATTGTGTGGGTGACGGTGAGCAGTCGAAAGAAGTCCGTCAGCTGGGTATCCGTCGTGGGCCGTACGACAAAGTGCCAGTGATTGGGCATCACTGACATCGCGAAGATCGGCAGAGGATTTTTCTGCCACGTTTCCTCCACCACCCGCATAAACGCAGCATAATCGTCCGGCTTCTCGAACAGAGTCAGCCGCGCAACAGACCGGTTCATCACATGAAACACCTCACCGGCAGGACAGATTCGTTTGGCTCTAGGCATGCCCCAAGTCTAGCAGAAACCAGAGAGAATGAAAAGAGTCCTGACCCCTTTATCTGTCCACATTTCAATTCACCACACAAATTGCTCGTTATGTTATTGCGAGTCATATGAAATCTCATAGATTGCAGAGATTATGGGCGACTATTTTTCCACGCAAGGCACTTTTTAAGATACAAGTTCAAATGCTTAGCAGCTTCAGGGCAGTCTTTCCAGATTCTTTGAAATTCAGAAAATCGCTGTCCCAGAATCGGGGATCGTTTCTGTGCTTGTGGAGAATTTGGAGTGAATAACAGGAAAGTCTGATTTATTAGTGCTTTACTCTCAGTTTCTACATTAGCGATATCAGCAGCCAGTCGTTCTGCTGATTTTAAATCTACAACCTTGGACACTAGCTCAAGATAATGCTCTTCACAATCAATACTTTTATTAATCAATTCCTGATCTTCTGGAGAAATTGTTTCTGGTGGTCCTCCTCCTCGTTCGCCAGCCCCTGCCCAATTTAAAGCCTTTCTTCGATGCGTTAAAATGCTAAAGCCGTGTTCGTAATCCAATGAAGTTCTGAAATCAAATGCGATATATGAAACCTTGTTTTTATGATCCGCCAGAATCGTAACGGTATTTGGTTCTACTAATTCGTAAAATCCATCTAAAGTATTCAGTCGTTTGCGAATGTCACGTTTTTCACCATTTAACGAGCTTAGTTCAGGAAGCGACTCTGAATAGTACGCTGATTTACATTGCTGAAAGGCATATTTTAAAGTGGCTTTTGCAATAGGATTTGCATTTGCACATAAATATTCAAATGCAGCTTCTTGTTCAGATGTGGGCGGTTTACCATCTTGTGACTCAATTTGGAGCTCTAGCAACACCGGTCCATTATTCGGTTCACTTTTTTCTGATGCTTCGGAGAGATAATCCACATCACAATCCCACAGGATTCAAACCCCGATAATTCCACATTTCCAAGCCAAGCTTCATACTCAGGTGCGTAATTCATTTTGTCAATAATGCTCATGGCAACAACCTATTATCAAGATATTAAGGAAATGGAAAAAGGGGTCAGGACTCTTTTCTGGTGCGTGGCCTGCCGCGGGGACGGGTGGTGCTCTCCAATGAGAGCCTTTTGGCTGTGTTGCTGGTCCATTTTTCGTTGCCGAACGGGGTGCCGCGGACGATGCATTTTCGGAGAGCGGCCAGCTCGGCATCGGTCTGGGGTTTGTTGACCAGGGCGCGCCAGTTTCGTGGCAGCGGTGGATTCTTTGGCGTCGCCAGCCATTCCGGCGTATCCTGTTTCTGCTGTCGGGCCCAGGCGGAGCCGTATTCCCACTCCTCTGCCTTCTGGACCAGATTTGCCCGCAACGGGTTGCGTTCGACGTAACGCATCACGGTCAGTAAATGGTCGTCAGACTGAATCGGAAACGACTTGAAGCGGCCCTGGTACAAGTGCCCGGTGCCGCCGGTCGCATAGTGGGCGTGCCAGCGCATGGTATGGGTCAGGGTAAGCAGTCGGAAGAAGTCCGTTAGCTGGGTATCCGTCGTGGGCCGTACGACAAAGTGCCAGTGGTTGGGCATCACTGACATCGCGAAGATTGGCAGCGGATTTTTCTGCCACGTTTCCTCGACCACCCGCAAGAACGCAGCACAATCGTCCGGCTTCTCAAACAGAGTCAGCCGCGCAACAGACCGGTTCAGCACATGAAACACCTCACCGGCAGGACAAATTCGCTTCGATCTAGGCATGCCCAAAGTCTAGCAGAAACCAGTGAGAATGAAAAGGAAAAAGAGTCCTGACCCCTTTTCTGACCCGCCCCTTTTCTGACCCGGACCAAGTCGTGAAGGGGCAGAAGGAAGCGTTTTCTATTGGTGACGAAATAGAATTGGCGAGAAACCGGGGCTAACGCCCTGCGGCTAATGGTTAAAACAAATTCAGCGGCGGTGAGACGATTTTACTGCGCTTTACACAGTGCATAAAAAATCCCCATTCTCAAAATTGCCTGAGATTGAGAATGGGGAAAACGTATTTGACTCAAGAGAAGAAAGCGGCATCCGTGCCAAAAAGACCTTCCATGGAATTAAGCCTTTAGGGTGAATCGGATGTGATGGGGATACTGAATGAGTCGCCCGCTTCTCCTGTCGTCAAAGACGCTAAAGAACAATGTGTATTGTTTTTTGATTGTAGGTATCGCCAGGCAAAGGCTAGCTGGACAGGTCTTTAAAGAGTGTCCCGAATTCAGGCATGTCCTGTTCCAGAAGGTTTTGCCAGGCTTCCAGATTCCAGATTTCAACACAGATCACTGCGCCGACAATCATGACTTCCTGGTTGGGTTGCACTCCCAGAAATTCTCGAAATCCTTCGGGTATTGTGCAGCGAGAGCGATTTGCCAACTGGATGGTCCGATTTCTGGTCGACAGTAATCGTCCCAGGCGTTGCACTTCCTCCCAGCGGTTTTCCAGTCGGTGTGCCTGAATTTTTTGTTTAATCAGATCCACACCCTGCTGGTGTCTGGCTTGCCAGTCTGCGGCTTTCCAGAGGCTGAGACATCCGGCTCGTTCCTTGGTCAACAGCGTTTCCCCGGATTCGTCAGTAATCGCCTGGGCCATTTCTACGGGAAGAGAAATACGAAAGCGGTCGTCGACCGTTCGTTTTGTTTCTCCCGAAATAAATGTTTCGCCGTTCATGGCCAGCCTGCGAAAGGGGGAATGCGTGTATCAACTCTCCACAATATTGAGTGATCTCAGTATTGTACTGGGCGGATAACCCACAATCAACTAGTTATTAAAGATCAATTGGGTAAGAAACCCACATAAACAGAATTTACAGTTCGTCGATCAAAAAGGCAATCATCGATTGTCCAATTCTCCTGATTTTATCAATTTTTCTATCTGGCTTTGATTCAGGTGAAAATCTGTCACAAGCGATGGATCACGAGTACGGCGTGATTTTCAGCTACCTTCGCTGGTGGCGATCCGTAGAATGTGCCGCCTGGGTTTCGTTTTCGCGACGCCAGATCGTGTTTCTGAATTCGAAATCGTCTTTGCAAAAAAGAGAACCGGGGCTAACGCGCTTCGGCTAATAGCGAACACTTGACTGCATTGTTCGCAGACAGGTGTTTTTCAGACAAGGAGATGAGTCATGTTGTGCTTCCTGCATTTCGTATTGAAATCTGTTTTCTGTTGTTTCGGGAAGAGTACGAATCATGAGGGAGGCCAGGAAAGTCCCCAGTTCCGAAGTGGTGCTGAAGACCGTTCAACTGGTTCCGAACGTGTACCATTGCGTGTTGAAAGCGCGCCGAAGTGTGTCGAACGTCATAAAAAAAATGCTGAGCAGACGGCAGCAGGTCAGATTCTGCAGGTGATGATCAGCGAAACATCACCGCTGAACCCGCTGCGGAATGATCAGTTTGTGCCGCTGGTTCAGGTGAAGAAACCGGTTTTCTCGCGCGCGACGCATAACGGGGAAACAGGTGCTTAAACGGAACGAAAAAAGCGAACTCCGAAATGATTTCGAAGTTCGCTTGTCGTTACATTTTTAGAACATTTTATTCAGAGACAAACGGAGTCGTTAGTGAATCTTAATACTCACGACGTTTCAGGATACCCGGCAGTGGAACAGGGTAGGAGCCATCGGCGCGAGCGAGAACCGGCGCGGGTGAGTCCAGTGTCAGTTTGTCGACATCCGGAGCGAATTCCTGTTCGCAGTTGAGCATTTCGTCGAAGGTGACAACCTGCCCGGTGTGAGCGGCCATGCGCCCCATCGAAGTGACCAGGCTGGCTTCAGCACCGCGCCGGACTTCGTTGTAGGGCTGATCGTTTCGAATCGCGCTGATCAGGTCATCCCATTCCACCTGATACGGATTCGGTTCCGGTTGCGGGTAAGCCCAGAGGAGGTTGTCTTTATCTTCGTTATAGCCTTTATAGATTCGCGACTTGGCGGGATGATGAGCCGACGTGGAAATCACGGCGAGCCCTTTTGTGCCATGTGCAAAGCTGGCAAATTTCTGTCGGCAGCCAGGAATGGTACGGCCGCGGAGGAACATTTTGGTTCCGTCGGCGAACGTGTATTCGACGCTGTAGCTGTCGAAGTTCTGGTCGACATTATCGCCGCGGTAGTGACGTCCGCCGGATCCATCGGCACGAACAGGCCAAGCATTTTTCATCCAGCAGCTTTCGTCGATGTTATGAATCAGGAAGTCACTGAAACCGCCACCACTGGCCCAGAGGAACCCGTGGAAGCGAGAGATTTGATACATCAACTCGCTCATGTCAGTCGTATTGGGGCCGGTGGCTGCCGATCCGGTGGGACCCGCCATACGGTAGGCGCGGAGTTCGAGGATGTCGCCGATCTGTCCATCCTGGATGCGGTCGTACAATTCCTGTCGTGCTTTACAGTGACGGCACATCAGGCCGACGCCGACTTTGAGGTTTTTCTCTTCCGATTTTTTCGCCAATTCGAGCATCTTCCGAGTACTGGGGCCGTCCACGGTAATCGGTTTTTCCATGAAGACGTTGATGCCTTTTTCGATGGCATAACCGAATTGGACCCAGCGAAATGCAGGTGGAGTGACGAGCAGCACGACGTCGCCGGGGCTGAGGCAGCTGATTGCTTTTTCGTATCCGTCAAAGCCGATGAATTTCTGATCGTCGGGAACATCGACTTTGTCGCCGAATTGTTTTTTGAGACTTTTGTAGCTGGTGTCAAGACGGTGGTCGAAGACGTCTGCCATGGCGACCAGTTTGATGGGGCCGCTGCTTGTGGAGAGTGCGTTGGCGGCTGCTCCGGTTCCACGTCCGCCACATCCGACGAGGGCAATTTTGATGGTGCTTTCATCGGCGGCGTAGACGTGTGGAATTGCCGTTCCGGCTAACACAGAAGCCCCCGCTGCGAGTTTACTTGAATTCTTTAAAAAGTCGCGGCGTGATGAGACATTCTTGGGCGCTTCACTCATATTGGGGCTCCTTGGTAGTTGATAAAAAGTAGATCAAAGCAGGTTGTAATTTCATCTGATCGGCTGCTTGCAACAGGACCCTGAAACAAGGCCGTTTTTTCTTTGTCTATATAAGAGTACGAAAATAAATCAGATAAAGACAAAAGGACATATGATAATATTTGATTATATCAATGCGAAAGAGCCACTTGCAACTTGATAGTGTGCCTGACTCATGGGAAAGAGAAGAGTGCCGGGGGTGTGGAAGGCGGCAGAGGAAGGTAAAACAGCCGAAGGTCAAGGACTCACCTTCGGCTGTTGATTTATTAGAGAAGTTAATTTATGTAGCAGGCTTAGACTGTGTCCAGTTTTACTGTAGCGTCTCCAAGGCTATTTGAACCGAGTATATTAGATTGAGGCACGCTATGGTAAAACGTGATGCGCTCTAGAAATTATAAGCCGGATTCTTGGGATCGAAGTCAGCATCACTTAATCCGACGTTGGTGCGGATGTTTGTGTATGTGTATTCTTCGACTAGTTCTGGAGTGGCATTTCTTCTGGTTGGCCAGTCGTATTGTTCGACTCGGACAGGAAGATTGGTTGCTTTATCGATGTACAATCTTGTCATCTGGAAGCGAAGTCCTGGTTTTTGTTGTGGGTAGCTGGTCTGCAGAACTTTGCACTGCAGGTTGCCGAGTTTGGCATCCGGGAAATATTTGACAGAGACGCCGCCTTCAACTTGACGTTCTTCTTTCCATTGTTTCAGAATCTGAAACAGCATTTTTCGGATGCCGATGGTTGTGATCGGGTAACGACTTTCATCCATTGCCTGAGGGCTGTTTGGCTGAAGAGAGACGGTTCCGACCAGACCTTTGATTCCGGTTTCGTGGGCCAGGATCTGGTTCCCGTTTCGGCCGTGGAAGTAAATGACTTCTCGACCGGTGTGTGGTTTTTGGAAGTTGAGATAAACGCTCAATGGTTTTTCGCGAAACTTAATTTGCATGGTGTGTGTGGCCTGCATTTTTCGGCCCACTTTTTCCCGCTTGATGAAGGTCGCCTGAAAATCTTTGATCTGCGCCGTTGTTTCATAGCTCTGCATAGCGAGCCGAATGGCGGGATCAAGTTTATGTTCATTGGGGGCTGCCGCCATCAGCGTGCCGACTTGTGACAGACAGGCAGTCGCTGCGAGGGTTAAGACTCCTGCGACGGTAGCCACCTTTTTTGCCTGGCGTACCAGTACGTTGCTTGGTTGGTAATTGTTTTGTTTTACCATTGAATTCCGTGACTCCCTTTGTCGAAATCCACTTGTTTTAAGTTATTCCCGAGTGAGCACTTTTGCCCGAGCAAATCTCTCAAAACCAGTAAGAAATATAGACCACACTGCTGTATGAAAACTGCTGACTGAGTTTCCGCTTATTGAAATGATAGGGTCCGATCAAGTATTGTCGAGAACAGATCCAATCTGTTTTTGGCTCGAATCTATAATATTAATCGAACTATTTGACAAACCGTAATTACTTAGATCACGTGTTCTCCTTGTTTTTTCGTAAATTGTCAAGACAGATTCTTCAGTTTATCTGTTTAGGTGTTTGGCTTGCGTGCTGTTTATTTTTTCCATGGCCGCCTGTTGCTCTATTTTAACAGCTGGGTTCTTGAGGGAAAAAAGAGAAATGAGCGAGATTTTCTTAAATCAGGAGAAATTTCGAAACTTCAATTGTCCATTTAGAGGCGATTCTGTATGATCCGCCCCCTTGAGGCAGGCATGGGGAGCGATTTTCGCTTCGTCTGTTTTTTCCTCAGGGGCCGATTGGTCAGCGATTTGCCATGCCAGATGAATCATGTCAGGCAGTTTCTGATCTCATAAGTATGTGGTTGACCACGATGGTTTCTGGTAACCAGACATTGAGAACAAGGAGTGTTCCCATTGTTCAAATCGGATAGTTTCCGATAGCGTGATTGCGAACATGGAGGAGAAACGCAAATTCGCTCCAAATCAAATGACTTTTTTTCGACCTTGCTAGTGCTGATACCTTTGGTTGCAGTTCCGATGCTGGCCATTTTTGGTATTCCGGAAATCGCTCCCGTTAAAAAGTCGTCTTTCAATGAAAATGATCACTTCGAAGGCGAAGGATCGTCCCACTCCCAATTTGAAGAAATTTCGTTTGATGCTTCATCACACGAGATTGATCTGGGGGGTGAAGGTAATCTTGGTGAGAGGACTCGGGGAAATCGGCATCGCTCTGATCAACGGAGCCCTTTCGCGAAAACAACCTCATCACGAAATGATTCGATCAATGGCGAAGAATGGTTGCCGCCCGCTGATGCGATGGAAGGTTGGGAATTAGATCCGGTACCTTCTCAACTGGAACCAGACCACAAAATGGCTGAGCTTCGATCAGCGGAACAGCAGCCCGAACGTGGTTTTGAGAAAAATCGGATTGAACAAGCAGGCTTTGAAGAGGGGCAATTCTCATCCAATGCCGGCAGTTCATTCGGCCAGGAAATTCGTCAAATCGAGAATGAAACGAACCCGTTTGAAAAAACGAATTCTGTTCAGCAAGCAGCGGTAAAAGAAGTCGATCCCCAGTTTCGCTTACGTGCAGAAACCATGCTGCGCCGAGATCCGGCAACGTGGAGTGCAGCCGTCCAAAAGTTGAATGAGTTGGGTATCAGGGATTATCGTCTCGAACCGGGAGTTCGGCCGAACGAGTTTTTATTCAGTTGTACGTATTCGCCCCCTCATAATCCACGGATCTCCCGCCGGTTTGAAGCAGAAGCTCTTGACCCGTTGAAGGCCGTGATTAAAGTCTTACAGCAGGTCGACGAGTGGAATCAAACGAAGTGAGCTAAACCGATCAAATAATAAAGCCCTCTTTGGAGTTTCATTCAAAGAGGGCTTTTTTATTTGTGGTCTGGTATTGCTTAGCAGCGAAATGAATCAGGCTTCATTTTTCTTGTTCTGCTTTTGTTTGGCCTTTTGCTTTTTGGCTTTCAACTTCTTTCGCAACTCTTTTGATTTCGGAGGTGCTTTGCGTTTGATCACGGTTTCTTTCTCAGCAGCCTGTTCTGCCTTTTCGATTTGGCCACAGAGGTCGGCGAGGGAAACAGCCACATCCTGCTGGCGGTAAGAAGAGCCCGCGGTCCATGCACGACAGCTTTTATGACCTTCAATGTGGTAACTTTGATCCAGACTTCGAATGGCGTGGCTGAATTCCACCATTTCATCGTTGATCGCGGTGGAAGCAGCACTGAGCCCCACGGTGGCACCGATGACACCCACGGTTCCCAACATGACCAGCTCGGCAGACATGACGAAACCAGCTTCATCACTCCAGAATGTTTTTAACAGATTCATGATCAGACCTCTCAGAAAGCGGTGACAATTTTATTGAGAGTGAGATGAGAGTGAGTTCCGCCTGTGCCGATTGTAACGATTGTTCGGATTAAGCGGATTGTAACGGATATCCGCTGAATGTAAATATGGGTACAATGAAAAGAATGGATAAAAAATGGATGTATTTGATCGAGTGGCCTTAAGTGATTTCTATAAAAAGAGATACGATATTCTCGCTTTTGACGGCGAGCATAAGATAATTAGGAGATGTTGGCTTTATATGAGTATTGTGAGGTGGTTGCGGTCTCTGAAACCGGCCATTTTACGGCGGAATATGGACTGTTTGATGCTCTCTCTATGGGAACGAGGCTGAAATTGGGACTGTTGCAGCCGACCATTCAAGAGAATTTCGTGGGAGTGGATCTCTTTATACTTGCCTGATTTGTGAATTCGGGACATGATCGTAACGATCAAAATCCGAAAGGCTCCGTACTCAGCCCGATTTCGGGTTCTTAGTAGCGTCTCGACGGCTCATGCAGCCAGGATGTATTTCCAAGTCGCTACGGTTTCATTGAACGAGATACAACACAGATCAGGAGAAGGGCCCGCCCAATATGTCATCACAGCAATCGCCATTATCAATTGGTATTCGACTTTCCATCATGATGTTCCTGGAGTTCTTCGTGTGGGGGGCCTGGTATGTTACCGTGGGTAACTACATGGGGGCCAACGGGATGGGGGATGCCATCTATTGGGCTTATACTGTGGGGCCCATCGCCGCGATTGTTTCCCCGTTCGTGCTGGGTATGATCGCTGACCGTTTCTTTTCCTCGGAACGAGTGCTGGCAGTGCTGATGATTATCGGAGGCGCGGTGCTTTATATGGCACCGAGTGTTGTCGGCGAAAACGGTGAAGGCAGTACGACGTTCATCTTATTGCTGTTGTTACACATGTTATGTTACATGCCCACATTAGGGCTGACGAATACGATTGCCTTTTCTCACCTCAAGAATCAGGAAGTCTGGTTTCCTTTAGTACGTGTATTTGGAACATTGGGGTGGATTGTGGCTAACATCCTCGTCAGTAAGGTGATGGGGGCAGACATGACATCGAAGCCATTGCTCGTTGCGGGAGGCGCTGGTGTTTTGATGGGACTTTACAGTTTAACGCTGCCTCATACGCCCCCACCTTCGAAGGGAAAGGCGATTTCAGTACGCGACATTTTGGGCTTAGACTCGCTGGCTTTATTGAAGGACCGTTCTTTCCTCGTGTTTATGGCGAGTTCCTTGCTCATCTGCATTCCCTTAGCCGCTTATTATGCTTACGCACCCGTCTTTGTGGCTGATGCGGGAATCACGTACCCGGCGTTCAAAATGTCGTTTGGGCAGATGTCCGAGGTTCTGTTTATGGTGTTGATGCCACTCTTCTTTAAACTTCTGGGTGTCAAACGGATGCTGCTGTTCGGCATGTTTGCCTGGGTCGTCCGTTATGCGTTGTTTGCAGCAGGTGCTTCTGATGGAGTTGCCTGGATGATTATTTGTGGGATTTTGCTACATGGGATTTGTTACGACTTCTTCTTTGTGACAGGACAAATCTATGTTGATCAGAAGGCAGGTCCTGCGATTCGAGCTCAGGCACAAGGGTTTCTTGTGCTGGCAACGCAAGGGGTGGGGATGCTGGTTGGTGCCTTGATTAGTGGAAACTTAATCAATGCAATCGTGACCGGTGAAGGAGCCGCCAAGCTTCAAACCTGGAAAGAGTTCTGGATTATTCCTACAGCCGCCGCTTTTGTGATCATGGTCATCTTTTTGATTCTGTTCAAAGACGATCCCAAGGGATCAGGTGAAGTCAGCGAAGAGGATGTCGCGAAAGCCGCTGGTACGGAAGAGATGGTATAACTTTCTCTTTCATTTTTAAAATAACGAAAGCCCTCTGTTCATTGAGAGCAGAGGGCTTTTTTATGCGTTTTGATTTTGAATGTTTGCTTATCGTCCAGGGACGGGAGCGGCTTGCAGGCGGACCGGCATCATCGATTCGACCAATATATAGTCGCCGCGTAAGTCAGAGCGGAACCAGCGTTTGCCGGTGACGCCGATGGGTCGTCCCACTGCGGCATCCAGATTGATTTGTGGTGAGACCGGCTGTAAATAAGCGAGGAACTGACCATTGGGAGCAACTAACGCGTGGGTTGGCATTCCTTGTCGCACGTTTCTTAATCGGCGGACGATGCCTGCTCCAGAGAACTGTGGTTGTGCTGGCTGCGTTGGTTGTGGCGTTGTCTGTGGTTGAGGAATCGTTGGTGTCGGAGCGCTGGGTTGAGGCAGTGGAGTGACTGGTTGTGCTGGAGTCGCTGGTTGAGCGGACGGTTCAGGAGTCGGGGGAATCAGGGATTCTGATCCTGGTGTCGTCATTTCCGGAGCAGGATAGCGACTGGTTTTGTTCTGATCGGGAGCCATCGAGACGAGCTCGGCGTCGCGCTTGCTGGTCTCTTCAGCCAGCTTCAGGAAATCTTGATATTCTGCCTGCACTTTTCGATAGCGATTAACGGCATCCAGTCTCAAGTCAATTTTACTGGCGATCGCAGGGTGTTTGATTTCCTGCTGTAGCGTTTTGTAGTCTTGTTCTAAGGCATTTAAATCCCAGGCTGTTGGTTCGGCTTCGATCATGGCTCGGAATTGTGTATCTATGGTTTTGATGGCCTGCTTGGCGGCGGCAATCTGTTCTTCTTCTGGAACACTACGACGTGCAGAGCCATCGGTGGGGGTCTTAATCATTTCCTGGTGCGGTGCAGGAGAATCGCTTTTTGTAATGTTTTGAGTAAAGGGATCTTTTTCGTTATTAGCCAGCGGTGAATCAACGGGTGTGGGGGGAGTTTGTCCGGGTTGATATTGATTCGTGGGAACCAGCAGATGCCCTTCCACCCAGCGCCATTCGCCCGTTGGGGGCTTGATCTGATACATCTGGACATTGCCGAATTCGGTCTGGACATTTTTACTTCCCAAAACAGTGACTTCATCGTTTTTGGAGAGCCGAATTTGCTCGACATCACGCGAATCACCAAAGGCACTTCCAACTCGTACCACGACGCCGTTTTCTGTGACTCGACCACGGTTGCCGGCTGTTTTTTGAACGTATTCAGCGCGAATCCAGCTGAAGCTTCCTTGGGGAGGCGTAATCATAAACCAGCCGCCCGGATCATGCCGATGCACGGTGACGCGGCTGCCTCTTTTGAGTTTGAGCGTGGGATAATAGCGACGTCCATTGCCGCTTCTTACCAGGGCTTCTTCCGCGTTGACGACCGCTTCGTAAGGAAATGTTCGTTTTTTGGCATCAACGTCATCGGCCAGGCAGAGTAGCAGCCCTGTTATTAATAAAGGTGTCAGGATCCAGCGGTCTAGCGAACACATGGAATAAGCCTCCGTGCTGACTTTAAACAGCCCATTTGTAAGGTATTAATTGTGGAGTCGAAGGTGATTGAATAAAACAGAATTGTTTTTGAATCACGAGTCGAAATGGATTCGAATGAGGGGACAGGTAGCGATAGAGATTATGAAAGAGGGGCGTTTAATAATAGAATTGGAAAATTAAGGCAAGCCCAAAAAATCGCTTTGAAACCGAAAGTTTCGTTCGTGACTTGTTGAATTGATCTAAAAACGTAGCAATTTATTTTTGATCTCTCAATTCCTCTGAAAATAGATAGTCAAAGCCTGGTTTTTCGTATTGACGTAAAATCCAAACTATGCAAAATTATCGCTCTCTCAGTATGGTCACCAGGTTTCATATGACATGATTTCCAGTGCGCCATCAAGTTAAAGCAACATTTCCAAGAGATTTTGATCAAGAATTTGTTTATCAGAGGCTGGGGTCAAATTCGTCACCAAATCAAGAAAAATTCTAATTTCGTTTGATTGCCACTACGGAGAGTGGTCCATTCTGCAAAGGAGTGCTTCGGTCGTGAAAAAATTTATTACATCAGCTATGGTTATTGCTATCGCCGGTTGTTTTGGCTGTTTGACTGAAACAGCGTCAGCACAAAACACCGCACCGGCTAATGCAAAATCAGTGGAACACAAAGTCGGTCTGATTGATATGGCCCACGTGTTCAAAAACTACACAAAATTCACCGCGCTGCGTGAAGAGTTGAAAGCAGAGATCCAGCAAAGCGATGCGAAAGCCAAAGCAATGGCTGAGCAAATTCAGGCTGTCCAGAAAGAAATGCAGGATTTCAAACAGGGAAGCCCTGAGTATCTGGCACGCGAAAAACAGCTGGCACAGGCCGCTTCTGATTTTGAAGCATTTCGCAAAGTGGCACAACGCGACTTTCTGCGAAAAGAGTCACGCATCTATCACACCATTTACATGGAAGTGACAGACACCGTCAAGAAGTATGCCAAGATCTACAACTACACTTTGATCATGCGGTTTAATCGTGAAAACCTGGATACCGATGATCCAAAGAAATTGATTCAAGGCATGAATCGTCAAGTTGTTTATCACCGTGCCGATGATGACATTACGCTGTCAGTTCTGGATTATCTGAACCGCAGCTATAAGCCAAGTTCAGCTGGTGCCGCTCCGACTCGTTCGACGACGCGTCCGACACCGGGTACGAAAACTCGCTAAACCGAATGCTTGGTTATCACTCTCATTGGATGTAGTGCAGGTGTTCTGACCTGCCTGCATCCTTTTTGCGATTGTTTCAGCGAAGCAGCTAGTATCCCGCCATCGAAGGAGTAGGCAATGCGAACTCGGAATCAGAGAACGCTGGCCAGATCATTAGAATGTACTGGAGTTGGGATTTTCACCAACTCAGACGTCAAAATTCGTTTCTGTCCGGCTCCGGAGAATCATGGAATTCAATTTGTCCGTACGGATCTGGCTGGTTCAAAACCAATTCCCGCTTTGATCGAATATGCCGTTTTCAAACAGAGGCGAACGGCGATTGAACACCAGGGTGCGTCGGTCGAAATGATCGAGCACGTCATGGCTGCTTTAGCTGGATTGCAGATCGATAACTGCCGTATCGAAATCAATGCTCCCGAAGCGCCTTGTTTTGACGGTTCATCACAGGATTTGTCTCTGGCATTGCTGGATGCGGGCATCGTTGAGCAACCGTTTAAGCGAGAATTGATTTGTATCGAACAGGCTCTGACTGTTGAAGACGAATCGGGAAGTTTCATTCAGGCCAAGCCGTTGAATCGGTCGGTTCTGGCGATTGGTTATTATCTGAATTACGGTGAAGATTCCCCTGTAACTCCACAGTGCCTGACCCTGGAGATCAATCCCGAGACGTGGATGAATCAACTGGCTTTTTCACGAACCTTTGTTCTGGAAGAAGAAGTTGAAGCGATGCGTGCCTTGGGATATGGGCAGCGTCTTTCTGCGGAAGATTTACTGGTTCTGGGACAAGAGGGACCGGTAGGAAATGAATTACGGACACTCGATGAATGTGTTCGTCACAAAATATTAGATTGTCTGGGTGACTTTGCCTTGATTGGCTGTGATCTGCACGGATATTTCAGTGCGCATCAATCGGGGCATGCTTTAAATCGTGAGTTAATCAAAAAAATTAAATCGACGCATCGTTCCACGCTGACTGAAACAGTATGGAAGGCTGCCTGATATTGCACTTTTCGACTGCTGTGCTGCAGTCATTTATTCACACTCTGGTACGTCATTGACTGCAGACTTTTTAGGATGTCGAACATGCCGACAAATATATCAAATCTTTCCTACGTCGATCCTAAAGCGGAGATAGGGGAAGATGTTACAATCGGACCATTTTGCCATGTTGGTCCTCATGTAACGATCGGAAGTGGGACGGTACTGCAAAGTCATGTTTCCATTACCGGGCACACCACAATTGGGGAACGAAATCGATTTTTTCCAACATCGGTGATTGGTACTGAGCCGCAGGATGCAGGCTATTCAGATGCCCCCACCAGATTAGAGATCGGCGATGATAATCTGTTTCGGGAAGGTTGCACCGTTCATCGCGGCGCTGAAAAAGAGGATCATCGTACTCGCATTGGAAACCGGAATACATTTCTTTGTAATTCTCACGTGGCTCATAATTGTCGAATTTTTGATGACGTCACTCTGGTCAATGGTGTCTTACTCGGCGGCCATGTACACGTTCATGATCGGGCGATTGTTTCCGGAAATACGGTCGTGCATCAGTTTTGTACTGTAGGGACGTTGGCCTTTGTCAGTGGTTCCGCACGTGCGACTGTGGATGTGCCTCCATTTATGATTTGCACCGGCGCGGATGATTTTCGAGTTCGGACCGTGAACATTGTCGGCATGCAACGTGCGGGTATCTCTGAAAGTTGTGTTGCCGTCATTCGCCGGGCACACCGATTGTTTTATCGAAAACACAAGAAACTGGAAGAAGTAAGAGATATTTTCAGCCAGGAACTGGACGGGGTGATGCCGATGGCATTGCAAACTCTGTTCAACCATTTTGAAGCCATTCAAGGTAGTAAAGCCGGTCGAGGCCGCGAAGAAGCAGCGCGCAATGCGAAATATGTTCCTCAAGAAAGCGAACAAATTACAACACGGAGAGCAGCATGAGTTTAATGAATGTGGCTGTAGTCGGAGTCGGGGCATTAGGGCGTCATCACGCTAGAATCTTAGCTGGACTGGAAGGTGTGAATCTGTCAGCTGTGGCAGATACGAATCCGGAGCAGGGTCAGGCTATTGCGGAACAGCATGGCAGTCGCTGGGTTGCCGATTATCGTGATTTATTCGAGGGGATCGATGCGGTTTCACTGGCCGTTCCCACGCACGTCCATCTGGCGATTGCCAGTGAATTTTTATCCCGCAAAATTCCGGTTCTGGTGGAAAAACCGATTGCCTGCAATCTTGAGGAAGCGGAAGCACTGGTGCGGATCGCCGAAGCACATAACACTTTGCTTCAGGTAGGGCACGTAGAGCGGTTTAATCCTGCGACACAAGCGGCATTTGCGCGTTGTTCGAATCCACGATTTATTCGCAGTGAACGCGTCAGTCCTTACACATTTCGATCAACTGATATTGGCGTGATTCACGACTTGCTGATTCACGATATTGACCTGGTGCTGTCTCTTGTCGACTCAGAAGTAAAAAGTGTAGAAGCTTTTGGTGTTTCAGTGATGGGAGAGCATGAAGATGTCGTTCAGGCCCGTTTACGCTTTCAGAATGGATGTATTGCCGATCTGACAGCCAGCCGGATTTGTCCCACAGCGAAGCGGGACATGCAGATCTGGGGCGCCTCGGGCTGTGTGACCGTTGATTTCACCAGCCGCGAAGTCACCTCATATCAACCATCAGAAACGCTGCTCTATGGAACGCCTCCACTGGAACGGGCACGAAAAGCAGGCGCGAACATTGAAGCATTAAAGCAGGATGTGTTTGGGACATTTCTGAAAGTTGATTCGCCGGATGTCTCATCAGCAGATGCGTTAACAGCTGAATTGAACAGTTTCGTTGAAGCCATTCGAACCCAGTCCGAACCATTGGTCGGAGGCCCGCAGGCGCTCAAGGCGATGCAGGTTGCAGAACGGGTGCTGGAAGCGGTGAACTGCCACGAGTGGGATGGAAGCCAACAGGGAGCAGTGGGGCCGTTTCTCCAGTTTCCTGCAGAACAACGCCGAATGGCTGGTTAATCCAGCCATTCGGAGTCAGCATTTCTGCGAGTCAAAAGCGAATTCAGTCTAGTTCTTTCAGAGCTTCTGCGACTTCTTCAGCGTGACCATTGACTTTGACCTTCGGCCAGGCAGCAGCAATTTTTCCCGCCTTATCAATCAGAAAGGTGGATCGCTGAATGCCCATGTATTTTTTGCCGTAGTTCATCTTCTCGACCCATACGCCGTACTTTTCGGCAATCTCATGGTTTTCATCGGACAGTAGAATGAAGGGGAGATCGAATTTGGTTGCGAATTTTTCGTGTGATGCAACCGAATCCGGGCTGATCCCCATAATCACAGTGTCCTTACGTTTAAAGGTGGCGACTCGATCCCGAAAATCGCAGGATTCGGTAGTGCAACCTGGTGTGTTGTCTTTAGGATAGAAGTAAAGCAGTACATTTTTCTCACCCTTAAATTGGCTCAGGCGAATTTTTCCTTCAGGGTAAGCGGGAAGATAAAAAGCAGGAGCACGTTTGCCAACTTCAGGCACTTTGCTTTCAGTAGCCATTTCAGAATCCTTCAAGTAGTGGAGTAAGACGGAACAGAAGCCGTCGGAATTTGCGTGGTGAAAACATCCTGAAGACGATCAGGATTTCGTTTCTACAATGCCTCACGCGACTCCATACTAGCAGGCAGCCGGCTAACTTTCGACTGAGAGCGGCTTTGACAGGATCGGGAAAGCCCGAAATTCAGGACCGCCAGTATTGCTGGTGATATTTGGTGATCGTTTTCAAGGCTGGTTTGGCCTTGCCTTCGAGATTGATCAGGCCAGAGTGGGGAAAACGACGTGCATCCTGATCTCGGAATCGGGACCAGTACACACCCGTCACAGCAGGTTTAGCCAAGAGCAGGGGAAGGTATAAATCAATCCATTCCGCCTGTGCGGCTTCGCTCCAGTCTGTTTTCCACTGGCTTGCCTGGACCTTGGAGATAGAAGAATTTTTCTCATCAATGACACTGTCATCACTGGGGAATGCCAGCGTAATATGTAAAGGCAGATTGAGAATACTCCATTTATCAATCAGTTTGGAGATATCCAGCAAATCATGGTGATGGGAACCATTGGGGTAGTAACCGATGCTGAATTCAAGATCGATTCCGGAAAGGCCGACGCCGAGCCGATCAATGGCATCCACAAATTGCATGGGGGATAACTGATGCTGGCCTTTAGATAGATAGTCGCCCCACGGTTGTTCCACCCGAATAAAGCATTGAATGGAATCGTCGGTCTGTTTGGCAACTTCGATTGCCCGTGCGGTTAATGTTAAGCGTGTTTCTTCGTTGAGACCAAACACTCCACCGGTATTTATGGCGGAAACCAGAGTCCAGGTCCGGATACTGCCGGTATACCGCGTGATGGCGGTTTCGATGAAATGTGAAATGATGCTCTGAAAGTTGACCATATCCAGCTTCCAGGATTCAAGCCAGTCGGGCAGACCTTGTGGAGCAAAGTCGAGCAGACATCCGCCACGAATCAGCAGATGGTTCTTTTCGCACCAGTCAACCTGCTGGTCGCATAAATCCCAGTTCTGATCTCCTTCAAACTGTTCGATCAGTTTCCAGTTAATCAGATCAGTATTCGCGGCATCGAAGGCCTGGCAGATTTGCCGGGTTTCCTGTGAATTGGGGATAAACTCACCCAGGTTGCAGCCCAGTGATACAGGCAGTTTCAGTGATTGTGCTCGTTGATGTAGAATCATCAATCGCTGGCGCGCATAAAGTTGCACCAGCATTTCGGCTGCAGCATGCGCTTTCTGTAGAGCGACTCCCGCCAGCTCGGAGCATTCTTCCAGTTTGTCCTGGTTAACCGCTGCTTTCGAGAACGCGGAGAACGCTTCATCGTGCAGTTTCCAGAGTTCATCAGGAATGTTCAGACCGGCAATTTGCCAGACACTGAGTTGATCTTTCAGTGTCGAAATTTTTCCACGAGCTAATTCGAGGAGCAGAACATAAGGTTCTTCCCGTTCGGAGAGGGAAGCTGTTCTGATGACAGGACGGCCAAAGTCAGTGATTTTCCAGACAATGTTCAGCTTGCAGCTTTGTGAAGTCTGACGACGAAACGTCAGCAGGTTCCCATCGACTTCAACGCGCGTGGGGAAGACACGACCATCAACAGCGTTCAGATAAGCACGATGAAGATCAGACCAGTCTTCAGGTACCTGGGAGGGTGCTATTAAAAAACGCAAGTTGCCCATAAAACGGGTCGCAATCGTTATCTGATTTTTTCGAAAAAGTTGTTAACTTCAAGCCTTATCATCCATTATCGCGTTTAAGTTACTGCAGGCAAGTGTAGACTCGTATGTATGTACATTGAAACGAGATACGTGACTGAGTAATCAGGAACCTGACGATCACTCATTTTGTACGGGATTTATCGGTTATGATTTATCGTCAATTGTTTAGCCGGCAGCTTCCCGCTAAACTTCCAGTGTTCAAATTCATTGGATTTTAATCATGGTGGTCTTAGTTTATGGCTTCTACAGCTCTTATTGAAAGTTCGCTTTCCGGAATTCCCGTCAGACGGGGTAAAGTTCGAGACGTGTATGATTTTGAGGACCGATTACTGTTTGTCGCCACAGACCGTATCAGTGCGTTTGACTGGATTCTATCACCCGGCATTCCAGATAAGGGGCGGGTATTAACTCAGATCAGTCGGTTCTGGTTTGAACGATTTGAGTCGGTTTCCAATCATTTACTGAGCATGAATCCGGCTGATTTACCACTTCCCGATGATGCTGATCTCGAGGCGCTGAGCGGTCGCTGTATGGTCGTTCGAAAAACAGAAGTAGTTCCCTTTGAATGTGTTGTTCGCGGTTATCTTTCCGGTTCCGGCTGGAAGGATTATCTGGCGACGGGCGCCGTCTGTGGAATCGATCTGCCGGAAGGCTTACAGCAAAGTGATCAGCTTCCGGAACCACTGTTTACGCCGGCAACCAAAGCGGAAACAGGCCACGATGAAAATGTTTCTTTTCAAACCATGAGTGATGCCATCGGTCAGGAACTGGCAGACAAATTGCGAAATCTGAGCATTCAGATTTATCAGCAGGGATCCGAATACGCACAGCAGCGAGGCATCATTCTGGCAGATACGAAATTTGAATTTGGGATTTTGGACGGCGAACCGATTCTGATTGACGAGGTGCTCACACCTGACAGCTCCCGTTTCTGGCCCGCCGAATATTATCAACCGGGAGGGCCTCAACGGTCACTGGACAAACAGTTTGTACGTGACTGGCTGGAGACGACTACTTGGGATAAAAACAGCCCGCCACCCACACTACCTGAAGAAATCGTGTCCAAAACGCGCGAGAAATACTTTGAAGCATACAAGATGCTGACTGGGGAAGAATGTACCTGGTAGACCGGTGCATTTCTTCGCTGGTTTTACAGGAAATTATGGCTATTCTAGAGGCTTTTGTTTATACTGGGCGATGCAGGTTATTCCGAATCCGGGGCAGTGTTTCCGTAGTCCCCGGTTCATTATTTCATTTCTACTACCTCCTGCAAGCTATAGTGAGTTCTGCACTTATATTCTTTTTTATACCTGATTTTTCTCTGCGGGCTTAACAGGAGAATGGAACAATGTCTTCATCAGAAGCCTCACCTCAAAAAGGGGCATCATCCGCGAATAAGATTACTCATCTGGGAGAGTTTCGACTGAAACGCAAGCTGGGCGCCGGTGGTATGGGCGATGTCTATCTGGCCGAGCAGGAAAGTCTGGATCGTAAAGTGGCGATCAAGACTCTGAAGAAAAAGTTTGCTAACGACCCGAAATTTGTAGAGCGTTTTTATCGTGAAGCGAAAGCAATGGCCAAGCTTGACCATCCCAATGTGGTCCGCTGTTATGCTGTCGGGGAGGATCACGGATTTCATTATGTTGCCATTGAATATATCGATGGCAAGAGCATGCAGGATTGGATGGATAAGCTCAAACAGCTCTCCATTGGCGATGCCACATTGATTATTCTGGCCTGTCTGGATGCGCTTTCGCATGCACATGAGTCAAAACTGATTCATCGCGATATCAAACCCGACAATATTCTGGTGACCAGTAAAGGCGTCGTGAAGGTCGCTGATCTGGGGCTTGCCAAAGCCGTTGATGAAGATAACTCAATGACCCAAAGTGGCACGGGACTGGGCACGCCTCTTTATATGCCTCCCGAGCAGGCAAGGAATGCCAAGCACGTCGATCATCGGACGGACATTTATGCCTTAGGGGGAACTTTTTATAACTTCCTGACGGGCAAGTTTCCGTTCAGTGGCGATACGGCTCTGGAACTGATCATGGCTAAGGAGTCTGGGAAGTTTGAGTCCGTACGCAAGCTCAATCCTGAAGTACCCGAGAAACTGGATCTGTTAATTGAAAAGATGATGGCCAAAAACCCGGATCATCGATTTAAGAATTGTGCCGAGATTATGACGTTGCTGGAAGACATGGAGCTCGAGTCTCCATCTTTGAGCTTTATCGATGGTGAAGCCGCGTCTGGTGTCTCACGAGTTCGTCGCAAAGGCAAAAGCAAAGTATCATCCGCAGCAGCTCCCAAGCGGAATAGCGGGGGTGAAGTTTCATCTGCGAAAGACGCAGAACGATCGGTCAGCAAAAACAAGAAAGAGGTTGTGGAGCAACGCGTCTGGTTCATTCAACATCAGAACGCAGCCGGCAAAACAATCGTCAGTAAAATGACGGTTGCCCAGATCAAGCAAGGGGTGAAAGCCGGAGTCATTAATACGACTGCTAAGGTCAAACGCACAGCCGAGGGAGAGTTTATTGCGCTGGCACAGTGCCCGGAATTTGATTCGGTCATGCAGGTCCGCACAATCAAAGACAAAGCTGATGCGCGTGCGATGAATATGCAGGATAAAATCAACGAAATCAGCCGTGATTATGACCGCAGGAATCGCCGTCGGTTTTTCAAAAATCTGGCTGAAGGGACCTGGGGTTGGATTACCCTGATCATTTATCTGGGGATCATAGCCGCAATATGTTTCTTTGCTTACCGTTATATTCCGGAATTATGGCGCTGGATTGCCGTAAAATTGAATTTATCCTGATTTTTTACCATTGAATGGATTCCGGATACGTAGGTAAAGGGAAGGGGTTTACTATTTCTCAAATTCTGACAGTCGGTATGTCGATGAACTGTGTATGACTGTACGATTATTTCCTGAATCCGTTTTCCGCTGTTGTAGTGCCACTTTGAGTCTGAAAAGAGCAAGTCTCGCCGCACTGGTGTTCCTGCTCTTGATCGGGCCAGGATTCGCACCCGTGGGGGCAGTCCAGGCCGGGGAGGTGGAGCTGGAACATGGCACTATTATCCGCGGTGATCTGGCACCAATTCTTGGCCTCACGGATAAGTTAGCTGCCCGGATTGAGGGTGACATTGTTGATCCGCGCGCGTCATCGCGGACGTTTACAGGCGCACCGATTATCCTGGTCGATGATGGGATGGTTCGCTATTTCGTATCTCGTCGGAATGTAAAACGCTACAACCTTGACCAGGAATTTTTATCGGAACAGGAACTCTTCCCTCTCAAACAGCAGGTGACCGGTCGCGGGCAGATGTTAAAAACAGTGGGTTCGTTCAAAGATGTCACCGATTTTGACAAGTTCGGTCGACGAACGGTAACACTCAGTACGAATAAAGGCGATCTGGCATTGCTGCAGGGAGTCACCGAGATTACTCCAAAGTATCTGAAAGTGACTGGGCTGAAGCACCAGTGGGATTTGGGAATTCGAACGACTTCTGTGAAAGAAGAAGTTCTGGCGGCGATGTTGAAACAAGTCATTGATCCGCTGGACCCCAACGAACGGATCGCTGTCGCCCGGTTTTATATTCAGGCGGGGCTGTATCTTCCCGCAGCCCAGGCATTTGCGGATATCGAACAGGATTTTCCCGAGTACAAAGATAAAATCGCTGTGTTTGTGAAAGACTTACGCACGCTGCATAGCCAGCAACTGTTGAACGAACTTCAACAACGGCGCAAAGCCGGGCAGCATCGACTGGCACAGGAAGCGATTGCCAAATTTCCGACCAATAATGTCAGCCAGTCCATCCTCAGACAGATTCGTGAAATCGAAGAAGATTATCACAAACGTCAAGAACAGATCGAAAAAGCCCAGTTCCGTCTAGGGGAACTCGAAGCTGAGATTAAGGATGAGGCAAACAAAAATCTGTTACAGGCCTACCGTCGCGAGGTGATCACACAGCTCAATTTTGATTCCATTGATCGCTTATCCGCTTTTTTGAATCTGGAAAGCGATGATTCATTAACTGTTCAGGAAAAGTTGGCGATTGCCTATTCGGGTTGGATTATCGGATCCGCGCACGTGATGACCGACCTGGATACGGCGCTCAACTTGTGGACCGCACGGGCGCAAGTACTGGAGTACTTACGTAACGAAGATGAGCATGAACGCGATTTCATGATTGAAACGCTCCAGAAGCTGGAAGGTGTTTCGACGGAAGTCGTCAAACAGATGATACCTCTGCTGCCACCGATTCTGGATGCTCCGGTACGTAAGAACGATGACGCATTTACCATCCAGGTGACTGATCCCGATGCAGAAGTTCCTGTCTCTTATTCGGTTTTGTTGCCGATCGAATATAATCCTCATCATACTTATCCGATGATTGTGGCGTTGCGTCCTTCACATAAGACGGTTCAATTTGAGTTGGGTTGGTGGGGTAAGTACAAAAACGGTCCCGGACAGTCCCAGCGCCGTGGTTATATCGTGATCTCTCCCGAGTATCTGCAGAAAGATCAGGAAGAATATGAAGACAATATCACGGCACATTATGCCGTCATTCAGTCCATCCGCGATGCCCGAAAGCGATTCAATGTCGATTCCGACCGCGTGTTTCTTGCAGGACATGGGACAGGGGCGGATGCGGCTTTTGATATCGGCATGTCACATCCGGGGCTGTTTGCCGGTGTGATTCCGATTGCCGGCAAGACCAACGCGTTTAATCTGCACTATTGGCAGAACGCCAAAGATTTACCCTGGTATATTGTGGGAGGCGAACTCGACCGCGATACGCTGGATCATAATTCTCTGGTCGTCAACCGAATGATGCGATACGGACACGACGTGATTTACGCCGAGTATATAGGGCGTGGTTATGAATATTATTACGAAGAAATTCATAACCTGTTTAACTGGATGGAGCTGCAGAAGCGACTGAAGTATCCGAAAGAGATCGAGGAAAAGATTCTGCGTCCGATTGATAATCGTTTTTACTGGGTTCGGACCGAAGATCTTCCACCGCAGGTCACGCGGCCCGTTGTCGTCAACAATCAGCGCATTCGAGTCAGGCCCGTCACACTCAATGTCAGTGTGAAAGAGGGGAATGTGATCTATGTCAAATCCGGAGGCAAAGTCAACACACTCTGGCTTACTCCTGATATCGTAGACTATGAAAAACGCCTCGTCGTACGTGTTGGGGGCAAGCAGAAGTTTAACGACTTCCTGCGACCGGATATGAAAGCGATGCTGGATGATTTCCGCAATCGGGGGGATCGGCAGAAACTGTTTGATGTCCGTCTGGATTTCTTTTAGGTCGAACTGTGTTGCCCTCAGTTACCTGCGAAATACATAATTCGCGCGGCATGCCCTTTACTTGATGATTTCTCGCTCATGCGGATTTTGGCATGGTGCTTGCCTGGCTTTAACTCGCTGTTAAAGACGACAGAACGCGGATAGTGCAGGCCTTTGCTGTATTTGTGATACAGATCGAAGGTTTGAAACGGGCCTCCATCAATGCTTACTTCCAAGGTCCCGGCGTCGGGGCCAGCCACGGTAAACACGCCTAACGCGGTTCCTTCAAAATCGAGTTCCAGCTCCGCGCCGGCTTGAGTGGCACACAACATGGGAATGCTAGTGAAACGGCTGCGTTTACTTCCGGGAATGGAATCCCAATCGGGGACTTCGATTGTCCAGCCTGGATGAAGTTTCGCGTCTTTGATATCGATCAGTCGCCCGTTGCGAAAGCTGAAGGGGTCGAGGGGTTTTTCGGGAGTCGCGTGTTTGCTGCGCGATCCCTTTTCCTGCCAGGCGTTGGTGAGCAGTTTTTCCACCATCGCAGCGCAGATGGCATTTCCGAATGGAGCCGGGTGTGTGCCTCCGAATTGTTTCCAGGTCAGTTGATCGGCTTGTATGAGCCGCGCGACTTCACTGGCGAGATCGACGGTTGAAATTTGATAGTGTTCGGCGACGCGATCGTGGCTGGAACTGGAGAGCGGCTTCTTGTTCTGTTGAATCGTTTCCAGCATGGAAGGATTGACGAAGTGAACCATTACAATATCAGCATACGGGTTGTGTTTGCGAATTTGTGCAATCACGCCTTCCATGCCTCGAATGGCGGCTGTTTCAGAATGTCCGGCGTCCTGATCATCGTTGACAGCGAATTCGACGAAAAACAGATCAACGGGACCCTGGCTTAACACATCGCGTTTTGTACGAAATGCACCGGTATTCGAGCAGGTAGAAGAAATCCCGGCATTCGTGAACTGGAATTTGGTTTCCGGAAACGTTTTCTCCAGGAATTGGCAGACCATGGGACGGTAGCCATTCATTTCGGTAATCGAACCACCCAGAAACGCGACATGCCCGGTCTTATCTGTTTCAAATTTCTGCCTGCTGTTCTGGTAGCTGCCTCGCAGATGGATATTTTTGTCTGAAACGGCGGGGATTTTCAGGGCGGGGTCGGCATTTAGATTTGTCTTAAGCGAGAGTATCGCCAATAGCAGGAAACCGGTAATCAAGCATGTCTTAAATGTATCATTCTTCATGTTGCTGCGAAACTCGATAAAAGGAGCCAAAATGGAAGGTGTTTTGAACTTTGACAGATTTTGGATAATTCCAGCATGCCTAATCTACAGGGCAAGGTCAAGAGTTCTCCCGTTCAACAATTGAATTCGGGTCCCCTGTTCAGATACGATAGAGGTGGAATCGAAGTTAAACGTCATACTTCACATATAGAAAAGTCCTCAGCGTTGGCAGGAGTATTCATGAAATCGTTGTCTTATCTCTTGATCTGTTTTTCCTTATTGTTATTGGGGTCCGCATTTGTGACAGAAACGCAGGCTGGTGAGAAGCCACACATCGTATTTGTGACAGGCGATGATGAATACCGTTCCGAAGAATCGATGCCAATGCTGGCAAAAATATTGAAGCGGGATTATGGATTCGATGTGACGATCTGTTATTCATTGGATGAAGACGGCAATATTTCTCCAGGGAACCAAAAATCGATCAGTGGTCTGGAAGCACTTGATGATGCAGACCTGATGGTGTTGTTCACTCGTTTCCGGGATTTACCACCTGAGCAGTTCCAGCATTTTTTAAAGTATGTCAAATTAGGAAAGCCTGTTGTTGGCTTTCGAACAGCTACGCATGCCTTCCTGTTCCGTGATCCGAAAAGCCCGTACAAGGATTGGAATAATGAAAAGATTGCCGAACTTGTTGGCCAGAGATGGATCACACACCATGGTCACTTTGGTGACGGTCACGAATTTTTGACCGAAGTCAGCATTGATGACGACGCCCAAGATCACCCGATTTTGCGAGGCGTAAAGCCGTATAAAGCTTACTCTTGGTTGTATCATGTAGATGGTGGTAGTGAAGGCCATAAGCTGGCGGGGGACAGTAAGCCTTTACTCACGGGACATTCGTTGAAGTCAAACCATCAGATGAAAGGTAACCTGGAGAAATTTCCGATGACCAATCCCGTTGCCTGGACTAAAACCTACAAAGGGCAAGACGGTACGAAGGGGCGAGTCTTCTTTACGACCACCGCACACCCCTTTGATTTCAAAGATCCCAATGTGCGAAAATTGTCTCTGAACGGTATTTTGTGGGCATTGGGGATGGAAGATAAAATTCCAGACCAGGGAGCCAAGACGGATTTCGTCGGAGACTATGAACCAAATAATTCCGGCACAGGTCCCAAGAAGTATAAAACGGGGCAAAAACCCGAGAAAATTTGATAAAACAAACTGCATCAAAGACGATGGAGAGAGCACGGGTCTGGAATCGACTCGTGCTTTTTTTATATCAGTAGTTTTTCCAGAAGGACGGAACAAACAAAACGAGAATCGCAAACAGTTCCAGTCTGCCCAGCAACATCAGGACTGTCAAAATCACTTTTCCAGTCAGGGTGAAATCGGCATAGTTTTCTGTGGGCCCCAGCTCGCCAACACCCGGGCCGATATTATTCAGGGTCGCGACCACGGCGCTGGTACAGTCAATCAGTTTTTCTGGTTTATTCTTTTGCCATTCCGTATTTGGCTCAATGGCCGTCAGTAACAGGCTGCTGAAGATGAAAATCACCAGGACCAGGCTGAAATAAACGGTGACATCGTTTCGTATGCTCTGCTCGATATTGGTCTCGCCGAGTCGAACAGGGCGAACCACATTCGGGCGGAATGATTTTTCAATTTCGAGCCAGATGATCTTCGCAAAGAGGACGAATCGAATGACTTTGATACCACCTGCTGTCGAGCCGGCACAGCCGCCGACAAACATCAACAGCAGCAATAACATTTTGGAAGATTCGTTCCAGGTATCGAAGTCGCCGGTTCCATAACCGGTAGTGGTCATGATCGAGACGGCTTGAAAGCCGGCATAGCGCAGTGCGTCAGGCAGGTTATCGTAAATCTGATTTCGCATCAGGTTGTAGGTCAGAAACAGAATCGCGGATCCTAGAATGATCAGGTAGGTACGAAACTCAATGTCGTTTCTTAGCGGAGCGATGAAGTGTTTCCAGGAACGGTCCTGCGAGCGAATATTTTTGAGTGAAAGAAAATAAAGAGAGAAGTTGGTGCCGGCAGCAACCATAAAGGCGGCGATCGTAAATTCAATCAGCGAACTGTTGAAGTAGCCGACACTGGCATTGTGCGTGCTGAATCCACCGGTTGCCATTGAACCAAAGCTATGACAGAACGCGTCGAACACACTCATGCCTTCCAGCCAGAGAATCAATGCCAGGATGAGTGTAAAAGAGACGTAGATGGTCCACATGACAATCGCCGATTCGCGAACGCGCGGCCGCACGGCTTCACTCGTAGGCCCCGGGACTTCGCGTTTCATGAGCGCCTTTCCACCCGCACCCAGATGGCTCAGAATTGCGACGAACAAAACGATGATTCCCATGCCCCCCAGGCAATGGGTAAAACTGCGCCAGAACAGAACCGAGCGGGGAACCAGTGCCGGGTCTTCCAGTTCACGCAGCACGGACGCCCCTGTGGTAGTGAATCCCGAGATCGATTCAAACAGGGCATCGGGAATGGTCATCGGAACTTCGGGTGTGACCATGGTTCCGGAAAAAAGAAAAGGCAGGCAGCCGAGGATTCCGGAATAGATCCAGCTCAAACCTACAATTGCCAGGGCTTCTTTTCGCAGGATTGTGCCATGTTCATTGCGTCCCACGAGATACAGAATAGAACCTGAGATAAGACTACAGGCGATGGCACCACAAATGCCCCAAAAGCCCGCAAATTCGAATTCGGCGGTTTCACCAAAGATCGGAAATGCCCAAGGGAGACTGAAGACCATTGAGGCTCCGACCAGCATCCCCACAAGCCCCAATAAACGACAAAGAAGCAACCAATTCATTATATTTCAACTTATTGAATCTGTACGGAATTGAACGACTAGACTCTTCCAGAGTATTCGAGTTAAATATAGGAAGTCATAAATTTTTGAGATTATAGCACGTCTGTTCTTTTTGAACGATACTACTCATTCCGTTTTAGGAAATTCTATTATGGTCGCTCATCGTCTATTTCGAACTGGTTTTCAACTCTGTTTCGCTATCTTGTTTTTTTCAATGGCGGTCTCGCTGCCCGCGGAAGAGTTAGAGCAATTAACCTACCATAATTCAGGGCTTGAAGTTGATCTGGGAGTCGGGTTATGGGCATGGCCACTACCCATGGATTATGATGGCGATGGTGATCTGGATTTGCTAGTTTCCTGTCCGGATAAGCCTTCGAATGGAACCTATTTCTTCGAAAATCGATCAGATGGTAAACAGAAGCTGCCTGTTTTTGAGCCGGGGGTTCGCCTGGGGAAAGGCTATCACAATACCTGTCTCTCATCGATCAATGGAACACCTCGTGTCCTGGTTTCCGGGCGGGAAGTGGTTGATTTCAAAAACAAGGGCTTTGATAAACTGACTGCGTTACCCGTTGACCGAAATGTGCATGGGAAAAAAGTGCGTGCGAATCAATGGTACTATGTGGATTACGATGGCGATCAGGATCATGATTTGATCGTAGGAGTCGGCGACTGGGGTGACTATGGCTGGGATGACGCCTATAACGAACAGGGGCAGTGGACCAACGGACCGCTGCATGGTCTGGTGTATGTGCTGAAAAATTCTGGTACCGATGAAAAACCCAAATATGAAAAACCGGTCAAGATTAAGGTCGGAGATCAGCCTCTGGAAGTGTTTGGCTGGCCTTCACCTAACTTTGCTGATTTTGATCATGATGGTGATCTGGATTTGCTGTGTGGAGAATTTCTGGATCAATTAACGTACTTCGAGAATACAGGAACGCGAACCGAACCCCGTTATGTGTCTGGTCGCCGTCTGGCGAATAATGGGCAGCCCTTACAGATGGATCTGCAGATGATCGTGCCGACTGCGATTGACTGGGATCAGGATGGCGATACCGATCTGGTGATAGGGGATGAAGATGGACGTGTTGCGTTCATGGAGAATACGGGAGAACTGTTGGGCGGGTTGCCTCAGTTTCTCCCGCCTCGTTATTTCCGGCAAAAGGCAGCGGGAGTCAAGTTTGGTGCACTGGCGACGCCTTACGCTTATGACTGGGATGGTGACGGCGATGAAGATCTGATCTGTGGGAATACCGCAGGCTATATTGGTTTCATAGAAAATCTGGATGGAAACGCGAATTCTCCTAAACTGGCTGCCCCCCGTTATCTGGAAGCAGGCGGCCGACCGATTCGAATTCAGGCAGGCCCCAACGGCTCGATTCAAGGTCCCTGTGAAGCCAAGTGGGGTTATACAACCCAGACGGTCGCAGACTGGAATCAGGATGGATTGCCCGATTTATTGGTGAATTCGATCTGGGGTGAAATTCTCTGGTACGAAAATATTGGGACACGGAAAGCCCCCAAACTGGCTCCTGCACAGACGCTGGACGTGGAATGGAAGGGCGATGTTCCCAAGCCAGCCTGGAACTGGTGGAATCCACGTGGCAATCAACTGGTGACTCAGTGGAGAACAACTCCGGTTGCCGTCGATTTCAATCAGGATGGCCTTACCGATTTGGTGATGCTGGATCATGAAGGTTATATTGCCTTTTTTGAGCGGGTTCGTGATGGCAAAGAACTCAAGTTACTGCCGGGCCAGCGAATTTTTGTGGATGAATCTCTCAAGCCGATTCAACTGAATCCCAAACGGGCCGGCGGTAGTGGGCGGTATAAACTGCATATCGTCGACTGGGATGGCGACGGACGCTTGGATCTACTCGTGAACAGCATGAATGCTGACTTCTATCGCAATGAAAAAACCGTTGATGGAAAAATCGCCTTGAAAAATCAAGGCCCCCTCAGTTCACGAAAGCTGGCCGGTCATACCAGCAGCCCTTGTACGGTGGATTGGGACAAGGACGGCGTTCGTGATTTAATCGTGGGTGCCGAAGACGGTTATCTGTATTGGATGCAGAATCCGCGTTCAAAGAAATAATGACACAACAGTTTTCAATTGTCTGGTAGAAATATGCTGGCACAGAATCGAATCGCATTTAAAGAATGGGGGGCTGTCTGCGCTGCATTAGGGCAGGGCAGACAGACAGTCATTATTCGCAAAGGGGGCATTCACGAAGGACAACAGGGTTTCCGCGTTGACCATCGTGAATTCTGGCTTTTTCCGACGCGTTTTCATCAGGGGGCTGAGCAGTTGCAGCCGGAATGTAGCGATTTGCTCCAGGCACCGATTGCGATTGAGCCCGCTTCAGGAAAGATCATGCTGGCCTTGTATGCAGTAGTAGAACAGGTCGTGGAAATTAAAGATGCGGCAGTGCTTTCCCGGTTGGATTCGCTTCAGGTATTGAATCAGGAAACGATCCAGCAGCGGTTTGAATATAAAAACCCGGGCTTATTTGTGTTGCTGGTCCGCGCTTATCAACTGTCTCAACCATTTGAAGTTGAAAATGAAACGCGTTATGCCGGTTGCCGAAGTTGGGTTGAATTGACTCAAGAATATTCAACCAGCAATCTGATGCCTATCTTGACCGACGAGCAGTTTGCGCAGCAGCAACAAGCTTTGCAATAGATTATTGCTTGAGTCGAGGAATGTGTCGGCCAAACAAAAACAGCCCGGTTGGTTATCAACCGGGCTGTTGTGATTCAGACTCTGTCTATGCTTTATAGATTTTCTCGCGACTTTCAGTCACATTCTTTGTGGCGTTACGTGTATCCAGAATCATGCCTGAATGTTTGACGATAAAGTCATAGTCATAGGCACTGTGATCTGTGGCGATGAGCACACAGTCCTGGGCTGCTAGAAATTCAGGCGTTAATTCCTGACTTTCCATAGCCGGTACATTGTGATGACGCATCTTGGGCAGGCTTGGAATATGTGGATCATTATAAGTAAAGTCCACACCACGTTCGAGCAGCAGGTCTAACAGGTGGAACGATGGACTTTCGCGGGGGTCGTCGACATCTTTTTTGTAGGCAACGCCCAGCATGCAGATTTTGCTTCCTTTGAGAGGCTTTCCCTGCTGATTGAGAAACTCGGCCAACCGGTCAATCACATAACGCGGCATACGGGTATTGACTTCCCCCGCTAACTCGATGAATCGCGTGGTGAGGCCTTCTTTGCGTGCCAGCCAGCTCAGGTAGAACGGGTCGATGGGAATACAGTGCCCCCCCAGTCCCGGGCCAGGGTAGAAGGCCTGAAAACCGAAGGGCTTGGTTTTCGCTGCATCGATGACTTCCCAGACATCAATGCCCATGCGATCAAATAATGTTTTGAGTTCATTGACCATCGCGATATTGACCGCGCGGTACGTATTCTCCAGAATCTTACAGGCTTCAGCCACTTCCGGTGAAGAAACCGGAATCACATTCACCACGGCATGTTCATACAAGGCAGCGGCGATTCGCAGGCTGTTTTCTTCCATCCCGCCGACGACTTTGGGAATCCCTGCTGCAGAAAAATCCGGGTTACCGGGATCTTCACGTTCCGGGCTGTAGGCGAGATAATAGTCCTCACCGATCTTAAGGCCTTTGGCATCGAGAATCGGCAACAGGACATCGCGTGTTGTTGTCGGATAAGTTGTGCTCTCTAATACGATGAGTTGACCGGGACGTAATGATTCGGCAATCGCTTTCGCTGTATTTTCGACATAGGCGAGGTCAGGGTCGCGGCTCGTTGTCAGCGGCGTCGGTACGCAGATCAGCAGAGCATCTGCTTCGCTCATGCGTGATAAATCGGTTGTCGATTCAAACTGTTTCTTTTCCAGCCAGTCGGAAACTGTTTTGGAAGGGATATGTTGGATATAGCTTTTGCCGGCCTGAAGTTGATCGACCTTCTTTTGATCAACATCGAATCCCATCGTTTTGAAGCCGCTGTTCACAAAGGCATCGATCAGGGGGAGTCCTACATATCCCAAGCCGATAATACCAATGATTGCAGTTTTATCTTTAATCGCCTGCTCAAGCTGATTTGCCATCTAAGTGCCGTCCTTGTTTAAGTCATTAATGCAGGTATACGATGCTGCTGAGTCGGCCGGATCATATCAGTCGAACTTATTTCCTGCAAGCATTTTAGCGGATGCTCTTCAACCGGGGATTTCGCTCAGTGAATCGGCTGACTCGGTTTCGAATTCCGTGGCTATTACGGTAAATCCAGCCCGAACATCTGGATACACTTGCGGGGGCTTGAATCTGAAGTTTGCAGCGCATGGAGTTCGCCTGCGCCATTTCCGGAATGAGGAAAAGGGCGCAGGAGAGCCAGCTTTAAAACTTAAGAATCAGGCTGTTTTTAGAGCAGTCCTGTATGCCGTAACAGTGGTTCAGGACTGGGTTCACGGCCGCGGAACTCTTTGAAGAGATCCATTGGATGGCAACTGCCACCCTTGGCCAGAATGGTATCACGGAAACGTCTGCCTGTTTCTGCCACAGCCTGTTCATTATCGAGGCCCGCTTCTTCAAAAGCGCTGAAGGCATCGGCGCTGAGAACTTCTGCCCATTTATAGCTGAAGTAGCCAGCTGCATATCCTCCGGCAAAAATGTGCTGGAAGGAACACAGAAAACGATCTTCCGGTAGCATTGGCAGGATTGATGTTGTCTGGCTCACTTCGCGCTGGATATCGAAGACGGTTTGAGAACCATTGGGATCAAACTCACTATGCAGTTTCAAATCGACGACACCGAATTGGATCTGACGCAGCATTTGTGTGCCAGCCTGGTAGTTGCGTGCTGATTTAATTTTTTCAAATAAGTCGTCCGGCAATGTTTCACCGGTTTCGTAATGTTTGGCCATACCCAGGAGCGTGGGCTTATGGTAACACCAGTTTTCCATAAACTGGCTGGCCAATTCGACGGCATCCCACTCCACACCATTAATGCCGGCAGCATCTGCTTCATTGATCGTCGTCAGCATGTGCTGCAGGCCATGCCCGAATTCGTGAAACAGCGTTTCAACCTCGCGGAAGGTCATCAACGACGGCTTGTCTCCTACGGGAGGTGTCGAATTACAGACCAGATGAGCAACGGGAATTTGCACATTCCCTGCAACGATTTTGCGGCCGAGGCAATCATCCATCCAGGCGCCACCGCGTTTATCGGCGGGACGTGCATAAGGATCGAGATAAAATCCGGCTATTGTTTCGCCCGTTTCACTGGCGATATTGAAATAGCGGACATCTTTATTCCAGACAGGGACTTCTTCCGCTACAGCGGTGACCGTAATTCCAAAGATTCGATTTACTAACTCGAATAAGCCGTCCAGAACTTTTTCCAGTGAGAAATAGGGACGTAATTCTTCATCGGTATAACTGAAACGCTGCTCGCGCAATCGTTCAGACCAGAATGCGAAATCCCATTGGATGATCGGTTCCGTTTCTCCCTGTTCCGCAGCAAATTCTTGCAGTTCTTTTAAATCCTGCTGGCCTGCATCCCATGATGCCGTGCGCAGTCGTTCTTCCATTTCCAGAACCGCATCGATGCTGGGAGCCATTTTCTCTGCCAGGCTCACTTCGGCAAAATTTTGATAACCGAGGAGTTGTGCTTTTTCTTTACGCAGTTTCAGGATCTGTGGGATTAAGGGTGTATTGTCGACGTCTCCGTCCGAGGCGCGTGTGATAAAAGCCCGATATACTTTTTCGCGCAGGTCGCGTTTTCGACAGTGCTGCATGAATGGACCGAAGCAGGGGAAATCCAGACTGATTCTCCAAGGCCCCTGTTCAGGAGTTGCTTCGGTGTCGGCTTCTTTGTCATCCCAGCTGTTATAGGATTGGGCCGTCAGTTGTTTGAGACTGTCAGGAAATCCGTTTACAACATCGGAGTCAGTGATAATCAGCGAGAAGGCTTTTGTGGCGTCCAGAACGTTGTTTGAGAACTTGGTTGCCAGACGAGACAGTTCTGTTGCGATTTCATTGAACCGCGTGAGTTGCTCGCCCTCAAGGCCTATACCAGCGAGTTCCGCTGACAGAATCCGTTTATCAATAATTCGGCGTTGCGCGTCATTGAGTTCATTCCACTTGCTGCTGTCGCGCAAACTTTTCAAGGCTTCGTAGATGGGCTTGCTTTGTTTCACTCTCAGTGAGAAAGCAACCACTTCCGGAAGCACACCTTCATAGGCTTCGCGCAGTTCAGGAGTATTTTTCACTCCCAGCAAATGTCCGATCGACCCCCATGATCGTTCCCAGGGATAGTCTAATTCTTCCAGAGGCTGCATCAGACCTTCCCAGGACGGTTCTGCCTGTTCTTCAATTTTTTCCAGTCCGGCAGTTGATTGTTCCAGCAATGACTTAACAGCGGGTTCAATGTGCTGAGGTTCAATCTGATCAAAGCGGGGAAGGCCCTCTAAAACCAGTAAGGGGTTGTCGGCTAACGTATTTTGCTGATCCATACTAAAAACGATCCTTCTTGCGGAATTTCTGGTATTCAAAGTGATGGGCGTCCCTCTGCCGGATCATAGTTCATCATTGATCGGCGGGGTCATCATAAAAAAATAGAAGACTTCTTTAAAAGGCATTCTATATATTCGATGAATCGATACAATGCCCTGTAGGATTTTACTTGATAAGAGTCCCCTGCCGATACCTTGGAAGGTGTGAAATCAGTCGCGTTTTTGCTCGTAATCACTTTTTATCGTGTTTCCAAGACCTGTTGGATTGAGCATATTTCGATGTAGGACCGCTTTGTTATGGTTGGACGTGTTCTGACAATCTGGACGGGAATCATTTTGTCGAGCTTGTTCTCTGTGCCATGTGAGGCAGAAGAGGCGGTAGAATCGGCTGCTAAGAGGAAAATCGAGGAAGTTCAAAGGAAAATACTTACTATGAAAACATTGGGCGGTCGTCAGTTTTGGGGTGATGTGCAGTTTTTTCAAGGCTGGAAAATTCAACAGAATGTGATCAGCAAGCATTATCGCCTGCTGGATACAGAAGACCAGCGTCATGCGAGTGGAACGCTCGAAGAATGTCAGGCACGATTGGAAGAAATTAAAGAAGCCAATCAACTCAAGCCGATGCAGGGAAGAGCCGTCATATTAATTCACGGCATCATTCGTTCGTCCAAATCATTTGAGAAGTTGAAAGCAGCCTGCAGCCAATCAGGGCGGATGGTGGTTCCCTTTGATTATCCCAGTACGCAGCTCACAATTCCTGAGAACGCCAAATATCTGGCACAGGTGATCGATTCCCTGGAAGGCGTCGAAGAGATCGATCTGGTGGTACACAGTATGGGAGGTCTGGTGGTTCGTTCCTGGCTGTCACAGCAAACAGCTGTTGATTCGCGAGTCAAGCGAATGGTCATGCTGGGAGTGCCGAACCGAGGTGCAGACATGGCAGACCGGTTCCGCTCGAATCTGTTGTTTAAAGTCATCTTCGGCCCTGCCGGTCAGCAACTGGTGACCGAAGCCAATAGTGATTTTATTGCCAAGCTGCCAACGCCTCCCTTTCCTTTCGGAATTGTGGCGGGTGGGCGGAATGCCTTAAAGGGATATAATCCGCTGATTCGTGGTGATAATGATGGAACTGTAGGCGTGAACAGTACGCGTCTACCGGGGGCAGCTGACTATATTTTATTGCCGGTGTTACATTCTTTTATGATGAGTGATTCTGAGACGATTGTATGTACGATGCGATTTTTGGAGACGGGTGCATTCCGCGAAACGGGTGAAGTACAGCCGATTCCCGTTGTTGAAACTGAAACCGTTCCCTGAACTCGAACGAACTAAATTATTGAGTTTCAAATCAATTAGCAGAATGCAGCGAATAGGTTATGGGTATGGAACGCGACAAACGACACTTGCAGATACTTTCAAAGCTGCAAATTATTTATGGAATTTTCAATCTGTTTGTTTCCGTCTATTTTTATGAAGTCATAACAGAATTAGTTGCTGACTATCGAAAAAAGCTTGAGGAATCAAACCCTGAAGTTCAAGTGGCTTTATTAATAGGCTTCGGTGTGGTCCTGTGCTTGATTGGCGTCGTGATTTTGTTCTGTATTATTTTGACAGGACAGTCTCTGGCGCGATATGAAAATTATCAGTATTGCCTCATTGTAGCGACACTGGAATGTCTGATTATTCCCTTCGGAACATTCCTGGGTATTGCGACGATTCTGGTTTTGCGACGCAAATCGGTCAGAGAATTATTTTCCAAAGTTCAAGAGGAAGCAGAGAAAAGTAGTGTCAGCTAGCTACTTTACTTAATCGTATTTCAGTCGCATTTTTCCTTACGAAACAAATTCTGTTTATGTCTGACACACAAGCCATCCCCGCTTCGAAATCTGCCTCGGCTCGAGTCTGGAAATTGATCAAATGGGGGTTGCTGGCTTTGGTCCTCTATTTTGTTGGCCGGCAGGGCTATCAGCTCTACCAGGAGCAGAGTGATTCACTGGCTGAAATTCAAATCAAGCCAGTCTGGCTGGTTCTGGCGGGGGGCTGCAATTTCATTGCCTGGATGCCGTCGGTTTGGTTCTGGCAACGATTGATGATTACCTCCGGCGAACAAGCCGGTTTCTGGCCTACCGCCCGCGCCTATTATGGCGGGCACCTGGGAAAGTACATTCCCGGTAAAGTGTCCGTGCTTTTGATTCGGGCAACCCTGTTAAAAGAGTTTGGCGTGCGCGTTTCCGTATCAGCGTTGACAGCCGCCTACGAGACATTGGCGGTCATGGGTGTGGGGTTAGTCGTGTTTCTGGCGTTAGTGCCTTATGTTTTCAATGCCGAACAAATCGCCGAGTGGCCGGCCTGGATTCAGTCGATTCAAGCCCGGCCACTGCTGGTTCCGATATTGTTTGTGTTTGCCTTGTTTGTCTCTTTACCGTTGGTGTCGCGGTTACTGAATCTGGTTTCGAATAAAATTACGAAGTCCGAAGTCGAAGCGTCTGCTGCAGAACCACGGCCTGCGATTTCGATTCGTTTACTTTACGTGGGCGTGTTTGTGTTTTTGATCAGCTGGATTTTGCACGGTTTAAGTTTAGGGCTTGTGCTTGCTTCTCTGGGAGATTCCAGACTGAACTGGCAGGAGTGGCCTCTCTGGACGGCTGCGATTTCGGCCGCCTTCTCGTTAGGTTTTGCCGCGTTGTTTGCACCCGCTGGACTGGGGGTGCGAGAAGGGTTGATTGCGGCAATTCTTGCCGGCTCACCCGCAATTGGGCCGGTGAATGCCTTTGTTGCTGCGTTATTGATCCGAATCGTTTCGTTTGCTAGAGGTTGTCTCATAACGTCAAAAAAAGTGAACGGTTTGGCGCGTCTTTTGCATGAAGTGTTCTCCTGAAAGGAGAATTTCTTATGTATATGACGCTGGTCTGGTGGCCCAAACGAAAACGGGTTTCCACAAAAACAGCGTCCAGGACGGAACGCCCGGTCGTTTTGACCGATAAACAATGGTCTTTAGTCGCAAAACTGTTTCCCTGGACTCCCCCTTCCAAAAAGGGAGGACGTCCAAAAGCCCATCCACGAGATTGCCTGGAAGGCATTCTCTGGATTTTGGTGACAGGAGCACGATGGAAAGATTTACCAAGAGAGTATCCCTCAAAAGCGACGTGCCATCGACGTTTCCAGCAATGGACGATCGAAGGGCGGCTCTTATCTGCCTGGCAAATCATCTTGGAACGAATGGATGATGCTGGCCAGATTGATTTCTCGGAAACCTTTGCTGATGGCACTTTTGCCTCGGCAAAAAAAGGGGTAGAAGAGTTGGCCCGACTCGTCGTGGCAAAGGCACAAAGGTCATGATTTTTGTCGATCGTCACGGGACACCTGTGGCGATCGACACAGAATCGGCCCGTCGTAGCGAAGTCAAGCTGATCGAACCGCTGCTTGAAAAAATCACATTGCAAAATCGACAACCCGAGCGACTTGTTTATGACAAAGCCGCCGATTCGGACTCGTTGCGCAAACGGCTGATGGAAAAGAATATCGATCTGATCTGCCCGCATCGAAAATCGAGAGTCAAACCGCCGACGCAAGATGGTCGAAAGCTTCCACGCTTCAAACGACGTTGGATTGTGGAACGCAGTATTGCCTGGCTCCACAACTATCGTCGCATTGTCACGCGCTGGGAATATCACGATTACCTCTACGAAAGCTTTGTAATTCTTGGGTGTTTATTTACACTATTAAAAAGGTTTTGAGATGCCCTCTAGTGAAATTCTGGCGGCCTTTGTTTTATACTATGGTATCAGGAGCCGGACGAACGTGGATTCCACTTCGACTCAAGAAACAACGCCTTCTGATACAAATTGAATTAGCTATTGTTTTTTCCGCTGCGAGAAAGGTCTTCGCCGTGCTTTCTATCATGATTCCTGTTTTAAATGAATCCGAAAGTTTGCCACAACTGTATCAGGAAATCTGTGATACAAGTCAGGCTCATAATATCGATCTGGAAGTGATCTTTATCGACGATGGTTCGACCGACACTTCCTGGGAGATTATTTCTGGACTGGCTGCAAAGGATGAGCGGGTTTCGGGAATTCGTTTTCGCCGAAATTTTGCCAAAGCAGCTGCACTGACGGCCGGCATGCGGGCGGCACGGGGATCTGTGATTATGATGATGGATGCAGACCTGCAGGATGACCCCAAAGAAATTCCCCGCTTTCTGGAAAAACTGAACGAAGGATATGACGTTGTCAACGGTTGGAAAGAACGCCGGCTTGATCCCTGGCACAAGGTTTATCCGAGTAAGGTATTCAACTGGATGATCGCCAAACTGACCGGGCTGAAACTGCACGATCATAACTGCGGCTTGAAATTATTCCGTAAAGATGTTGCCGCTGAGATTCGCATTTATGGCGAATTACATCGTTTTATACCGGTGCTCGCAGACGCGCGTGGCTTCAAAGTGACAGAAATTCCCATTCATCACCGGGAACGCCAGCACGGTTATTCCAAATATGGCGTCCGTCGGTTTTTGAGAGGATTTCTCGACCTGTTAACGGTTCGTTTTTTAACCGGTTATGGACAGCGTCCTCAACATATGCTGGGAGCGATTGGACTGTCCTGTCTCTTATTAGGCTTCTTAGGTTTAGGCTATCTCGGATTCCTCTGGATTTTGACCAATGCTTTTGGTTTGGAACTGGGGCCGATTGGAAATCGTCCCTTGCTGGCCTATTCTGTGGCAGCGACGATTCTGGGGGGGCAAGCAATCAGTCTCGGTTTACTGGCTGAGCTCATCGTTGCCTATACCGGCCGACATCAGGATTCCTACAGCATCTCCGAACGGACGGGCACCACCTCCCAGAATGAGCAGGAAATCATCGTTTAATCAACTTCTTCAAACTGATGCCTGCTCAGGCAGTGCGCGATTACCATTTCTATAAGAGTTCTCCTGTTTCTTTTTATGTCTGGAAATGAAACTTTAGATGAAAATATCTTTTCTCGGAGCCGCTGGCGAAGTAACCGGTAGCCAGCATTTGATTGAGACTGATTCGCGACGGATTTTGCTGGACTGTGGATTATTTCAGGGGCATCGCCAAGAATCGTATTTAAAAAACAGCTGGTTTGCTTATCCGCCGGATTCGATCGATGCGGTCTTTTTATCGCATGGGCACATGGATCATTGTGGCAACCTGCCACGACTTTTTAGCAAAGGCTTTCGCGGACCGATCTTTTGTACGTCTGCGACGGCGGATATCGCTGAAATCATGCTGAAGGATAGTGCCCGGATACAGGCAGAAGACGCCAAGTATCTCGCGAGAAAATTAAAAGAGAAACACCCGCCGATAGAACCGCTCTATTCGGAAGATGATGTAGATGGGGTAGCGAAACTGTTTGAGCGTCTGGACTATCATGAATGGCATGAATTAGGAGACGATGTCAAAGTTCGTTTCCTGGATGCCGGGCACATTCTGGGTTCCGCCATCATTGAGATGAAAATCAAAGATCAGCGAGAATGGCGACATCTTGTTTTTACAGGTGACCTGGGGCGACGGAATTTACCATTGCTCAGAGATCCGGAGACGATTGCAGGGTGTGAAATCTTAATTTCAGAAAGCACCTACGGAAACCGAGTGCATGAAAAGGCATCGGATATCAAAGAGGAACTCTATCAGATACTTGATGAGGCCTACCGTGTTGAAGGGCGGGTGATTATACCTGCCTTCAGTTTGGGGCGGACACAGCAGATTATTTATTATCTGAATGAACTGTATAACGAAAAACGCCTGCCCCACATTCCCATTTTTGTTGACAGTCCTCTTTCTACAAGGCTGGTTTCCGTCTTTCGACATCATCTTAATGAAATGGATGACGAAGTTCAGGCGTTGATGGAAGCCGACAAAGATCCCTTCGGATTTGCCTTGCTCGACTATGTTTCCACGCGCGAACAAAGTATCGCCCTCAATAAGCGGGAAGGGGCCTTTGTCGTGATAGCGGGAAGCGGAATGTGCGAAAACGGTCGTGTGCGACATCATCTGAAAAACGGGATCGAACATGTGGAAAACACAATTGTGCTAATGGGATATCAGGCTGCGAATACATTAGGCAGACGTTTACAGCAACGGGATCCGAAAGTGAAAATCTTTGACCGGTATTACAAGGTTAAAGCCAAGGTGGTTCAGCTTAGCGGGTTATCCGGTCACGCTGATGTGGAAGATTTCAAATGGTGGTATGCACAGTCAGCCAAACACGGCACCATTGGTCAGGTCTTTTTGGTACACGGCGAGCCGGAATCGGCAGCAGCATTGGCGGCTTTAATTCGTGATGAGTGTGATTTGGAACCCATTATCCCCCACTATCAACAATCTTTTGAAGTTTGAGCCAGCGATGACAAAACCAATCAAACATCCTGATAAAAGTCTGCCTGCACTGGGAATCCGGCAACCCTGGGCAGAACTGATGTTACGTGGTATCAAAACAATCGAAATCCGTTCCAGCCAGACGAATATTCGTGGCCCGATTTATGTTTATGCATCGAAAAAGCTGGCCAAAACGCCCCATGCTGAGGTTGCGGCAGAGCAGGCTGAGATTGATGTAGAAGAACTTCCTACCGGCGTGTTGATCGGTACGGTGGAGATTGTGGACTCATTTCCCGTTAGCAAACAACATGCTGCCGCCGCAGGAGTGCCTGCCAACTTACTAAAAGGCAAATATGGTTGGGAACTCGCAAAACCGAAACGTTTGCAGAAACTCATCGTGCCTGATTATCTGCCGTATGGGGTCTGGTTTTATCCTTTTGTACGCAAACAGACAGGCACGCGAAAGAAATCCTGAACACTTCAGAGCAGGATGTTAACTCTTTGTCGCAGCCACCATTTCACCCGCGTAATCGCCGATTGCTGTGATCACATCTTTAGCAGTTTGACTGGGGTCAGAAAACGCAGCGAATTGTTTTACGATGGCGGAACCGATGATGAAGCCATCTGCTTTGCCGCGCAAGGTGTCGACGTGCTTGGGTTGGCTGATACCAAAGCCAACGGCCAGTGGCAGATCTGTCAGATTGCGTAATGATTTCAGATGCGCGGTCAATTCCTCAGGGAGTTCATCGCGGACTCCGGTCGTTCCGGCAACCGAGATACAGTAGATAAATCCACTGGCGGCTTGCACAATGCGTTTCGTACGATCTTCCGGCGTTAATGGTGAAACGAGTTGGACCAGATCGAGATTGGCCGTTTTGGTTTTCTCAGCAAATTCCGGTGCTTCATCGCCAGGCAGGTCAGGGACAATCAATCCGGAAAAGCCGGCGGCTTCTGCTTCCTGTAAAAATTTCTCAGCACCGTACCGGAAGATAATCGCATAAGATACCATGCCTACCAAAGGGGGCAGAGTGACAGAAGAATCTGCCGACAGTGCTTTCAGCGCTTCGAACAGGTCATGTACATGGAACCCGTTATTTAAAGCACGGGTGTACGATTCTTGAATCACCGGACCATCTGCGATGGGATCACTATAGGGGAAACCTACCTCAATCAGATCCACACCTCGCTGGGCCAGTTCTTTCAGCACGGCGACTGTGGTTTCAAGATCGGGATCACCGGCTGTGATGAAAGGCATGAAGGCCATGCGGTTTTCCGATTTTAACTGCGCAAATTTATCAGAAATTAATGTGGTCACGATTTACTGCAATACTGTTATGAGAAGAGAAGAGGTGGTTCTGAAAACGATGATCGGGGTGGTCTGAAATTAAATATCCCGTCCAATGAGGCGTGCGACTTCATTCACATCTTTATCGCCTCGACCTGATAAACAGACGACAATGATTTCATCGGGGCTGGCATCACCGGCGACTTTCAATGCCTGGGCGATGGCGTGGGACGACTCAATCGCAGGGATGATGCCTTCCAGTTTTGCCATTGTCTGGAAGCCTGCCAGTGCTTCGTCATCGGTGATCGCCGTGTAATTGACGCGGCCCGAATCTTTCCAGTAACTGTGTTCGGGGCCAACGCCCGGATAGTCCAGACCTGCGGAAATCGAGTGCACGTCTAACGTTTGCCCATCATCATCCTGCAGGACATATCCAAAGCTCCCGTGCAGAACTCCTTTGGCGCCGTAGCTGAGTGTGCTGGCATGCTCACCCGGCTCGGGGCCTCTTCCGCCAGCTTCCACTCCGGTCAGCTTCACAGATTCATCATCGATAAATGGATAGAACATTCCTGCAGAGTTAGAGCCACCTCCCACGCAGGCGATGACCTGATCTGGGAGTTTACCGGTTTGTTCGAGACATTGGGCACGGGTCTCTTTCCCGATAACCGATTGGAAATCGCGGACCATCATCGGGAAGGGGTGAGGCCCGATGACGGAACCGATAATGTAGTGTGTGGTTTCGACGCTCGACATCCAATCGCGCATGGCTTCGTTGACCGCGTCGCGTAGTGTCTGCGATCCACTGGTCACGCCACGGACCTCCGCACCCATCATTTTCATATTAAACACATTGAGTTTTTGACGGCGAATGTCTTCTTCGCCCATATAGACAATGCATTCAAGACCAAAGCGGGCACAGGCAACCGCGGAGGCGACGCCGTGCTGGCCAGCACCCGTTTCTGCAATCACCCGTTTTTTGCCCATCCTCATCGTCAGTAGAGCTTGTCCGATGGTGTTATTAATCTTGTGGGCACCCGTATGATTGAGGTCTTCCCGTTTCAGATAAATTTTGGCACCACCGCAGTGCTCGGTCAGGCGTTCGGCAAAATACAACGGGTTCGGTCGACCGACGTAGTTTTTTAACAGGTCGTCCAGTTCGGCCTGGAAACTGGGGTCCTGCTTGGCTTTCTCATATTCCTGAGTCAGTTCTTCCAGGGCATGCATCAATGTTTCAGGGACAAAGCGGCGTCCAAATTCTCCAAAGCGACCTGCAGAGTCAGGCACGTTCGATAAGCTGGTAGTCATAATTGGCTCAAATATAGTAACTGTAAATCAAAATAGGGTTTGCTTTGACCATTATTGAATTCCCGGTGCCGATGGTCAATGCCCGCCCCTTGGACCGTTTCGAAACAGGAAAGGTTCGATTCAAATTTGGGTATTCGGCCAGCTAAATACGTTGTCATATGTTCTTTGATATCATGCTTTTGAGGCGTTTTAGCCACAAAAAATGAGGTGGCCGGTCAGAATTTTGTAGGATTTTGTGGAAAAGATCGATAAAATGCGGGATGCGAATTGTGAGGCAATCAGTTTCACAAGAGGAATTAGAGGGGGGAGTAGATTATGAACACGTCAGATCCAAAATTGGCAGAAGCCATCAATCGGGAAACCATCCATATCGATGAATTGGAGCGGTTTTGTCTCTTGGAGAGTAAACCCCGCGGTTATCAGAATCTGGACGATAGCGACATTATCATCCCTGATTTCGGTAGTGCTCTCCGCTCTGCCCGGCGGGAACTCTATGATTTCGAATCCCCCGTAGGTGAATTTGCTTAGGTGAATCATCGGCTCAGGGTGCAACCGGAAATATTTGCGCTGTGATAAAGTAGCGCTCGCCTTCTCGCTCTACAATCAGTTCCGGCGCCCATGTCAGTATTTCTTTTTGTTCGTCTTCTCGAAATGAATCGAACTTCCGATAGCTGTACTGATTAGATAATGCGGGTTCCAGAACCCCTTCTTTGACAAGTTGTTCAAAGCGTGCCGGGGTCACGTAATCAGTGTAGCCATAGGAGCCTGGTAAGCGATAGCGAAGGATTTCTGCCCAGTTCACATAGACGTAAGCGATATGTTGTTCCTCGAATTTTTGCTTGATCTCTTGCGCAGGTCTCATTGTGAGTTGCATGTCTGGCGTGTCCGGCTCTGGTTTCGATGTCCATTGCTGGAAAATATCATGGTCGAAAACGGTATTGTAGATCACCGGGAACTCGGCATTAAACAGTTCTGCATCACCTACAGAGAGCACCACTTGATTCGGCCCTAGCTGCATTTGATTTAACTGCAAGATTTCTGGGCCGGTGATGGACGTCGTAAATTTTCGCGCATAATTCAAATCATCCAGGTAGGCGTTATTTCCGCCAAGACCACTGGTGGCGACGCAGAGATTAAACAAGCAGGCGAATAACAGGGCGATGGTCAGACCTATTTTCCAAAGACGTTTCGAACTCCAGGTGGCGCCGATGCCTGCCAATACAGAAACGACGGGAATCATGGGAACCCAGAAACGATCAATTCGATGGGTCAAAACCCACCATGAGAAGAAAAGAAAGCCGATATAAATCCACAACCAATTTACCAATTTGCGATGCTGCCGATTCAGAAATGCGAGTGGTGCCAGGCTGAACAGCAGAGGGCTTAACCAATCGCTTTTCATGGTGACGTCAATTACATTATTTGCCAGTTCTGTCAGACCAAGCGGCTTCATTCCATGACCGCCTTTCCATTTGATGTTGAGTTGTTCGTTCAAATCAACGCCGCCAAACACAGAATAGAGCAGGGGATAAACGGGATTGCCGGTCTCTACGAGATTTTTCAACAGCCACGGACCAATGGCGAGTAGTGTGCCGATCGAGAAGATGACCGCCAGTTTTAGAGTTACTGACGCTCGAATTTGCTTGTTCTGTTTTAATAGAAACCAACTGAAACCAAGTAATGTGAGGCCGAGCGGAATGACGACCGACAGGACTCCCGGGTATTTACAGGCCATCGCTGACCCGGATAACAGACCAGTCAGGCAGGCATAGCTCCATAAGGATGAACGCGGTGCTTCTCCCACTGGCGTTTCATCAGCTGGGGGGGACCAGATTCTGAGTACTTGTATGGTCAGGAACAGACTCAACAGACTCGCCATCAGATAAAAGGAGAGTCCTCCTTCAGTATAGGCGATAATCGAAATACGATAGATCCAGGGAGTTGTCAGGAAGATCGTTGCAGCCAACCAGCCCGCATTCGAACCAAACCAGCGCCGTGCTGTGGCAAATACTCCCAGCGCCGTGAATAGCGAAAAGCTCATCAGGACGAGCTTTCCTGCTTGAGCGCCCAAGTACCAGTCGGCTTTGAGCGTCATTCCCAGGAGGATCAACATCTCTGTCAGGAAAGGGAAACTGGTATAAACATTGTGTTGCAGAAAGCCGATGTGGCCTTGCTGGTAGTATTCTTTCGGGCCACCAAAGTGGTATTCCAACACATCGTAATCAATGGAGGGTAACATGGATCCCAAAAACATGCTGAGCACAAACGGAGCAATCAACAGACAACATCCGACACGGAACAGCAATTCTGGGGTGATGGTGTCAGGCAGCGTGATTCTTAAGGGCAGGGCAGTTCCGGTTTTTGATTTCGACTCATAGCATGCGGAAAGGACTCCGCAGAACGCGAATAAAAACAAAACCAGATAGCAGAGCCATTGGGATAAGATTCCAAGCAGCCCCCCTCCCAATGTGAGCAGCGAGACTGCAGAGAGGCCTACTCCAAACGCAAAAACGGTTCGTTCTGCTGTATAAGGAGCTAACGGGATTTTGATCAGTCGTGTGATGATCTGACCTATACCCCAAGCACCGGCGAGGATGACCAGAGCAATTCCGATCAAAGGAAAACGTTGCGGGAAATAAGCCCAGCCTGATGGGTGCGGGTTTTCAGCTGGCAGGGGATCGACCAGATCTAAGAGGAGAAAGGGGAGTTGTGTTACAATATCCCAACGGCTGATAGAAGGATTGTTAGGAAGTGTGAAACTGATAAAAGCGATGAAAAATAGCACCAACCAGATGAGTGCGCCGCGCAGGAAGATCGGGCGATCCTCGAAAAGAGAATTGTCAAGGTCCTGTGCGGCCGGTTTTTTCATGTGCTGAAATCTAAAATTGTGAAAAGGATGTTTTTTAATAGAAGCAGCAGCATCAGGTGCGACGTTTCCAGTCGAATCCTAAATCGAGGGCAATCGCAGAATGAGTGAGTGCTCCCACGCTGATTCGTTCCACACCCGTTTCTGCGACACCACGCACGGCTTCCAGATTGATGCCGCCTGAGGCTTCAAGCAGTGTGTTCGGCGATTGTTCATTTCGCATTTGAATTGCCTGTGTCATTGTTTCCAGGGACATATTATCCAAGAGGACAATTTCAGGTTCTGCTTGCAACGCGTCAGCCAACTGGTCAAGCGTGTCGACTTCGACTTCAATGCCCTTTGCTCCGTTAACTGATTCTCGAGCCTGCCTGATGGCGGCTGCGATCGAGGGGTGTGTGTTGCGCGAGGCCCAGGCTGCCAGATGATTGTCTTTGATTAAAATGCCGTCGTAAAGGCCCATCCGATGATTGGTTCCTCCGCCGGCTGCCACCGCATACTTTTCGAGGATCCGCCAGCCGGGAAGCGTTTTTCGCGTATCCAGGATTACCGCTTTAGTGCCTTCGACGGCCTTCACGTATTTCGAAGTGAGAGAGGCGACGCCACACAGGTGCGTCAGAAAGTTAAGTACGGTCCGTTCGCCAATCAGAATTGAGGCAAGGGGGCCGGCACAGGTGGTGATGATTGAACCCGGCTCCAGAGGATCTCCGTCAGACAGGTGATCTGTGCAAACCACTTCCAGATCCAGTTCAGAAAAGATGAGAGACGTCAAAGAAGATCCTGCCAGGACTCCCGTTTGTCTGGAGACAATCTGAATTTCTGCCTGATCTGTTTTTTCAATCAGTGCCTGACAGGTCAGATCGCCCGTTTGTTGTAGATCTTCTTCCAGACTCAATTTGATCAAATGTTGTGCTGCGGTTTTCTGAGCTTCGGAAAATTGTATGGTCACTGTATTGTCTCAATCGTTATTTCTGGAGTCGGTTTGCCGACAATTGGTCCTACAGGTTATGATTCAAGCCTGCTGGTGAAAACAGACGAATACTATTGTAAGGATAACGTATAATAGCATTATCGTATCATAGCTGTCGGCGATATTACATGTAATCGGGAGAAGATCATGATTATTGGGGTACCTCGTGAAATCAAGCAGGATGAATATCGTGTTGCTTTGATACCGGTAGGCGCAGAGGAGCTGACTGTTGCAGGGCATACCGTGCTGGTGGAAAAGGGAGCCGGCCTGGGAAGCGGGATCCCTGATGAGCTTTATGAAGAGAACGGGGCAGAGATTGTAGGCTCTGCTGAGGAAGTGTTTGCCCGCTCTGATATGGTGATCAAAGTTAAAGAGCCCCAACCTGTAGAGTGGGCATTATTAAAGCCAGGACAACTACTGTTTACCTACTTTCACTTCGCAGCCGATGAAGCATTAACACGCGGTTTCCTGGAAACGGGAGCGACAGCCGTTGCTTACGAAACTCTGGAGGGTCGGAATGGTCAATTACCATTATTGACGCCCATGAGCGAAGTCGCCGGCCGAATGAGCATTCAAGAAGGCGCCAAGTACTTGGAGCGACCTCAATTGGGGCGTGGGATCTTACTGGGGGGCGTCCCCGGTGTGGCGCCAGCTCATATTGTGATTCTGGGAGGGGGAGTCGTTGGAAAAAATGCGGCTCAGATAGCGGCTGGTTTTCAGGCGGATGTCGTGATTCTGGATATCAACGTGGATCGTTTGCGTTATCTGGAAGACATCATGCCGGCGAACGTGAATACGTTATATAGTGACCGGCATAATATACGAGCCGAATTAGAGTTGGCTGATCTGGTGATTGGTGCGGTGCTCATTCCCGGCGCACGTGCTCCTGTATTAGTGCCTGAGTCGTCTCTGAAAATGATGAAACCGGGGGCAGTGCTGATTGATGTAGCCGTCGATCAGGGAGGTTGCATAGAAACCTCGCATCCAACGACACACTCCGATCCGACTTTTGTTGTAGACGGGGTTGTGCATTACTGTGTTGCCAATATGCCTGGTGCTGTGGGACGTACCAGTACTTATGCCCTCTGCAATGTCACGCTGCCGTATGCATTAAAACTGGCCAATCTGGGGCTGGAAGCAGCTTGTGCCCAGGATCATGGATTACTCACTGCCGTCAATATCCATCAGGGGCAGATCACCAACCATGCTGTCGCAGAGACCTTTGGTCTGGAATGGAACGAATTTCTCGCGTCATAAAAAAAGAGAGGTGAGAACGAACTTCTCACCTCTCTCAATCAAAGCTGACTCTGGTTGTTTAAACTAAAGGCCCTGCCCACTCAGTAAACAGGCTGTCAAGTTCTTCATCAACCACATCATTTTCGACAATATCTTCCATTTCGAATTCATGGGCAAAGTCAAACTGGAATGCACTCTCTTCCGTTTTGATTTTTCCAAACTCGTCGGTCAGGTACTGTTCCGTTTCATAAGAGACATCGATCAAAGAACCTGCCAATTGGTCCAGATTCGTTGATTGTTCAATGCTCATGATGGAATTTTGAACCAGTTGCGGTTGAGCGTAACTCCATTCGGGTTGCAGTACCGATTTCGCAGGATATTCCTGTTTGTCAACAGGAGCTGATCCTGTTTGTGAAATTGCAGTTGAAGCAAATGCTGCTTCAGCAGATGAAGTTGTCGATGAGTTATTGGTCGAGGTCTCGTCAGCAGCCATTAGAGGAGCTGTCAGAGGTGTGATGCTTGCCCCTGTCGCGTTTTCATAGGCAGCTTGCAGAATTCGAACGTCCAGCGACGAGATCATTTTACGCGTGGATGGATCCAGGGTGGCCCCCAAGACATCGTTTGGAGAATAGCTCTCATCAATGTGTAATCCATCATCAGTGAGCGGAGCAACAAAATCCCAGCCAACAAACTGGACCTGTCCCGGACCGTTATTAACGACATGGTCGGTGAAGGCTGAGTAACTTGTAGTGAACCCGGCCGCATGACCAATTTCATGCAACAGTACCGTGTAAAGATCGTAATGTCCTACAGCAGCGGAATCTGCGATTGCCTGGCCATTACTGTCGAAGGAGAGACCTTCAACAGAAGAGTACCAACCCAGGCCAGCCGCATCATCATCAATGTAAACTCGGCCTTTAATCGGAATTCCATTTTCATCAAGTTCCAGAATATGACCTTCACCAAGTTGTTGGCCACCAAGATCGGTTACCACAACCTGAACCGCTAATTCCTCATTGCCAGTAGCTGTTTTCCATTCATCAACGGCGGCTTCAATCAGAACATCCAGGGAATCTTCGCCTTCGGCTGTGATCGAAGATCCATACCATTCTTGCGGGAAGTTCGGTGGGAAGGCGACCTGTTGACCACTTGCTTTTGTAAGACCGTAGTTATTGATCAGGTATGTCAGATCTCTGAAGTTGATTTGGCCATTCTTATCAAAGTCTAAAGACCAGGCCAGTCCAGATGAAGAGTCAAATACAGAAGTCCCATAGAATGATACGAACGAGACCAAATCTCTGAAGTTAACAGCTCCGTTATCATCCAGGTCGAATGGCACAGCCCATAAATCCGTTTCCGGTGAATCTGCTATTGAGGCGGTGACACCACCATAATCTGTAACATCAAGCTGTGCATTGCTCACTTTGATTCCCAGGCTGTGTGGACCTAAGAAACCAGTTTGTTGATCAATGGCGACTCCATCTTCTTCTGTCGATTCAAATTTAATTCGTGCCAACAGAACCTGATTCCCAGAGCCAAGCGTACCCAGATTATTCTGTCCGCTGATTCCTGAGACAGTACCAGTCTGATCGTCAATTGTTGAAGAGGTGGAATTACCAAAGGCAGTCCCATACTCGACTGCGGTAGCAGTAAAGTAGTCGGTATTGTATTCCAGATCAAAAGTACCGCCACTGATTCCTGATCCCACACTCGTGTTACCCCAGACTTCAACCCAGAAGCTGTCCCATTCATCAATCCATTGCTCACTTTCTGGTACAGCCGCTGTTTCTCCGTTGGCGTCTGTTGTTGTAGCATTCAATACGAGTGAAGTATTGATCTTAGTATTAGCAGAAGCAGTACCTGTTAATGGCGGACCAGATGGATCAAGAATAGTTCCTGTAGCTGATGTCGAGGGGAAGAATTCAAGAATTTCTAAACCATTGAATGTATCAGCGACATAGGCCAGTGTGCCTTGGACAAACAAGCTTCGGGCACCCCCCGGAGTATTATGCGTTCTGGCAATGGTAGGGGTCGTGGGATTAGTAATATCGACGACTTGTAAGCCAACAGTCCCATCTGCCACGTAGGCAAAGTTCCCCACGACACGCACACCGGTTGCGATACCTGGAGTATTCAGAGTGCCGACGATGGAAGCGGTAAATGGATCACTGATATCAATGACCTGCAATCCACCTTCACGATTCGCGACATAAGCAAAGTTGCCTACGACATCAAGTCCAATGGCAGCCCCGCCGGGGGTTGCTACATTCAGGATTTGAACAGGAGTAGCAGGAACGGAAACATCAACGATTTGCAGACCATTGTTTCCGTCTGTGACATACGCAATGTTTCCGATGACTTTCACACCACCCGCCAGACCACCGGGAGTAGAGACGCCAAAGCTTCCTACGCTAGTTGGATTGGTTGGATCAGTGACGTCGATGATTTGGAGACCACCGCCGTTGCCACTGTCATCAGCGACGTAGGCTAGATTGCCGATAACCTCGACGCCTCTAGCACGAGCTGGTGTCGCGATACTACCAACAAATGTAGGATTGGTTGGGTCAGAAATATCCAGGATTTGCAGACCTGCTTCACCAACGGCCATGTAGGCCAGGTTCCCGACAACATCAATTCCCTGGGCGATGCCTTGCAGGTTGAAATCGTACTCTCCTACATGGAACGGATTCGAAGGATCGGCGATGTTGAATATCTGCAAGCCACCATCACGGTCAGCAATGTATGCGAAATCACCTACGACATCAACGGCAACGGCAGCATCGGAAGTCGCAGAGTTACTCCGGGCAGCAATGCTGGTCAGAAAGACCGCACGGCCGTTTGGATTCAGGTTTTCCAGAATGACTTCAAATGTTTCCGGTCCTTCAGTTGTCGCATCATTTGTTACGGTAACGTTGACCGGCAACTGGGTGATACCCGGATTGAATGTGAGAAGCTGATTGACAATCGCCTGATAGTCGGATGGGGCGAAAGCCGATCCATCTATGGTCGAGGCATCGACTGTAATGGCAACATCCACGGGATTGGAGAGCTCAACAAGAAACTGGAATGGACTGTTGTTTTCTGTATCTGTCACAGGAGTAATTGAAAGTGTTGCAGAGTCATCATCTTGGATGTGTCCCTGGTTAGTGCCGTTGAGAATAGATACATCACGAAGAGCATTGTCCAGGTTTGCCAGAATTGTAGAGAAAAACTCATCACCTTCGACGATATTGTCATCGTTTACAGTAATCGTGAAGTTCTGAGTCAGTGCTCCCGTTGGGGTGAAATTCAAAATAATGGGGCTCGTGGGCGCAACTACATTATAGTCATTGTCAGTTATGAGGAGTGAACTATGTTCGGTGTAGACTTCAACTGAAATGTTGGTGTCGACCGGATTTGAAATCGTTGCAGTAAAGAAAAATTCACCGTCAGCTTCCAGCTGAGAAACGTTGTTGATCGAAATTGTTGCCGAATCATCATTTATAATTGTGCCGTGAGCAACTGGGCCAAATGTAACGTTGCGTCCCATGCTATTCAGATTTGTGAGAATGACATCAAAGATTTCATCCAGCTCGACTTTGTTGTCTTGTGGGATTTGAACGGTAAATGTCTGTTGACCAGGAACCACATCAGAATTTGATGAACCCAGGAAAGTGAAAAACTGATCGATGACAGGAATGTAATCATTGTCAGCTACAGTCGCTGTATTATCCTGCGTTGAAACATTGAAGCTGACATCAGTGTCAACAGCATTGGATAAATTGACATTGAATACAAATTCGGTTGTCCCGCTTCCAGTGCCTTCATCTTTGCCTGAAACATCGACTGGATCGATAGTGATGACCGCGGAATCAGTATTACGGATTACTCCTGTTGCATCGGGCCCCAAGGTAATTCTTGAATCAAGGCCATTGGCACTTAAGTTATCCATAAACACATTAAAGAGTTCATCGAGTTCCACTTTGTCGTCATCAATGATAGTGACAGTAAAGCTTTGGATTCCGGGAACGTTATCAGTGTTGGGGGTTCCTACGAAGAGGAAATTCTGTGTTTTGAAAAGATAATCGTTATCCAGCATTTCATTGGTTGCAATTCCTGAACCGACTGGAGGAGCTGCTCCATCCCTGGTTGTGAGATCAAAGCTGACGTCCTCTGCGATGGCATTGGAAATCTGCACGTTGAATGTGATTGAGCCATCTTCTTCGTCTACGAGTACGTCCTCTTGAACGAATGAGATGGTGGCAGTGTCAGAGTCGTCCACAATTGTAACTTGCGCTGGATCATCCAGCGTGATTCTGCTTTCGAGTCCATTGGCAACGAGATTGTCCATCAGCACGTTAAAGACTTCATCGAGTTCCAGTTTGTCATCATTTGTGATATTGATGACAAAGGTTTGGATTCCGGGTACGAAATCAGTGTCAGGAGTTCCCAGGAATGTAATTGTTTCACGCTTGGTTGTGTAATCATCATCGATATTTTCATCGGTGGCGTTTCGCATGGTCATCGAAGTGCCGTCTTGTGTGAAGAGATCGAAACTGACATCTTCCGCGATGGCATTGGATATCCACACGGTGAAAAAGGCCACCGTGCCTTCTTCGTTCACGGTGATGTCATCATCGATGAAGCTGATGTCAGCGACATCCGAGTCATCGATGATCGTTGCCTGAGCGGGCGTGTCTAATGTGATTCTCGTCGTTCTGTCATTGAGCCCATTCACATTGAGATTGCTCATGAAGACATTGAAGACTTCGTCCAGCTCCAACTTGTCGTCATTGACGATTGTGACCACAAAGTCCTGTGTTCCCGGAACGACATCCGGATCGCTGTTTTGTGTGCCCAGGAAGGTAAAGGACTGCGTACCTGAGGTATAGTCATTATCAGTATTTTGATCGGTGGCATTTCGCATGGTCATCGAAGTGCCATCCTGCGTCGTGAGGTCAAAGCTGACATCTTCAGCGATGGCATTCGAAATTTGCACGGTGAAAGTGACCGTGCCGTCTTCTTCGTTGACGAAGAGATCGTCGTCGACAAAGTCGATGGTCGCGGTATCCGAATCATCGAGAATGGTTGCCTGAGCCGGTGTGACGGTATCTAAAGTGATTCTCGTAGTTCTGTCGTTGAGTCCATTTGCATTGAGACTGCTCATGAAGACATCAAAGACTTCATCCAGTTCCAGCTTGGAGTCGTTGGTAATGGTAACGATGAATTCTTCTGCTGCCGGAACTAAGTCCGGATCACTATTCACGGTACCACTGAATGTGACGGTTTCTGACTTTGAGGTATAGTCATTGTCAGAGTTTTCATCGGTGGCATTTCGCATGGTTACCGAAGTGCCATCTTCCGTGGTAAGCACAAGGCTGACATCGACTGAGATGGCATTGGAAATCTGGACTGCAAACGTGACTGAGCCGTCTTCTTCATTTACGATAATGTCGTCATCAACGAATTCGATGGTCGCGGTGTCCGAGTCATCGAGGATCGTGGCTTGAGCGGGCGTGTCTAACGTGATTCTCGTGGTTCTGTCATTGAGTCCACTCACATTGAGATTGCTCAGGAAGACATTGAAGACTTCGTCCAGTTCCAGCTTGTCGTCATTGGTGATGGTTACGACCAAGTCCCTTGTAGTGGGGACTATGTCGGTATCTTGTGTACCGAGGAAGGTCTTGGTCTCTGTTGTTGATGTATAATCATCATCTGAGTTTTCATCGGTAGCATTGTTTTCAATGGTCACCAAAGTGCCATCCTGCGTAGAGATGTCAAAGCTGACATCTTCGGCGATGGCATTGGAGATCTGTACGGTAAAGGTGACCGTCCCGTCTTCTTCGTTGACGAAGAGATCATCATTCACAAAGTCGATGGTCGCGGTGTCCGAATCATCGAGAATGGTCGCCTGAGCGGGCGTGTCTAACGTGATTCTCGTGGTCCTGTCATTGAGACCATTTGCATTGAGGTTGCTCATAAAGACATTGAAGACTTCATCGAGTTCCAGCTTGTCGTCATTCGTGATGGTAACCACAAAGTCCTGTGAGCCGGGGATTACATCGGTGTCTTGTGTACCCAGGAGCGTGTAGGATTGTGTTCGCGACGTATAGTCGTCATCGATGTTTTCATCAGTAGCGTTTCGCATAGTCATCGAAGTACCATCCTGCGTCGTGATGTCAAAGCCGACGTCTTCGGCGATGGCGTTCGAGATCTGCACGGTGAAGGTGACCGTTCCGTCTTCTTCATTGACGAAAAGATCGTCGTCGACAAAGTCGATGGTCGCGGTATCCGAATCATCGAGAATGGTTGCTTGAGCAGGCGTGTCTAATGTGATTCTTGTCGTTCTGTCATTGAGTCCATTTGCATTGAGGTTGCTCATGAAGACATTGAAGACTTCGTCCAGTTCCAGCTTATCGTCATTGACGATGGTGACCACAAAATCCTGTGTTCCCGGAACGACATCCGGATCGCTGTTTTGAGTGCCCAGGAAGGTGAAGGATTGTGTTCGCGACGTATAGTCGTCGTCCGTGTTTTCATCGGTGGCATTTCGCATGGTCATCGAAGTGCCATCCTGCGTAGTAAGGTCAAAACTGACATCTTCAGCGATGGCGTTCGAGATCTGTACGGTGAAGGTGACCGTCCCGTCTTCTTCGTTGACGAAAAGATCGTCGTCGACAAAGTCGATGGTCGCGGTATCCGAATCATCGAGAATGGTTGCTTGAGCGGGCGTGTCTAACGTGATTCTCGTGGTTCTGTCATTGAGTCCATTCGCATTGAGAGCACTCAGGAAAACATTGAAGACTTCATCGAGTTCCAGCTTTTCGTCATTGGTGATGGTCACGACCAAGTCCCTTGTAGCGGGTACTACGTCGGTGTCTTGTGTACCCAGGAGCGTGTAGGACTGTGTTTTTGATGTATAGTCATCGTCCATGTTTTCATCGGTGGCATTTCGCATGGTCACAGAAGTGCCATCTTGCGTGGTAAGGTCAAAGCTGACATCTTCGGCGATGGCGTTCGAGATCTGCACGGTGAAGGTGACCGTTCCGTCTTCTTCGTTGACGAAAAGATCGTCGTCGACAAAGTCGATGGTCGCGATGTCCGTATCATCGATGATCGTGGCTTGAGCAGGCGTGTCTAATGTGATTCTTGTCGTTCTGTCATTGAGTCCATTTGCATTGAGATTGCTCATGAAGACATTGAAGACTTCATCCAGCTCCAGCTTATCGTCATTGACGATGGTGACCACAAAATCCTGTGTTCCCGGAACGACATCCGGATCGCTGTTTTGAGTGCCCAGGAAGGTGAAGGATTGTGTTTGCGACGTATAGTCGTCGTCTGTGTTTTCATCGGTGGCATTCCGCATGGTCATCGAACTACCATCCTGCGTGTTGAGGTCAAGGCTGACATCTTCCGCGATGGCGTTCGAGATCTGCACAGTGAAGGTCACCGTGCCGTCTTCTTCGTTGACGGTGAGGGTATCATTCACAAAGTCGATGGTTGCGGTGTCTGAATCATCGAGAATCGTGGCCTGCGCGGGAGTATCCAAGGTGATTCTCGCTTCGAGCCCATTCGCAAACAGATTGCTCATAGCGACATTGAAGAGTTCGTCCAGTTCCAACTTGTCGTCATTGGTAATGGTCACGACGAAATCCTGATTCGCAGCGGGAATGCTTGATGCAGCGAACATGATGTTCGTTGATTGCGACGTATAGTCGTCATCAAGGTTTTCATCGGTGGCGTTTCGCATGGTTACAGAAGTGCCATCTTGTGTGCTGAGATCAAAGCTGACATTCTCGTCGACCGCGTTAGAGATCTGCACTGTGAATGTCACCGTCCCGTCCTCTTCATTGATAGAGAGGTCGTCATCCACAAACGTGATTTCAGCGGTGTCTGTGTCAATGATAGTAACATCTGCTGAGGATGGTGAGCCAATATTAGCATCAATGGCGGTGCCTGTATTATCAAGTTCAAGCGTGAAGACTTCATTGTGCTCTACGATCTCATCATTGAAAAGTTCGATCGTTGCATAGGCGAAGAACTCGTTTTCTAAAAAGGTAACTTCAATGGGAGTTGTAAATAGAGGGTCAAAATCTGCCGTGGTAGTATCTACGTTGGTTAAATTCACGTAGACCGTGGATTCCAGTCCGATTTTATCTCGTTCCAACTGGACCACGACAGTACCGTCTTCTTCGTTGACAGTGTAGCTCGTCTCACTGAAAGAGACTTCAGCAAAATCGGTGACTTCAATCAGAATGATGTCAGTATCGATCTCGGGAGCAACACTATCGAAGTTGCCCAGGTCGCTGGTTGTCATCGTCAGAGTGGTTGTATCTAGATGGAAATTCCCCTCTGGTGTAAAGATGATGCCGTCCAAGGCCGCATTCACATCTGCGAGCAGACCGGTAATGATGATCGTGTAATCATCTACTGAAGTGACCGTTGCATTTGTGGGATTCATCCCGGCTGTGAGGATTCCCTCACCTACCACGGTCGTCAAAGTGACCTCGATGATTCCTGTACCCAGGAACGCGTCTGTATCCGTCACGGATAGTACGTTACCCGTCGAAGAAGTCGACGAAAATTCAATTTCGAGTCCGGGATCGGTGACGAGACCTAAATCGATCTCAGGTCCGGGATCGGGATTGGCTATCGGAATACCGCCGTAATTGTTGACTGGGGGATCATTCTCTCCATCGGTAACAAGAATCGTAAATCTGGTCGACAGATCGGGCTGGTTATGATTGAGAGAATTACCGGCAAGGTCTTTGATGCCAGTTGCAGCAGAATTATCTAAGGTAATGGTATAAAGGGTATCCAGGCCGAATAGTCCCTGAGCTGCGGTGAAGATCGCTTCATTTGTATTGGCGTTGTAGCTGAAGAAGTAATCGACGCCTTCAACCAGAGTCCGTTGCGGAACGGAACTGGTTTCTGCCGTTAATACGAATTGGGCGCTGACGATATTATCATCGACACCAATGCCGGAGTCTTTGAGTTCCACAATCATCGTTGAGAAAACTTCCGGGTTGGAAACATATACTTCAGTGGCATCAGGGTCGAGGTCGACACCATTTACATCATTGTCTGGAGGCAAAGTGATTGTAGCAACGGGGCCGACAAAATCTGCTCGTTCAATGGCACCACGATCTTTAAAGACGTTTGATCCCAGACCGGGAGGCGGAGATTGTGTTGGGTCATCGACACGCAACTGACCAAAGGCATCATAGCTGGGAGCAAAGATGTCAGAAGGAGGGATTCCGATGGCATTTTTCACTGCGGCATAGAGTGGACGATCCGCCAACCGGTTCAGTGAACTGTCGATCGCTTTCGAATTATCTGCGAGGTAGAAGTTCCCCGCCGCCGCATCAACAAACAGGGCTTCGAAACTTTCGACCTGAATCATTCTTGTCCCTTCGGTACCATTGCTTGTGTTTTCGTGGAACAAGTTCGCAACGACGACCGTATTCGTAAAGATGGGGTCAACGACGATCCCGCCAACAGTATTGGAAATAATATTGTTCACAATCGTCGGGCTGACGCGACCGGTGACCGTGATTCCCTCTAATGCATCGTAAATAGTGTTGTTAACGACTTTGACCAGAGGGGAAACACTTTCCGGTGAAATGATATCACCTTGGATCGCAACTCCCGAGAATGTCGTACTGACAATCAGGTTATTCTGAATGACGGCACCGGGGGCAATCTGTTGTGTATTGAGAGTCGGGAGAACTTTCGTTCCTCCCTGGTGTGGGAACTCTCCATCAGCAGCATCACCGCGAACCGTTTGAACTCTAATGCCGTAGGTTGAATCATGAATTTGATTGCTTTCGACCAGAATGATTCCCTGTTCACGGCGGAAGTTGTCATCGCCGAGTAGACCATCTTCTTCAACAAGACGGTCATTGGTATCGAACACTTGTGCGATTGCAATAAGAGGGTCAGTAGGACTGATCAGAACGGCATACTCTGAAGCGCGGCGGATTTCCAGGTTGTAACTGCCCGTCACAATCGTGCCAGCGACACCATCCGGCTCACTATTGCCAGGGATTTCTTCGTAGACATCAATGAAAGTATCCACACCCGCATCGGCGTTAGTCACCATCTCACCACGTTCGGCAGAACCAATGATGATATCGTCGATATAGAACCCTTCACCGGTATTATTTTGACCTCGACGATTTGTATCGAAGGCGCTGTCTACATTTCCAAAAACATCACTTTCAACGGCATTACCGCCGTGAGTATCAACCGTACCTGCAGTGCTGTAGTCAAAGCGGAGCATGAGATCGTTTTCACCAGCAAATTCTGATAGGTCGATGCGAGCCTGCCTCCAGACGCCCGTATTATCGAATAGCTCCTGTACAAACTCGCGACCATTGTCATCACTATTTGTGTTTTCAGCCGCAGTATGCGTGATATAAGTCGGCAACTCCCAGTCATTCGCAGAATTTGATTTGGTCGAGTTATTAGTCGCCACCAGAATCCATGTTGTGCCGCCGTCGGTTGAAATGAAGGCACGCGCGCTGTCTCGCATTTCAACATTGTTTGCGGAATCCGTATTTTCTGTTTCCAGGAAATAGCTGAAATACAGTGTCGGGGCGTCTTTTTCCTGGTAGCCATCCAGACTGAAGGAATTGGTCGTCAAACTTCCCAACGCACCACCAGGCAAGTTGACATTATTGCCAATCGAGGAATTGTTCGTCAGGTCGCGCAGAAAATCGTTGTTGAAAATTCCGTACTGTGAATTATCGGCACCAGGAGTGTAAGTTAAATAACTGTTTTGAGTGGATGTTCCCGGCTGATGGAACTGTTCCAGACCAAAGTAGAAACTGATGGCACCATCGGCTTGATCGAAGTCGCTGTTGGAATTGGATTTGTCCAGAGTGAGATCAACTTCACTCGGCACACGGCTGTTATCGGGGGCAGCATTGATACCATGACCAGCGGTCGTTCCCTGCCGTTGTGTTGTATGCCAGAGGTTGAAGTCCAGGGGGGAGAAGGCAATACCAGTGCTCGCGATATTGGCATCAACGGAATCGTCTCCACCGCCGCTACCATCATCGGCGACTCCTGTGCCGAATACTCCCTGGAGAGTTCCCGTACTGTCAAAGGCTACCAACTCTCCGGTGGACGTTGTGGCAAAGACATAATTGCTATAAGCAGATTCATAAAGGTTTTGTGGACCTAAGGCGGCTCCAGTGAAATTCATCCCAGCATGCGTGTTCTGTATGGTCAGAGCCGAGCCATCATTAATCGATACATCAATATTGACGATATTTCCTGTACTGGTTACGCCAACCAGTGGTGTAGTTCCACCAACAGGGTTTGTATCAACGTTAAAGTCATTAAAGGCGATCCCCTGAATGGTTCCCAAGGCATTAAAATCGGGAGTTCCAGTAGCACCACCAGTCACAAGGGTGTCGCCATTAAAAGCCTGGTAACCATTGGTAGCAGCAGTTCCAATCATACCTGCTTTAACAAGCTGGCTAGCGGTAGCATGATCATTGATGGCATCAACGATTTCGCCCAAATTCCAGGCATTTGCTCCCGAATTACGATTGTCCAGACTGATTGTGATGGTTCCACCGGCAACATCAATGCGATCTGCGGCGGCATGTTCTGCGAAAGTAACAGTAATTCCATTTCCCGCAGTACCTGGAACAACAGACTGGATATAGAGACCACCAGTTCGGGGTGTTCCGGCAGTATCACTTTGTTGTAGATAATCAGCTGCTGTAGTCGCATTGTTATCTGCAAGGTAGCCTCGGAATCCATTTTGGACGATGCCATTATTATTGACTTCAAAATTACCGATGATCGCGCCATTATCCGGGTCGGCTTCATACAGTTTTTGGAAATTGACTGTATTTCCATTGTTGTCGCGTCCCGTTTCGGAAACTACATAATACAGTTCGTATATCGGAACGTTATTATCCGTATCAAAACCAACACGGGCAAATGTCATCGCCTGAATGCTTGCAGTGGTGTTGTCTGTCGCTCTGTCATTAAACAGATTCAGATGTGTGCGCAAATTATTTAATGACGTGCCCAGGTTGTTTAAAGCATTTGTAAATCCTGCGGGAATGGTTTGATTCCCGGCAATGATCGGAATATTAGTTGTTCCTTGAACTGTCATGTTAGTTGTCGGATCGTTTCCGGCAATTCCGGCAGTGTCGATCTCGATAAACTGGTTTTCAGCAATACCAAACAATCGACCATCAGATCGCATGACGATATCTGTTACTCGGTTGTTTGTGTTGATACCGTTGATGTCTCCTACATCGGTTTCGTAGTCACCGAATTGTGGATCAATGGTGGAAAGGTTGAGCCCGTTAGTGGTGAAGAGAACGACGTCCGACAGATTGAAATCAGTAACGTGGGTGTCGATACCAGTTTCTGGTGCAGTTGGATCTGTGATGTCAAACAGAGCGCCATCGGGTTCGATATCGACGCCGTTGGATGAGTAGCCTTGTGATCCGATGTGATCTTCAATGACTCGTTGTAGTGAGTTGATTGGTTCAAGGCGTACCAGGGCATTAGCGGTAGAGCCATCATAGGTTGACTGCAAGGCACTGGCAAGATGTGTGTGTGCGGTCACAGCAACATAATAGGTAGCCGCCTCGGCCATATGCACAGAGCCGATGTAGGGATCGAGTGTGCCGAAGGAACCACGGGTGAGATCATCTGCGTCGGCGCCTTCCCCTGCACCCGGCTGGTCATCTTCGACATTTGATTCACGGCTGACAAAAATGAGTCGTCCTTGGGAGTCAAAGACGGACAGAGTCGTATCGGCACGACCTAATCCATCAGCATAGTCGATGTCGAAGATGGTCGCCCAGGTTTTGCCGCCCGCATTCACTCCACCGATCGATTGAATATCTTCAATGGTCAATTCAAACTGATAAAAATCGATATCGCCATCCGTCAGATCTCCACTGACACCGATTGTGTTACGCTCACTGGTTAATAGATTACCCAGGACTTGTGCATTACCGCGCGTGTCATTGTTATCATTTGATTCAACGGTTTCATTGATCAGAGGGGAGTGTGCGGGGAGACCAGCAAGATAAATCGCATCTGTGGCATAGCGTATATCCGCATGGCGGACCGTGGAGCCTGGTTCTTCATCGACTTGTCTGAGACGAATTTGAAGTTGATATTCTCCATTGGATTCACCAGCATCCACGTTTGATAAATCACTTGAAGCACTTCGTACTCTGACAAAGTAGGTTGTCAGGATACCGTTAAAGCCGGGAAGTACGACACGCATACCCGCGTCATTCGGGTTGCTGGAGTAGAAATCTCCCCCGAAGTTCGGGTTCTCAATCAAAGGAAGCGGGTTTGTCAGCAGACCGGTTGAACCTGTGGGGTAGACTGCATCGGTGTTGTTTGTAGCGATGGCCAAAACACGTCCCAGTGGGTCCAGAAGTTCGATGACGGTGTCGAGGGCAAGCCCTGTACGATCGATGTCGATCCAAACTTCCGTACCTGCCTCGGCATTGAAACTGTAAATATCAGTATCCGTGGAATCATTGGCTGCAATCGAACCATGCACTTCAAAGCCAAGGCGGCGGTTTTCATCGCCGCTCTGCTCATCTGGTGCTAATTCTCCCAGGAACTGTGCCTGACGAATAATTCCATTCACATTGCCTTCTGAATCAAGTACTGTCAGTTCATTTTCGTCGTAGAGGGCAACGTTCCGATCGTGGCTGAATTCCAGAAATTGGAGCCCGGTCCAGTCGCCCGCTGCCGGTGCCGTCAAAGATCCGGTTACGGTATCGGTGACGGTAAACCCATCAACGCCGATTCCCGAACCAATGGTATCATCATTGATGGAAGTTAATACAACCGGGTTTTGAGGGTCCCCAATGATCTGAACAATACCGCCGATGCGATCGTTGATGTCTAAGCCATGACCTGTCGCAGTGAAGCCCGCATTAGCACCAAATTTGACAACGAGACTGGCTTCAGTCGAGCTCTGCAATCTTAAACCACCATAGGTGTGGAAATTGTCGACGGTAATCGTATCAAAAACAACATGGTCGATATCGATATCATCCCAGACCGATTCAACGGTCAGGACTTCTCCGCGAACGACCATTCCGAGGATGCTGTCCCTCTCATTATCGGGGCGGTTTTCCTCAAAACGATTCAGTCGAACCAGAGGGCCTGAATTTCCTGCTAGTTCGTCAAACGAATCAACAACTCCTGTTGAGCGACCATAATCAGTAACAATATTCGATTTGAGGGAATTGGCGTTGATGTCGATCACGCTGCCGTTGTTATTGACGAACGAATTGTTCACAATAATGGGCTGCGCACCGCGTACAAAAATGGTAGTGGCCTCATTCCGTCCGAGATTATTACGGTTGGTTGTTGATGCACCGCTATCATTATTTTCAAACAGCGTATTCGTGATCCGCAGATCGGCTTGATGTACCTCGATTGCGTTGAATGAATCGGAAAAACCTTCGATGGGGACAACGCCGCCGGCATAAGCGATCACGGCGTGATCAATGGAACCGTGTGACGTCTGATTGAGAATAATTCCGCCCCAATCACCGTACATGGCTTCTCGTTCAGCGTCTCCTTCAATGTCGTTATTCGTGGTGTCGAATGTGCCACCAGCGCCATAGCGATCATCGAAAATCGAAGTAAAGATGATCGGTGATTCTTCAGTACCTTCCGCAATGAAGCCTGCATTTCCGCGTCCTGTCTGGATTCGCGATCCACCCAGTTTGACAATCAAGCCGGGGTCGAAGCGGACGCTACCACTGTAGCGCGCTTCCAGTCCCGATCCCATATCAACGGGGCCACCGCTCCCGGCATCGATAAAGAGGTTTTCCGTAATGATGTGCACGATATCATAGTCGTCAAACCGTGCAGTCACTTCAACCTTGTCAATTTCCTGACCAAACAGAGTTTCCGTTCGAATGAACAACCCGTTGAGCGAATTATTGACGATGGTGTTTCCATAGATATCGAGGCCAATTCGCTTTAACGTCTGATCATGATTATAATTCCCAGCGCCATCGATGATAGTTTCATCAAAGCTGTCTGGGTCAGCTGAAATAGCGGCATTTGCACTGTAGGAGATGGTGTTATAAGCCAGGGTCGGTCGCGTACCATCGACATGAATTGGTGCAAATGTCTGGAGCACTGAGTCGACATAAACCTGCCCCCCCCCATAACTAATATCCGCATTGGCAACATAGTTCAGGAAGACTTTATTTTCTTCGTAATCTGAATCTGCACGGAAGATAATTCCGCCCCAGTCACCAGCGTTAGCACCATCAGAAGGGCCATCATCGTCTCCGCCAATAGCGTCATTTCCATACGAGGTCAAAACAACCTGGGCATCGGGGGTGCCTAAAACTTGCAAAGCCGCATTTCCACGATCTTCCAGAACTGAGGAGCTACCGACATCAATCACCGTGTTCTGCAGCTTAATCACGGCACCCTGGTCGATAATCATCGTAACGCCCTGTGGTACAACGATTGATTCTCCATCTTCCAGAGGGGTGAAGTTATCATCGTATCCGATCAGGTAGTTATAGCTGTCATCCGTTGTTCGCAGGTCGCCGTCTTCACCACCATTCCCCAGAATGCGAATGACCTCTGTGGTGCCGGTGACATTATTAAGTGCTTCAGCAATGTTGGAATAAGCATTACCCAATGTTCCGTCGCCCCCAGGAGCATTGGTTTTATCCACGTAGATCGTATTTGATGGATCGCTGGCAACGAACCAGAAGTCGTAGGCTCCCCCGGGAGTGCCATCAGAGTCGCCGTCAAACTGCGTCCCTGACTCATCCAGAAGGACTTCAATGTTGGCAGGATCAATATCATCGTCTACCGGGTCCGGCGAGAAATTCAAACGTAGTTCGTAGTGACCATCGGTGGTTCCATTATCGCCCGAATTTTCGACCTCAGGATTATAGTCCAGGTTTCCAGTGCTGGTGATGCCGATGAAATACGTTCCTTCGGCCAATGTCAGTTCCAGGAAAGAGTCGTTACTGAAGTAATCATCATTGCGGGCAATGACATTGTGATTTTCATCGAACAGTGTGAGTGCGCTGTTCAGCAGACTTACGTTATCAAGGCGTTCAGCGAATACTTCGGCACGAAACGTTCCTGATTCATCGAGATGGAATTGATACAGGTCGATATCGTTGGCATCAGCGCGGTAGAGTCTTTGCAGGTGAGCAAGATCATGGTCACCAGGAAAAACGGTCTGGTCACTGTCTTGAGGCAAGGGATCTCCCATGATCGAAGGAATATCATAGGAATGCCCTAAACCAAGTGAGTGTCCGATTTCATGGAAGGCAACATTCATCCAGGAACCGCCATAGACGTCGTCTTCAGGGGTTGTAAAGTCGGTCGAATCCATGATTACCAAGGGGCCTGTCGAGACACCGGCTACGCCACCGGGACCAACGGGAAGCCCTGGATTGGCAACACGCAGGTCACCCGTAACGATGGTGATTCCCTGGTCAGCGGATTCAATAAATTCAACGCCCAGGTAGTACGCATAAATTTCAAAAATTTCACGCGTCCGTTGTTTTTGTTCTTCTGTAATGGCGTTGTGAACAGGGTTCCCCTGAACGTCAAAGCCGGAGCCATAACTGTCTTGGAAGTTATAGCCAATGACCGAAATCGACCCACCGACAACGGGATTGGTTCCACTGCTGCCTACATGAGAATCGAGAGTCGCAGGCAGTTGACGGTGACCCGGTTCGTCCGTTCCACCAGGCAGAGGAGGTAAGCCGATTCCCTGTGGTTGAATTTCTGAGGTGATGACAAATTCTTCAGTGCCTGCGTCCCATGTGACACTGCCGCTAGCAGTCAGATCAGTCGCGTTATCAAACGCTGAATTCTGGTCGGGCAGGTTTTCGACTCGCAAGAGCAGATTGTGACCATTGTCAAAGAAGTAAGGTGTATTTCCCGTTCCAATGGCCAGACTAGTGGGAGAATTCAGGTCAGCGGTCGCAGCTGGCTCACCATCTGAAACCGATCCACCACCACCGTCGCCTGTTATGACTTCTACAAATCGCTCAGCAGGATTTGCATAGGGATTAAATCTGACGATGTAGCCATTCGAGTCTGAATAATTCAGAAACCCATCCGCATCAAAAGCCATATCCGTAAGGTTTGACAGGTCCAGGTCAGTTGAAAGTGTATTCACAATCGTGGGGTCAGTTACAGCTCCGTCGCCTGCAATCGTGATAAATCCACCGGTCGTTGTATCTATTTGAACGATTTGTGTATTCAGAAAAGGTATTGCCACCGCTGCATATAAGTTTCCTAAAGCATCGACTTCTAAATCAATGATATCAGCGGTAATTAAAAAAGGTGATGTTGCGAGAACCGTACTAGCAGCTCCTAAAATTAAACCAGAATTTGCATCAATCAATATGAGCGAATTTAAACCGGAATCATGGAAATAAACATTTCCATCACCGTCAACCGTCAATTGCGCAGGGGTATCTAACTGCAGGTCTGTGGGTACGTCGCCAAGATCGGGAGTGGCATCAATTCCCCCTCCCGCGAGAACGGTGACCAGCTGTGTGACACTATCAATTTTTAAAACGTAGCCGCCATCAACGTAGCCCCCAACAGTGAGATACAGGTTCCCGTCGACATCCAAAGCCAGGTCTTGCGGACCCATTAACTGTAACTCGCTTGCCAGGACATTGTCAGCGGGAGTCTCTGTTCCATCGGTTCCTGCGATGATCGTGATTTCATTTGTCTGATGATCAACGCGTAGGATACGAATGGTGCCATCAGAGGAGTCGGTGTGGACAAAGTAGTAGTTGCCGGCACCATCGATCACCAGATTGGATGGGTCATTCAAAATCAGGTCAGTAATTAACATTCCGTTTGCAGGGGTTACCATTCCGCCAGCACCTGCGAGGATTGTGATGGTTTCGCTATCAGCGGTGGTGTAGTTTTCCGTTGTGATTTCATCGGGAGTATTTGAGACTCCGACACGCAAACGGTACTGCTGCCCTGGAGTTAAAGGGTTAGCAAATTCGAGAACGGTGACATCGGAAAGGGGATCATAAGTGGCGGTATAGGTCAGGGGATCAATGGGGGTATCTGTTGACGTATCAATTACCTGATAGAATCTGGAATCGTTTGCGAGATCTGGATTCAGGTCGTCATCGTTGAAGTAAATAAGAATCTGATCATTTTTAGCGACGAAGTCGCCTTGAGCACGCGAAAATGCCGCGTTGTTGGAATCAACTAATGAAAATCCAATGGCAGGTGTGAATGAATTGCCTGAGATCTGGATTTCTGCGCCATTCTGAAAAGTGGTGATGTAGCCATCCATCACCAGGTTAGATAAATTAATGGCATCGTTGATTGCTGTTGCAACATCAGTAGGGGAATCAGTGGGGGTGTAGATAACCTGAATATTCGAAGGGTCATTCAGGCCATCTCCGTTCAGATCCATTTCGAAGGTTGTTTGAGCTCCACCAACACTAATGGTGATTAAGTCACCATCGTTGATGTCAGCAACATCATCTACCGTCAGGTTCTGGCCACGCAATATCGGTTGAGAAACGACGGCGACAACTTTCGCACCCAGGTCGAGTTCAAAGTTGATGACTTGATCAACGCCATCCTGGAATGCTTCGCCATTCTGATTAAGTAATGGAGTCACACCAGTGCCGAAGATTGTAATCTGATAGTTGTCATCAGGCAGCGATTCGGCAAACCGCACGATGACTTCGTTTGCCTCATCGCCAATACCAATGTAGCCAGGTTGGATGACGACTTCATTACCATCATCAAAGGTCCCATCCAGACCACTGCGTACGAATTGAATCCCACCAAGTGAGGCTGCATCGATTTGCTGCCCAGGCGAAAATTTAAATGTGAATTCGTTGGGCGCTTCGTTATAAACTTCCCCATCAGTCAGGGAAAGATCGATATTCGGTTCGATATTTACCAAAGAAGCACCGGCCAGAAGTGTTCGATCTTCAAGCTGCTCGACCGTGGAATAGGTGCTGGCCAAACGACGCGACTTCTGTCGGTCTTGACGTTTTTTCTGGCCTCGACGGAGACAGTTCAACAAAGAAATCTGTTGAAGAATTGACGACACGAAGGATTGACGGCCCACTACCATGGTTTCAGTCTCTCTAGCAAATTGGTACGAGAATCGTAGATCGGGATTCTAGACGTTTAGATTGGCCAAAAATATTATCGGTTTTCTTACAAATTATTACAAATGCAGAATCAAACCTTTTTGATAATATGGATTATCCCAAATAGTTTATAAATGTTAAATAAGCTAAAATAGTGAATGTGAGTAGTCAATATAAATCTACTCAGATAAAGGGTTATCTCTCTAAAAACAGTTGTTGTGTGTTGGTGATTTTGGGAAACACATTTTGTTCATAAGTACACTTACATGGCCATAAGATACTATTTAGCAATAGGATGAGTTAAATTCTCTGAGTCTACTTTTCATCAAAGCATATTAGTTTTGTCTTTGGTAGATGCTTCCAAACAGACTTTGTAATGTATGTATACATCTCCTTAGAGATTCTTCTTAGCTCTGGGTGAGACGTATCGTTTTTCAAAATCTAACTGTCTATTTCGATGATCCTTCCTAAAAAAGGCATGATTATCACTCATCAATTGTCCTTTAGACCAACTTCCAATTTAGATTGAGGTAGGGTAAACTTATTTCTGAATTATAGATGTAAGTTATTTAATATGAGATGCTTATGGGGATGTAGTCTATATGGTCAAACCGTTAGTTGTGATCAATATTGTGGGACTTACCCATGCGATGTTGGGAGATCAAACACCACATCTGGCGCGTTTGGCAGATCAGGGGTTTTCTAAGCCTATGGGCACTGTCTTGCCGGCAGTCACATGTTCCGCTCAGTCGACGCTACTGACAGGGCTTTTGCCTCGTGATCATGGTGTGGTCGCCAATGGTTGGTATTTCCGCGAACTTTCTGAAGTGATGTTCTGGAAGCAGTCGAATAAGCTGGTTCATGGTGAGCGCGTTTATGAGGCAGCAAAACACATAAAACCTGATTATACCACAGCGAAAATGTTCTGGTGGTATAACATGTATGCCCCCGTCGAATGGTCTGTTACTCCAAGGCCAAGTTATCCAGCCGATGGACGAAAAGTCTTTGATTCTTACAGTCAGCCAGAAAGTCTGAAAGACGAACTACAGTCAGAACTGGGAGTCTTCCCGCTATTGAAATTCTGGGGGCCTGGTGCGGATATTTCCAGTTCGCGTTGGATTGTCGATGCTTCGATTCAAGTGTTCCAGGATAAGAAACCAGACCTCACATTAGTTTATTTACCACACCTCGACTATAACCTCCAGCGGTTGGGAGTGAATGACTCTTCTATTAATCAGGACATTAGAGACATCGATCACGAGGCCGGACGCTTAATTCAAGTAGCTCAAAATGCTGGTGCTGAGGTCGTCGTACTTTCGGAGTATGCGATTACCGATGTTTCAAAACCGATTCATATTAATCGCATTTTGCGGGAACACGGCTGGTTACAGGTCAGGAAGGAAGCCTTGGGCTGGGAGACACTTGACTGTGGCGCATCTGCCGCTTTTGGCGTTGCTGATCATCAACTGGCTCATGTGTATATCGAAAACCCTCATCAAATTTCGGACGTCAAATCTTTGCTTGAAAAAGTTGATGGCATCGAAATGGTGCTTGATCAGAGTCAACAAGTCGAATTTGGAATCGACCACGCACGGTCTGGTGAACTTGTGGTTGTGGCAGCTCCGGGGGCTTGGTTTACCTATTATTTTTGGCTTGATGATCGTGTTGCCCCCGATTATGCACGTACCGTAGACATTCATCGCAAGCCAGGATACGACCCGGTTGAACTCTTTATTGATCCACAGATTCGGTTTCCAAAATTGCGAATCGCACGCCGATTAGCCCAGAAAAAATTAGGTTTTCGCTATTACATGGATTTGACTAGCCTGGATGCAAACCTAGTAAAAGGCAGTCATGGTCGATTACCTACACCGGGGAAAGAAGAGACCGAAGCGCCGGTATTCATCAGCTCTTCAAAAATGATTGAACGGGATGAGATTCCAATGACAGTTGTTAAAGAACTGCTGTTGGAATTGCAGTTTGGTAAATAAGAGCCCATTTTCGGTGATTCAAATGTGCTTCAGGTACCTCTTTGATCGAGATCCAAAGCATCAAAATCCAATCCTGAAAACTTTGCCCCCCAATGACGCTATGCTTCCCAGATTGACAAGATCGGCATTGACTCAAACTCAGGTTCTGATGATGATTCCGCAGCCTGTGATGATTACAGATCACATTAACTGAACTGGATTTATAACAACATCTGAAACGCCTGATTTATGTCCTATCATTTAATCAATACTATTCAAAAATTAGGTCATCCCAAGATTCTGGTACTGGGTGATTTGATTCTGGATCGATATACCTGGGGAAATGCAGAACGGATCAGCCAGGAAGCACCTGTAATTCTGTTGCGGGAAGATACTCAAGAAGTTCGGCTGGGAGGGGCAGCGAATGTTGCCAATATGCTGATCGGTCTTGAATCGGAAGTAACAATGGCAGGGGTGACTGGCACCGATATGGATGGAACTGTCGTCAGGGATGAGCTCATCGAGAAAGGCATTGATTGCACGGCAATCGTTGCTGATGCCAGCCGTCCAACTACTGTCAAACAACGATTTATGGGGCGCGCTCAACAGCGGCACCCACATCAGATCCTGCGTGTCGATCGCGAAGTAAATACACCCCTTGATCAAACAACAACAGATACATTACTCAATATCATTTTGCCAATGATTCCAGATCATCAGGCCATTCTGGTTAGTGATTACGCGAAAGGAGTCTGCACTCCCAAAATCTTAGCCACGGTGTTGGAAGAAGCGAGACGAGTCGGAGTTCCTGTGATCGTTGATCCTTGCCCTGGTCGTGAATACCAGATTTATTCTGGCGCGACGGCGATCACCCCTAATCGACTGGAAACATCGCGGGCCGTTGGCTTTGAAGTGAAATCAAAAGACGATGCATTTCGTGCTGGCAAAAAATTATGCCATGACCTGAATCTGGAGTATGTGTTTGTTACACTTGACAGTGACGGCATTGCATTAACCCAGTCAGATGGTACTACCGAACTATTGCCGACACGTAAGCGCGAAGTGTATGACATTACTGGTGCTGGTGACATGGTCCTGGCTACGATTGGTGTCGGGAGCGCTGCAGGAATCGCTCCTGCAGATCTGGCGCGTCTGGCCAATGTTGCCGGCGGTCTGGAAGTGGAACAGATTGGTGTCGTCACAATCAGTCGTGAGGAGATGCTGGCTGACCTCCTGATGGGATCGCGGGTTACCAGCGAAAAAGTACTTCCTCTGGAAGAGTTGCAGCGGCATATACAAGCCCGTCAAAAACTGGGACAGAAGGTCGTGCTCACAAATGGGTGTTTTGATGTGATGCATGTCGGGCATGTTTCCTATCTGGAGCAGGCAGCCGCTGAGGGAGATTGTCTGATCGTTGCCGTCAACAGTGACGATAGTGTCCGAACCTTAAATAAAGGCCCCGATCGCCCGATCTTTGGCCAGACGCATCGGGCATCGATGCTGGCTGCCTTAGAGGGCATTGATTACGTTATCATTTTTGATGAAACAACGCCTTGTGAGTTAATTCAGCAACTCAAGCCGGATTTACTGGTCAAAGGCGGAACGTATGAAAAAGAAGAAATCGTTGGTTGGGAGATCGTTGAGGCTTATGGCGGCGAAGTCAAAGCCCTTGGAGTCACTCCCGGAATTTCTACAACTCAAGTTCTCGGAATCATTCGCAGCAATCAGGAAACAGAATCTGCTGCCTCTTCTTCCAATTCCCCCATTGAACCTCCGAAACGAAAAGCCGGATGAAAATTGCAGTATTTTTACCAAATTGGATTGGTGATGCTGTGATGGCAACACCGGCACTGCGGGCGATTCGACATCAGTATCCGGATGCTGAAATTGTGACGATTCAGAGACCGTATGTCGCAGATGCCTTAGACGGTTTAGATTTGGTTGATCGTACCATCTCCTTAAAAAGTGGTCAAAATCTTGTCTCCCGTTTGCAACTTTTACAGCAGCTCAGACGCGAGCGATTTGACTTATCAATTCTGTTTCCCAATTCATTTCGTAGTGCCTGGCTCGCATTTTTAGCGGGGATTCCGCGGCGAGTTGGCATTAATCGTGACGGACGTGGTTGGTTGTTAACAGATGCGATTCCAGCCAGAGACAAACAGACGCCTCATCCCGCGATTGACGAATACCTGCGGATTGCCACCTTCCTGGTTGAAGAAGCTCAAACTGATTCAGAGGTCTCTCTGCCTCTCTCCCGAACGATGGAACTGGCAGTGACCGAGGCAGATCAGAAACGTTGGAAAGCATTTCTAGATCAACAGTCCGCTGAATTCAAGAGTCGACCTTTGATCTGTTTGAATCCCGGTGGTGCATTCGGAGCTGCCAAGCATTGGCCCACGGCGCATTTTGGGGAACTGGCTGAGCGAATTGCAAACGAATTGGATCGGTCCGTATTAGTCGTTTGCGGCCCAGCTGAAAAAACAGAGGCGCTGCAGATTGTAGAACAGGCCAACCATCATTTGGTGACATCTCTGGCGGCGGAACCACTTCATTTAGGACTGACAAAAGCGGCAATTCAACAGGCCGAGTTGCTGGTCACAACCGACTCTGGGCCACGGCATTTTGCAGCTCCCTTTCAAGTGCCCGTTGTGACACTGTTTGGTCCCACTCATATTTTGTGGAGTGAAACCTATTATGACCGTGGTTTGCATTTACAGCTGGATCTGGACTGCGGACCTTGCCAGCAGCGAGTGTGTCCCTTAGGGCACCATCGTTGTATGAAAGATCTCCGAGCAGACCAGGTCTTTCGAGCAGTCGTTTCCCTCTTGGATCAGCAGAACAAAAAAGCGGCTTGAAGCGAAATCAGGCGGCCCATGAGGGATCCTGGTTCTGCAAATGGTCACTACGTTCGATCTCTTGAATTGCCAGACTCTGCCCGGCTCGGCTCTCTAAGTAGACTATCTGCCAGGCCATCAGAGGAATAATTCCCAGTGGTAGCAGGGCGGGCGACCAGGAAGCCACCGGCAGGAGCAGGCGTTCGACTCCTCCTGTACCCAGGGGGATCAGCATCAGCCAGGCGATTGCCGCTAATGATGGATAGCAGTGTTCCTTAAGGCTGACTATGAGCGCCCAACTCGCAATTGGGGCGGCGAGCAGGAAAGTTAGTCTTTCTGTTCCGGGACCAGCCAGCAACTGCCAGCAAACCCAGGTCATGAGAACGCCTGTGAAATATGCCTCGGGTGTACGCGCGATTGTAGCCAATCTAAGACACCAGAATAAAGCAAGTCCGGCTAATCCCAGTTGCAGAATGGTATAAACTCGATCATCCACATACGTTCCAAAGTGCTCGGCAATGGTGTAAGCATCGCGTAGTCCTGCTTGCCTGAGTGTTCTGTAAGGTCCCGTGAGTAAAGCATACCAGTCCTGGTATTGTTGCAGCACAACAGGCAAGGGACGCGTTAAGAAGGGAGGCACAACCAGAATTGCGCCAGCGGCGGCAAATCGCACTGAGAGCTGTCTGGGGAAGCGAGCCATTAACAACAACGCCAGGGCGGCAGGCCAAAGTTTGATATGGACGGCAGCGGCCAGCAGAAAAGCGGCTGCCCACCAACGCTCTTTTTTCAGAGAGACCACCGCGAAAACTGCTAACGCGAAAACAAGTGAGTTACTTTGAGCCGACCAGATGGCACGCGTGCAGCCTGCCAGACTGAGTGTTAGAAAACAGGCTTCTTGAAATTTCGTCCACTCTCCCGGAAAGATTTCTTTGACTAATAAGCGTAGCGCAAAAACCAGCAAAACAATATTCAGCGCAGACCAGAGAATGCCACCCAGGGTGGCAGGCAGAATTGCAAAGGGAGAAAAAGCCAACGCAAACGTCGGGCTATATCGAAAACCCGTCTTCTGGGTTTCATTATCGTACAAGCTGTGGTCAGCCCACCAGTTAATTGAAGAATCGGCAAAGCAGGGGTATACCGATTTTTTCTCTGGCTGGACGACAAATTTCACGCTCACCGCGATCCAGAGCACCGCCCAGAGAATCAAAGCTCGTTTGAGCCAGATTTTGCCGGATGCTTCTTCGACCTGGGGTGATTTGAAAAACAATGATTTTTGTTCGAATGAACTCATGTCAGACCTGAGAAAAGAGTGTCTTACATGGAAAGACAAAAGAGCCTTGGAAAAGTAAGCTTACAACAGGTGCTTTTATTGCTTTTAGTCAATCGGAGCAAGATCAATCATTCAGTGGCCCTGTTTCTCGGGTCGAACTTTGAAGTTGTTTTCGCAATTTCTGAAAAAGGAGTTTACGCTGCCTGCGCGGGATTGAATTAACGGCAGAACGTATACAAATGATTTGCAGTGAAGTCGGGAGCGGGATTCGTTCGTGAATGGGCTGAATGGCCAGCCGGTCGAGCATATATACGATGGCAGTGAGTGGGGACAGGCAGTTACGGATTCCGACAGGGTCAATCAGCCAGAGGGTTGGTTTTTGTTGAACTTGATTCGCGGGTTTGACGACCACGTTTTCCAATTTCAAATCGCGATGTCGTAAATGAGTTGACGCAAGTTTTCGAACAATCTCTCCCAGCTCTCTGGCGATCAAACATTGTTCGGCATGAGAGTAACTTTCGCCAGAATTTAACAGGTCAAATACGGTAGCCCCTTCGATAAATGGCATTTCCAATTGAAAAAAATCTCCGGCACGATAAACGGGAGTCACAGGTTGAGGGGTATTGATGCCAGCGGTCAATAATTTCCAGGCACCCGAAATCTGACGTTGAGGTTGTGACTGTTTGAAAAGTGATTTCCAGCGGAGTTTCCAGGAGATCGGCCAGCGTTTCAGAGTTGTCAGGCCACGTTCAGGAATATCGATCAGCCATACGGAACGTAAGTCTTCTTCTTTAAGACAGCGAATTGTCGTATAAGTGGCACTGTCATCGAACAATTTGAAGCGGAAATGTTCTTCGCGATGGAAATCAGACAATTTCACCGGGGCTTTTCATGATTTTGTCGATTGCCCTTTTCGGAACGGCAGAATCCTGCCAAACTCTTGGCAATCTTTATGGAAAAAGGGGAGTTGATCATACTAGTATGCATCAATCAGGTACCCTCTTTTAACAGGATCGCGCACGGTTGACAATCTTGAATATTGTCCAACTTTCCTGTTAGGTGTAGCGAATTCGTAATGTAGTAAAAAAGTCAACTTTATGTCGTTATCGATTATAGTCATTGTCAAGAACGAGGAATCATCGATCCGGGATTGCCTGGCGTCGGTCGTCTGGGCGGATGAAATCATTGTATTAGATTCCGGCAGCACCGATCAGACCGTTGGAATTTGTAAAGAATACACAGACAAAGTCTATGAAACGGACTGGCCTGGTTTCGGCCCGCAGAAAAACAGGGCTCTCGAATATGCGACCAAAGAGTGGGTGCTTTCGATCGATGCAGACGAGCGAATTTCATACGATCTGCAAACAGAAATCAAACGTGTGATCCAGATGCCCAAGCGGTATGATGCCTATTCCATGCCTCGGCGTTCTAATTACTGTGGCCGCTACATGAAACACAGCGGTTGGTGGCCAGACCGCGTCGTGCGTTTGTTTCGAAGAGGGAAAGCGCATTTCAGTGATGACCTGGTTCACGAACGAATCATCGTGGAAGGCAAAACCGGAAAATTAAAAGAGCCGATCATTCACGAATCGTTATTGACCATCGAGCAGGTCTTAAACACCATGAATTCGTATTCCACCGCTGGTGCAAAAATGATGGCCGAGGAGCATCAAACTGCAGGCTTGTGTAAAGCGATCCTGCATGGTTTGTGGACCTTTCTCCGAACCTATTTCTTCCGTGCCGGTTTTCTGGATGGCAAGGAAGGATTCATGCTGGCGATTTCGAATGCTGAGGGAACGTATTATCGGTATCTGAAACTGATGGTGATCAATCGCGAGAATCAGAAAGAAGTCTGATCGTTCCATGCCTGGACTAGCTGTCATTATTACGACTTACAACTGGCCGGCTGCATTGGAAGCCGTGCTGGCTGGTTATCTCTCGCAACAGCGGCCTCCCGATGAATTGATTGTTGCCGACGATGGATCAACACAGGAAACAAGAACCGTCATTGATACGTTTCGGGATCAGGCACCGTTTCCCGTTAAGCATGTCTGGCATGCAGACGAAGGATTTCGCGCAGGTGCCATTCGGAATCGGGCAATCCAGAATTCAGAAGCAGACTATATTGTTTTCACTGACGGCGATTGTATTCCCGCACCCTGGTTTCTCCAGCAGCATCAGCGACTGGCCGACCAAGGCTGGTTCCTGTCAGGGAATCGGGTTTTGCTGTCACAACATTTTTCGCAGGAAGTGCTAGAGGAAAAGATCCCCATTCATACCTGGAATCGGCTGCAGTGGTTTCAGGCCCGCCGTCGCAAACAGATAAACCGGCTGCTGCCGTTATTCAAAATTCCCTTGGGACGCTGGTATCGGCGACGTCTGGCGAAAGCATGGGAAGGCGCCAAAACCTGTAACCTGTCTGCCTGGAAAGAGGATCTTCTGGCCGTCAATGGGTTTGATGAAGATTACACCGGTTGGGGCATGGAAGATTCTGACTTGGTACTGCGGTTGATCAGAAACGGCGTTTATCATCAGGATGCCCGGTTTGCTGCCCCCGTATTTCACTTATGGCACCCGGAAAATTCGCGTGACCAACTGGAAGAAAATCAACGTCGGCTACAGCAGTTGATAGATACCGACCGCATTCAAGCCAGAGTGGGCATTGAACAGGCTTCAGCAGGGTGAAGCATTCCTGAAAGGGAATCTCCAGACTATTCTGTACGGAATATCTCAACGAAGAATGCACCGCGTGAAACACCGTTGCCTTCATCGAGCCAGGTCTGCAGTTTTTTCTGGCCTTTGGTTAGCTCAACCGTGAAGGTTGTAGACAGGTCTCCCTCTGCCACTTTTTGTTCCAGTTTCTGGTCTCCGATTTGAATGCGGGCGATCCCTTTCTTCAGCGAATGGTGAGCAGATTCCGGGCGAGAACGAAGCGTGACTTCATAAGTCCCCGGCTGTGTCACATCAACAATCCAGAAACCATTGGCGATCGGGTTTTTGGCGATCAACTTGTGATTCCACGGGACCTGTTCGATTGGCGCGTGCCAGTCGTGGCAGGTCAGATGGGAAGGGTTTTCAGCCTGTGCGCCAAGACCAATTGCGACATAGCGACTGAACTTTGGGGTGAGACTGTCCCACCATTTTTCATATTCGGCAGTGAGGTATTTGACAACGCCCGGGTATTCGGCTGCGACATTTTTAATCTGCCCCGGGTCCGCCTGAATATCATACAGTTCTTTTTCATTCACCAGTCGCCAGCGATCGGTCATGACGGCTGATTTTCGCCACTTTTCGGGGGTTTCGATTCGTTGTGAGTGCACAATCAAGGTGCGCTTTCGCAGCTCTTCTTTTTTTCCATTTAGAATTGGAACCAGGCTGGTGCCGTCCAGTTTCAATTCACTGGACACAGTCAGGTCGCAGAGCTCTGCCAGTGTCGGAAGTAGATCAATGTGAGCAGTCAACTGGTTGATGTCTCGTCCCCCAGTGAGCTTGCCTGCGGGCCAATGGATGTAACAGGGCACTCGATGGCCTCCATCATACTCGGAACCCTTTGTTCCTCGCATCCCGGCGTTGTATCCGGGCCAGATATCAAGTATTACCGGCTTCCCTTTAGCGAGTCGGCGTTGCTGTTTTTTGGAGAGGTCTTTTTTCTTAGGACGTTGCACGCCGGCGGCAGTGCCGTTGTCGGTCATGAAAATCAGGATCGTGTTTTCTTCGAGACCTGTTTCCTTCAAATGTTGCAATAACCGCCCCATGTTTTCGTCGATGTTAGTAATCATCCCGTAAAAGGGAGCCATATTGCCGGTCACGTTTTGGGCAGCATAAGGATCACTATATTTTTTATCTACCAGATAAGGACCGTGCGGAGCATTGGTTGAGATGTAAGCAAAAAAGGGTTTTGATTTATCTTCTTCGATAAACTTCCAGGCTTCATCGAACCAGATATCCGTGCAATATCCAGTGAACTTTTCCGGTTTTCCCAGACGGAGATAGGTATCGTCAAAGTAATCGTTTTTCCAGTCGTCGGGAGTTTGTCCTACTCCGCCGCCGCCATGTTGCACAACGGTCTCAAAGCCCTGGTCTTGGGGGCGAAGTGGGTAATTATCGCCCAGATGCCATTTCCCAAAGAGCCCGGTCCGGTAGCCGTTGCTTTTGAAAATTTCTGCCAATGTGACTTCATTGGTATCCATCAGAGAACGTCCCATGATGGTATGCCAGACACCCGTCCGAGTTGAGTACCGACCTGTCATCAATGCAGACCGTGTCGGGGCACAGGTTGGGTCCACATGGAAATTCGTTAATCGCAAACTCTTCTGATAAAGCTGATCCAAATTCGGCGTTTTGATGAGTCTGTTGCCATGTGCGGCAATATCCCCATACCCCTGGTCATCAGTAATCACCAGAATAATATTCGGTTTCGCATCAGTCGGTGTGTCTGCATATGATTCTGGCCAGGTGACCAGAAAAATCAAGATGAAAGTCATAAGGTGCAAAATGGATCGCATAGCCTGCTCGTCGTAGTGTTTAGGTCTTTGGAGTGATTCAGATATAAATCGATTTTTGCATAAATATCCAAATTCCAGTTTAACTGGCCACCTCAGGGAAAGGTAGCAATATTTTAACATGTCTTCGATTTATACCCCTGTTTCAGGACCGGGGTTCGTTGTACATGCCTTCTTTTCCGTATAATCGGAAAGAAAAAGAGGAGAGAACAGGAGTTTCGATCAATTCCTTTTGATTCCTGACTACGCTATGATGATCCTCAATCAGGGGTGAGCCTCCCCCGGAAAGTTCATGTAAGTCGGGGCTCTCATTATATCACCATTTTTTAATTACTGAAAAGAGCTATGGAAGCTGGTATTGTTGGCCTGCCAAATGTAGGTAAATCGACGTTATTTAATGCCTTAACGGCGGCAGGAATTGCTAGTGAAAACTATCCCTTCTGTACGATTGAACCCAATGTGGGAATTGTCAACGTGCCAGATCCGAGGCTGGAGATAATTCACAATTATATTCCGACGGACAAAGTCATCCCTGCCATTTTAAGGCTCGTGGATATCGCTGGTATTGTACGCGGTGCTTCGGAAGGGGAAGGGCTGGGGAACAAATTTCTCTCCCATATTCGTAATGTCGATGCCATCCTGCATGTGGTCCGTTGTTTTGAAGACAGCGATGTGATCCATGTCGAAGGCAAAGTCGATCCGATCAGTGATATCGAAACGATTGATATTGAGTTAATGCTGGCTGACATGCAGACCGTTGAATCTGCGAAAGTCAAAGCGGCCAAAACAGCCCGGTCAGGGAATGCGGAAGCAAAGTCGCGGTTGGTCGTGCTGGAGGCGTGTGCGGAAAGATTGTCTCAGGAACAACCACTGCGTGGGTTGACGTTTGATAATCCGGATCAGCAGAAAATCTTCAAAGGATATCAGTTCCTGACAGCCAAGCCGGTTCTCTACCTGGCAAATGTCGATGAAGATGATGTTCTCGGAGAAGGGGAACTTGTACAACGGGTTCGGGAACGTGCCGCTCAAGAAGGGGGCGACGTGGTTCCCGTCTGCGGTCGATTGGAAGCTGAGATCGCCGAACTGGATGAAGCCGATCGTAAGGAAATGCTCGAGAGCGTTGGATTGGAAGAACCGGCACTAGCTGTCGTCGCCCGTGCTGCTTACCACACCCTCGGACTGCAGAGTTATTTCACTGCCGGGAAAATCGAAATTCGTGCCTGGACGATCCCTATCGGAGCGACTGGTCCCCAGGCCGCGGGTGTCATTCACTCTGATTTTGAACGCGGCTTTATTCGTGCAGAAATTTATTCGGTAGCTGACCTGGAAGAATATAAGTCCGAAAAAGCGATCCGAGAAGCCGGCAAACTTCGCGTCGAAGGGAAAGAATATATTATGCAGGACGGTGATATCTGTCACTTCCTGTTTAATGTCTAAGGCAAGGGTTAGTCGCTATGTTTGCAGGGGTTTTTCTGAAGTTCGAAATTTTGGAAACGAACTTCACTTTTTTGAGAACTCTTGTCTGGATTAACTTGTCTTATTTCAGGTTCTTATCGGGAAATCCGATGAATACTCAGACGGGCCAACTATTTCGCTTTTATAGAGATCAACAATATGAGTCTGTTTCGTACTCAAGTTCAAAAGATGGAAGGCTACACTCCCGGTGAGCAACCTCAGGAATCTGGCTGGGTCAAACTCAATACCAATGAGAATCCCTACCCTCCCTCGCCGGATGTGAAAGAGGCTGTACAGAAGGCCCTCGAAGGGCGTTTGAATATTTACCCAGATCCGCTTGCGACAGAATTTCGGAAAGTTGCATCTGAATTGTTTCAGGTCGATCCTGACTGGATCCTGCCCGGAAATGGCAGTGATGAAATATTAACGATTCTGATGCGGACGTTTGTAGATCCGAATGAAATCGTTTCTGCGCCTTATCCCAGTTACACATTGTATGAAACATTGGCAGAAATTCAGGGAGCCCGGTTTCAGAAAATTCAACTCCAGCCCGACTGGAACTGGCCTGTCGCCGATGCACTGGAAGTCGCAGCAAAAAGTAAAATTCTGTTTGTGCCCAATCCGAATGCGCCTTCCGGAAACCGTTGGCCCGATGAAGACCTTTTGTCGTTGATTCCCACAGAGGGAGTCCTCGTGCTGGATGAAGCCTACGGCGATTTTTGTGACAGACCACACCGGTGTGAAGTGTTAAAGGCCGGCTTCGGTGAAAAGATTGTGGTTACTCGCACTCTGAGTAAGTCGTACAGTCTGGCGGGCATTCGCTTCGGCTTTGCCGTCGCGCATCCGGAGCTGATTCGCGGCATGCGAAAGGTCAAGGACAGTTATAACTGCAACACGCTTTCCCTGGCAGCTGCGACGGCGGCACTCAAAGATCAGGACTGGATGCAGGCCAATACGAATCGAATTCGAACGACGCGCAATCAGCTGATTACACAACTCAGTGATCTGGGATTTGAAGCGGTCGACAGCCAGACGAATTTTGTCTGGTGTACTCACCCCGATCGCGAACATGAACGTCGTTATCAGGAATTGAAACGTCGCAAAATTCTGGTGCGTTATATGAAGTTTTCTCTGGAAGAAGGCGTTCTGGACGGACTCAGAATCACGGTCGGGACCGACGAAGAGGTCGGGCAGGTCGTCGATGCCTTACGCGAGATCGGCTGAATCATTGTTAAATCGGGTATAGCTTGCCTTTCGCTCAGGTCGGGTTAAACCGGTTATACGATTCACACCGCCGACCAGCATGGGAATTCGGACCAAGTCCTTCGGCATTGCTGATGCATTTTTGAGAATCAATCACCGGGCTGTAAGATTATAAAGCTGAAACCTTGATCCTTTAACACATGAGTCCCCTTAAGATGAGTCGCAAAGCATCCATTAAACGTGAGACCGCCGAAACCCAGATCGAATTAACCTTGGAGCTGGATGGCAGTGGCAAATCAGATATCCAGACGGGCGTTGGTTTCTTCGATCATATGCTCACGTTGCTGGCCCGACATGCCTTGTTTGATTTGACCATCAAAGCGAACGGCGATCTCGATGTTGACTATCATCACACGGTAGAAGATGTCGGAATCTGTCTGGGAAAAACGCTCAACGAAGCGTTGGGGGATAAACAGGGAATCACGCGTTATGGTTCGATGACCATTCCCATGGAAGAAACACTCGTCACAACGGCTCTCGATTTAAGCGGCCGCTCCTGGTTCATTTTCAAGGTCGATTTTCCGACTGAAAAAGTGGGACAGTTCGATACTGAACTGGTGCGCGAATTCTGGCAGGCGTTCTCTTCGAATGGATTATTAAACCTGCATCAGGTACTGCATCACGGCGCGAATAGCCATCATATTGCAGAAGGTTTATTCAAAGGTACCGCGCGTGCGCTGAGACAGGCGGTTTCGATTGACTCTCGCCAACAGGGAGTCCCTTCTTCCAAGGGTATCCTGTAATCAACACCGCGTTTATTTGCTGTTTGCAAAAATGAAAACACGATCGTTGATGCGTGTGACTTTCAGAATGTAAACAGAAACGCAAGTGTCAACGTTCGGTAATCTATCCTGATCGAAAAAAACGAATTTTTTTTTCGTGCGCTTTTTCTTCTCATCTATGTTGACTCTTTGGGAAGAAAAGTTACCCTGAGAATTAGGTTTGGTTTGTCACAGAGCTCGAATCCGTTTTCATTTAAAACATCTTTCGATCTCAAAAAACATGCCACCTGAGTAAACTTATTTTACTGCCATTCCGACTCGGACTGTTTCCAGTCAAAACCTAAATAGGCATCGAAGTCTGATGAAATTGATCTTTCGAGAACAACTTTAAAACAGGCAGAGGTGTTTCAGCCACGAACCGTATTTTGATTGAATGACGCGTCAGTATTTGACTTTTTAGTCATATATTTGCGATCAGTTTCTATCTGTTAATACGGTCTAGTAGTTAAGTCTTAGGTGATGACAGATTGCATTCCGGACGGGATTGATAAAGTCAGATAGGGGAACTCCCGGAAAAAACCGCTTGTGTCAATACGGATGACAACTTGGGTTGTTTTGACTGCCGAATTTAATGGCCTATAAGTGTCAGCGGCAGCCTAGGACTTGATGGCTCTATACGGATTTTGAGAAAGTTGGTTGGTAGTCAAATCTATTGTGATTGAAGCTCACAATTAATCTTTTCGGGAGTTTCCTTTTTTCTATTACGCAGCGGCCTGCTCTTCGGCCGCGATTTCATACAGCAACGCGTTTTTTTCTTTTCCCACCAAAGTAATCGCACCCGTGTTGCGCAGGCAGTACGCCATCTTCTGTGCCAGCCACCGCTGGACGCCGGCTGCTTCTGCCAGATGCTTTGTATGAAAGGGAGAAGGAAGTTTTCCCGGAATCAGGTTCAAGAGGTCTGACGCCGTAGTGAGTTCAATTTGCTCTTCAACCGAACGCAATACCCGATCCTCGACCCGATAATCTTTTCCCCTCCAGCGTCGTGGCTTGCGGGCGATCCGATGCTCTTCCTGAATTGTCAGCGCTACTTCCAGCGTCAGCCGTGGATGCGGAAACACATTCGTAAAGTGAACCAGATCTTCAAACAGATCAAACACCGATCCCCGGCTGGGGCTGAAACGAGCCGAGATCGGTTCGCCGTTTTTTTTCTTCCGCTTGACCAGATACTTGCGAATGGCAATTGGCTTGACGACGTGCACGTCATGGTCTTTCAACAGACATCTGACTTTGTCCCGGATTGCTCCCAGCGAGCCGTGCTGAATTTCGATCAGGCGATCACCGTCGACGGCATCAATGCGGTAGGAACCCAGGGTGATTTCCTCGCAATCTGCATTCGGTGCATAATACGATTTCAATTGACGATGCAGAGAGGTTTCCATACCAGGTGCATGTTCTGGTGAATGTGGGGTTGTCTGTGTAAGCTGTGCGAATTGAGGCGCATGTTAAGACAGAGCGAAATATGTGTCTATACGAATCTGAAACGCAAACAGGCTGCCCACTGGATCGAGTGAGCAGCCTGAACAAAGTAAATATATTGAATCGCGTCAGTCGTACTACGAGTCGATGACTGTCAGACGACCTGTGCTGTCACCAAACGATTGCACGGGAGCACCTGCACGATCAAGCATTGAGACAAACAGATTGCTCAGTGGCGTTTCGCTTGGTAATTGATGATGGTAGCCGGTCTTAATCGTACCGCCACCTTTACCCGCCAGTATGATCGGCAGATCATGGTGTGTATGACGATTTCCATCGCCGAGTGCACTACCGTAACAGATCATGGAATTGTCCAGTAGATTACTGTTCCCTTCCGGCGTTGATTGCAGGCGATTCAGGAAGTAAGCAAACTGGCTCGTCAGATATTCATCAATCTTCTGAATATCGGCCATTTTCTTTTCATCGTTGCGGTGGTGAGACAATTCGTGATGTCCCGAATTCACGCCCACCATCGGGTAGGTGCGGTTACTGCCGGCATTGCCAACCATGAAGGTTGCAATGCGTGTTGTATCCGTCTGGAATGCGAGAACCAGCAGGTCATACATCAGATGGATATGTTCCTCCAGATCACTGGGAATACCAGCGGGCAGTTGCATTTCAGGTGGCTTAATTTTTTCGTGTTGCGTACTGCGTTCGATTCGCTGTTCAATCTCACGGACACTGGAAAAATATTCGTCGATCTTGCGTTTGTCACTTTTGCCAAGCTGTTTTTTCAGCTGATCGGCGTCATGCTTGACCAGATCCAGAATACTCTGGCGATCTTTCATATGACGGGCACGCTGTTTTTCTCGTTCCGCACCACCACCGAACAAACGTTCGAATGCCAGTTTCGGTACAATTTCTTTTGCCGTCGGAGTCGAAGGTGTTCGCCAGGAAATATTGGATGAGTAAGCACAACTGTAACCGGAGTCACATTGGCCTGCATTACGTCCGCGAACCAGACCCAGCTCCAGAGATGGAAGTCGAGTCTGGTGTCCGACCTGTTGTGCAGCCACCTGGTCGACCGAGATGCCGGCTTTGATGTCGGCACCACTGGTTTTGGTCGGGTGGGAGCTGGTGAGATACACCCCAGCACTGCGAGCATGATCGCCGGCACCGTCGCCTAGAGCACGTCCATTGATTTGAGCCAATCCCGAGATCACGTTGATGTCCGATTTCAGACTTTCAAGCGGCCTCAGGGATTTGGGTAATTCATAGCCGCTTCCGGTGGTCTTTGGCATCCACGAAGGGCCAATGACTCCATTGGGGAAAAAGATGAACGCGGTTCTCACAGGAGCTTTTCCGGCGGTGGCGGCTGCAGCCGAGACCAGACTGGAATGGGGCTGCATGATCTCCAGCAATGGCAGCGCCATTGTGGTTCCGATTCCTTTGAGAAAGGTACGACGTTTCAGAAGCTGTGTCATTTTGAGGACCTCTTTGACGTTTTCAGGAAAGGATCGCTGAGTACGATTTCGGTGACGAGCGCCGAAAAGCGATATCCCTTGGCGGTAAAGTTCGCGGTGATTTCATCAATGGCACATTTGTCGTAGAACTCTACTCCACGACCAATGGCATAAGTCAGCATCTTCTCTGTTAAAGATCGGCAGAATCCCTGTTTCTGCTGTTCCAGAATTGTAATTAATTCGATCGGTCCGTTGAAAGACTCACCACTGGGCAACAGACCCGATGAATCAATTTTATTCCGGCCTTCTTTATCTCTCCAGCGCCCGATGGCATCGAAATTTTCAAATCCCAGCCCCAGGGGGTCCATTTGATCATGACAAGCAGCACAACCAGGAATTTTTCGGTGTAACGCCAGCTGCTCCCGTAATGTTGCATTGGGCTTCGCACTGGCTGATTCTTCCAGCTCAGGCACATTCGGTGGAGGTGTAGGGGGGGGCGTTCCCAGAATATTTTCCATAATCCATTTTCCCCGTTTTACCGGAGAAGTCCGTCCAGGGTTCGAAGTCAGTGTCAGGATACTGGCCTGGGTAATCAGTCCTGCCCGTCTCGTCTTATCGAGTTTGACCTTCTGAAATTCTTCCCCTTTGACTTCTTTGTTACCATAAAATTTTGCCAGCCGTTCATTCATAAAAGTGTAATCGGCGTTGATGAATTCGATCACGCTCCGATCTTCTTTCATGATGTGAGCAAAGAATTCTTCCGTTTCATGTCGCATGTCTTCTTTCAACTGCGTACTGAAGCCGCGGAACTTGCGAGGATCGGGAGTCAACTCTTCCAGGTTACGCAGATTCAGCCACTGACCGGCAAAGTTCTCGACGAATGCTTCCGACTTGGGATCTGCCAGCATGCGTTTGACTTCTACCTGCAAGGTGCGTGGATCGGTGAGCCGCCCTTGTGCTGCCAGACTGAACAGTCTTTCGTCCGGCATGCTGCTCCACAAAAAGTAAGACAGCCGCGATGCAATTTCGTACTGGGCGACATTCTGCACGTCACCGCTGCCGCCAGGATTCTGAATGCCTTCAATGCGGAACAGGAAGTGAGGCGAGACCAGAATCGCCTGGACTCCCACCTGGATTCCCTGCTCGAACGTTCTGCCTGATTTCACCGTCGCTTCGACCAGCTCGACGACAGGTTTGACTTCATCACGGCTGACGGGGCGACGGAAAGCCCGTGTCCCAAAGTCTCGTAAAATCTTCTCTGCACAATAACGAACTGATCGCCGACTGTCGGGAGTACAGGTGATGATTTCATTGTGTGATTTCGGAAGATCAGAGGGAAGCTGGCCCAGTGGTCCTTTATATGCTACGTCGAACACATACAGGTTGCGGTCTCGTTTTTTCGGCGGTCCTTTGGGATCGTAAAAGTCGTTCAAAAAGGAGATCGAAAGGACGTGCTTCCCTTTCGGCAGTGAAATCGCCTTGGGGAAAGTAAAGGTTTTGGGAACGCTTCTGTTTGCTTTGACATCAAATGTTTTCAGTAGTTTTCCATCCAGCTTGACTTCCATCTTCGCTGGATCTTTACCCGCCGGAGTTTGGCCGGCAACAATCCGAAATTCATATTGGCCCGCCTGTTTCAGATTGATCGTTCCCAGGATCGTGCCGCGCGAGTGAAAACCGGCGCTGCGTTTACTGATATTGACGGCCCCCTCTTTCTTAAAGCTTTTCTCCGGGATCTTCGTCCAGGGATAACTCTCAGGAGTGTTTGCAAAAATGGCCTTCTCTGAAATCTGTTCCGCAGCATCCAGATACTTTTCCATCAACAGTGGCGGCAATGACAGGACATCACCAATGTTGTCAAAACCGTAACCGACATCATCGGAGGGAAAGTTTTTCGCAGGCTGAAAATCAATGCCGACCAGGTCGCGGATTGTGTTGTTGTATTCATTACGATTCAATCGCCGGATCGTAACCCGACCAGGGTTTACATCGCCCGAACAGTCGACTCCGTATAAGGCATCGTCAAACCAGGCCAGAACATCTTCCCGTTCTTTATCGGTCGGCAGAGTTCCGGCGTCTTTCGGGGGCATCGATTGAATCTGAATGCGTTTGACAATTTTTCCCCAGGCTTCCCGCTGTTCCAGAATGCTGGATCGGGTATTGTATTTCTCCAGCGACAGGCCGGCTTCTGCTTCATCACCCGTATGGCAGTCGAGACAGTATTTCGTGATAAATTGTTTGACATTTGATTGAAACTGTTTTTCCGATTTCTCAACACTCGACAGCTCTGCGTTCGTCAAAGCGGGGTTGGTCAATAACAGCAGACAGCCCAGAGAATAGAAAATTCCCCGGGAAAGTGTTCGTGGCAAGAAATGGAAAGTGGTCTCGATCATTCGCATTCTAGTCAAACCTTCGGGTGGGTTCTCAGGCTGATTGCTTTCGTGTGGTTCAAATTCGAAAGCAGTGAGCGCGACGATTGCACACGATCAAACTGAGGCAGGTAGTTATTTGGCAGGATTCTTTGCATATAGCCTAACCTCCTGTCTGACCATTTTGCAAGATCAGACATCACCGGATCTCTTGTGAAGAGGCAGATTTATGATGCAAACGCCCGCTCTCCTGAATTCTACCCGATAGACTCCTGCAGAGTTTCAATTTTTTTGGTTGTTAACTAATTCAATGGAACTTGCTGATTCCCTCTAACCCGTATTAGCTGGTCGTTGACAGGCTGTTTCTCTCTCTGCATCCTTTATACAGAAGCCCGCTTTGAAAGCCGGTTTTTTACAGAAAAAATATAGGAAAGCATTTTCGGTACTGAACTGATGAATCAAAACGCGCTCACTAACACGACAGTTCGATATTGGCCGCTCCTGCTCTGTCTGATGTTATTCAGCGGCTGTGCCTCCGAATCGGTAGACGATTATCCCGATCGTCCCATCACCATCATCTGTCCCTGGTCGGTTGGCGGAGCAACGGATCGTACCTCCCGGCAGGTCGCGGTCTTTCTCGAACAGGAACTCGGGGTTCCCGTCAATGTGATCAATGCAACAGGCGGGCGAGGAGTCACCGGTCACAGTCGTGGCTTGAATGCCCGTCCCGACGGCTACACGCTGGCGGTAATCACCGGCGAATTAAACATGCTGCACTGGCAAGACCTGACCTCGCTGACGTATCAGGATGCGGTTCCGATTATCTCGCTCGTTGATGGAGCGGCGGCCGTTTTTGTCAAAGACGATTCTCCTTTTCACAGCATGCAGGAACTTCAGGACTACGTTAAACAGAACCCCGGAAAATTAACCGCGACCGGAACCGCCAGTGGCGGGATCTGGCACCTGGCTCTGGCGGGCTGGCTCGATTTCAGCGGGTTGAATGCCGACGATATCAAATGGATTCCCATGAACGGCGCAGGGCCCTCTTTACAGGAACTGGCCAGTGGCGGAGTCGATCTGGTCTGCTGCAGTCTGCCCGAAGCGAAAACACTGTTTGAATCGGGGCAGGTTCGTTGCCTGGGCGTGATGACCGAAGAACCATTGGCGGAATTCAAAGATGTCCCCACCTTTAAGTCGCAAGGCATGGACTGGTCGATCTCAGGCTGGAACGGCCTGGCACTTCCGTTGGATACACCTCAGCCCATTGTTGAGAAAATATCCAGCGCGATGAAAAAAATCACCAGCGGCGAAGCCGTCGTGCAAGACAAAACGTTTCCCGAATTCATGCAGGCCGCCGGGTTAAGTACCCGCTACCGCGCTGATGATGAATTCGCCGGCTTTCTGAAATCGAATGATCAAACACTGGGAAAACTTTTAACAAGCGACGCCTTCAGGCAGATGTCTTCTCGAGGCACCGGGCCGCTCGTCTTTCCGGCGATGCTCGCTGTTGCCAGTTGTTTCATTTTAGTCTGTCTGGCCGTCCAGAAAAAAGTCCACGCCCTGGCGCCGGATGTTTCCAGTGAGACCGTCACCTCTCAGGGAATTGTAAATACCATTCTCGTCCTCCTTGGAATCGTGGCCTACTTATTGTTTGCAGAAAAACTGGGTTTCATTCTGACAGCCGGCGCCATTCTGTTCCTGCTGTTGTGGAAATTTGGCACTCGCTGGTGGATGAGCGCGTTGATCGTCGTCTGTTTCGTTCCCGGCATATATACCCTGTTCGCCCAGCTCCTGCGTGTCCCGCTGCCGCGAGGTTTATTGGGCTGGTAAGCCACTACACACGTCTCCCTTCTTATTCCGTCTGTCGTCAAACGCATTGAAGTAACAACATGGAATCATTCATTACCGCGTTACAGAATCTGGCATCTCCCGAGGTGCTGCTGGTGATTTTCCTCTCAGCCGTCTACGGCTTGTTTGTTGGTTCCATTCCCGGATTGACGGCGACCATGGCGGTCGCTCTGTTAATCCCGCTCACATTTTATCTGGACAATCTCACCGCGATCGCTACGATCGTGACTCTTGAAGCCTGCAGTATTTTTGCCGGCGATATACCGACAACGCTGGTCCGCATACCGGGGACTCCGTCGTCGGCAGCATATACCGACGATGCGTATTCCCTCACCCGGCAAGGTCTGCATGAAACCTCTCTGGGAGTCTCGCTGGTCTTCAGCGTGGCGGGCGGCCTGTTCGGTGCTCTGATTCTCATTCTCGCGGCGCCTCTCCTGGCAAAAATTGCGTTTCAGTTTACGACGTACGAATACTTCTGGTTGTATGTACTGGGCTTGAGCTGTGCGGCCATCGTTTCCACAGGCTCGCGACTCAAAGGTGCCCTGGCACTGATGATCGGGCTGATGTTTTCCACCGTCGGCCTGAGTGAAGTCCACAGCGTTCCCCGGTTTACATTTGGCTTTGATGAACTCTTTACCGGCATCAATTTCATTCCTGCCATGATTGGTCTGTTCGGCCTTTCAGAAGTCTTTCGAAATTGCCTGACCTCCAAAACCGACGAAGTAGCCGAAAAACTGGAATCAGCACATATCAAGGAAGACGACCATTCTCTGTGGAAACATTTAAAGCCCGTCTTCGGCGGCGTTCTACCCCAGCTCTGGAAACGCAAATTCAGCTGGTTTCGTTCCAGCTGCATTGGCTCTACCATCGGCATGATTCCCGGCGCCGGTGCCGACATTGCTGCCTGGATCTCATACGCGGTCTCCAAAAAATTCTCCAAGACCCCCGAAGAATACGGCAAAGGATCGCTCGACGCCGTCGGCGATGCCACCAGTGCGAATAATTCCGCACTCGCGGGTGCCTGGATTCCCGCTCTGGTTCTGGGAATTCCCGGCGACTCGGTTACGGCGATTGTGATTGGTGTGCTGCTCATGAAAAATATTACTCCCGGCCCCGCGATCTTTGAAAACCCCGATCAACTTGTGCTCGTGCATGGCATCTATCTCACCTTTATTGTCGCGAATCTGTTGCTCATCCCGCTCGGCTTTCTGGCAATTCGCAGCGGCGCCCAACTCGTACGCGTTCCCCGCCGTATTTTGATGCCTTTGATTCTGATGTTCTGTGTCGTGGGCTCCTATTCCATTAACGGCAGTTACTTCGATGTCTGGGTCATGCTCGGCATGGGCATCTTAGGATTCTTTCTTGAAGTCTTCGCGATCCCGCTCGGACCCGTGGTACTCGGCATCATCCTCGGCAGCCAGTTAGAACAATCCTTCGTACAGAACCTGACCAAGGATGACAGTTTCCTTTCCTTCTTCAATCGTCCGATTTCCGCAGGCCTCGGCATTTTCTGTATCGCACTCTGGCTCTATCCATTATTGATGCCTCTCTTGAGGAAAAAAGAACAGGTCGCCAATTAAATATTTCTGACAGTTCCATTTTTTCAGTGAACTTTTCGTATCTGACTTCGCAATTTTCAGCATGGAAATCAGCTTGACACCGCGGTGCCCTTCGTGAAACTCTGCAGTTGCGCGTCGCGCGCGAGAGAACTGAACCGTGCAGTTCCCAATGTTGACGACTGCTGACTTTTCCATCATCAAAAACAGGGCGTTTTTTAATTCACACACCTGCACAACGCTCTGAACTAACCGCATAACACCTGCTTTTTTTATGCGGGTCGACACACTTCGGACCACATTCCGCACAGAACCAACACCGCTCCGCACTGCATGAACCACAGTCTGACACAATTCGGCACCAAAGCGGATTGACAGCCTCACGCCGTTCGCGATGATCTGTGGTATGCGAACAACAAACAGAATGAAATGCAGGAAAACAAACATGTTTATCACGTTTTCATCCCATTGTTTCTCTTCTTTGATCATGCTGTCAGTCTCTCCTGCATTTCTATCACTTAGAATTGGTAAATGGTTTGCACTGCCGGACAAGACGGTCAGTGGCACACGATGAGTTTGATTGGGTGAGGCAAGTTTCCCGGTATTTCTTCGTTATCTCTGGAATCTCCTGCTTGCTGTGCTCAGGCCGGATTGCATCCGAACCCACCCTTTCGTGTCTTTTCGGTGTAGAAAAAAACATGACGAGTCCAAAAGTCCAATGTCCTGTTCCACTGGTGTGTGCCACTAGTGTGTGCCACTGTCGGCTTGTCCGACAGTGCTGGTTCCAGGATTCCATTCCTATTCACGCGCGGAACGGACCCGGGGAAATCCCACACAGGATGACAGTAAAAAATCGTACCTGAGAGACGTGGATTCGCCGAGATGAACATCACGCACTCACGGGTGCAAACCGTCAGGCAGCCCGCCGTTGCAGAATCACCTGGCCGGCCCGCACAAGACCCAGGCTGACAAACGCCAGCGTTGGCAGTAACAACGGCATCAGGAACCGTTCTCCGGCGGCGATCGGCAGATACCAGGCAAACGCCAGCCAGAACAGCAGCATCCAGATCAAATACAAGCGTCGTGCCGGCCCCGTTTCCGACAACAGTCCCACCAGCAGAAACGGCACCGCCAACAGGCCAAAGAACAATCGCCCTTCTTCAAACGGGAGCGGCCCCAGACTGCGCAGGAAAATGAAGACCTGCCACAAGAGCCCTTTCACTTCGCGTTTGACGATGGTGGCTACCGAGTGAGTCTGCAAATAGTTCCGGGCGGCCTGACTGAGTGAACCTTGCTTTGCCAGGGCATGCGGCTCCGTGAATTCATCCTGAAACATCAGATACGAATTCGCATTAAACGTCGGGCTGCCATACACGCGCGCATTTCGCACCAGCAACGGCGAGGCGATTACCGCGAAACTCGCCACCAGCAGGCAGACGCTGACCAGAATCGTTTTCAACGAAGCGGTTGTTGTTTGAGTCTGCGTTGGTGCGGCGGCACTTTCAGTATTCGTGTGACTTTGTTTTTTGAATCGCGAACAGAGCCCACTCCAGTTCACTGCATACGAACAGAGCCAGAGTAAGAGCCCCAGCAGCAACAATAGCGCCGTTCCTTTCGTGAGCCACGCCAGTCCCAGCATCAGCCCCAACCCAATCAAAGGCACATAAGGAATTTTGAGAGCCGCTCTGAGATCGGGCAGTCGTAACACAATCAGCCACAGGCAGGCGACAAAAAATAACAGCAGCCCTTCACAGACGACCCGCCCCGTCAATTGGCAATAGGCGACATTCACACTGAGTAAAAACCCCGTCAGCCCTCCTGTCAGATTTCCATACTGCCGCGCGATTCCGATTGAGAAAATCAACAGAGCCAATAAACCGAACATCGCCGACAGGCGTTTGCCCGCTTCATAGTCAGGAAAGAATGAGAGCAACGCGACGTAGAGCGGGTGCTGGTTGGCTTCCTTGTAGTCTCCCGCAAACAGCTGACGCATCAAAACCGTCGCGCCCCCGGATTCCTGAACCGTTTTGGCCTGCGTCAGAAACGCGGCCTGATCATTGTTCGCCGGCTTCGGTTGCTGCGGAATCAGATTGATCATCACCACGAAATACACAATCATCGAAAACGAGAGCAACAGACTGCCCAGCCAGTGATCCGCGGGATTCGTCGCCTCAGAAAAAATGCGGCATCCGTTTTTTGCTTTTTGCAGAACCTGTTCCCAAAAGCGGTTGGGCACCAGGCAGCCGGCGACTCCGATCAGAGCAGACACCACGCAGCAGGCGGCTGCTGCCGAAGCCAGGGAAGGGCGCTCTACGAGGACCGCCCCTTTGAGTTGCACGATCTCCCATAATGCCAGACCGGAGATGCCAGCCAGGGCACCGGATACTAGTCTGGGAACGAGGGTGTTCATCAGGCAAGCAACCTTTCTGAAGTCGACGGGCGAATATACTAGTGGAGTGTCATTTTTAAATTTTGGGTTGATAGATATCACGAGAGTGCGACAACGGAGCACGTAAACAACACTCCTAACCCTCAATTTCTAGCTTGACAAAGCACTAGAGGTCGTCCTGAAACAGGTTAATAAAAACCGAAACAGGCTAATAAAACGGAATTCGGACTAGGCTTAAAGTGACGAATGGTCTATCTTTCGGTCTGATAAGCATAGCATATTTGAGCCGTTCTGAAATCACAGAATTAATCAGAACGCCCATTTTTGAATTCGGGAGTAATGAGTCACGTGTATTCAGTGATCGCCCATCTGTCGTGGGACATTAACCGTATCCTGTTTGAATTCGGCCCGATTAAGATCCGTTATTACGGTCTCTTTTTCACCGCCGGTTTCATCTGCGGCTATCTTCTGCTCCGCTGGATGTATCGCACGGAAAACAAAAACGTCGACGATGTCGATTCGCTGCTGATCTATATGGTGATCGGAACGATTGTCGGTGCCCGGTTAGGACATTGCCTGTTTTATCATCCCGCTTACTTTTTTGAGAAACCAATTCGCTTTCTGGAAATCTGGAAAGGCGGCCTGGCCAGTCACGGTGCCGCCGTCGGCATTACCATTTCCGCCTGGCTCTACTCACGGAAACACAAGGATCAATCCCTGTTGTGGCTGATGGATCGTTTAGCGATTCCCGTCGCACTGGCCGGCTTTTTCATCCGCATCGGCAACTTTTTCAATTCCGAAATTCTGGGACGCGCTTCCGATGTTCCCTGGGCGGTGATCTTTGTGAATGGTCTGGAACTCGACAAAGAAGCTCAGATGACGCCCCGGCATCCGGTGATGCTGTATGAATCACTCTGCTACGGCTGCATTTTTCTCATTCTCTATCTGCTCTACCGCAAGTATCGTGCGGCAACCCCTGGCGGCTTACTGGTTGGTCTGTTCTTTGTTCTGGTCTTTACCGCCCGCTTTGTGCTGGAATTCTTCAAGCTGCGACAAGCCGAATTTGCACAAGGGTTACCCCTCAGCGTCGGGCAGATGCTCAGTATTCCGCTGGTCATCGCCGGTGTTCTCCTGCTGATTTATCGCAGACCTGTCGCATCGACAGAGAGTATCGCGGCCCCCGAAAAAAAGAAATAAGCGACATTTACTGAGTTTGTGTTCACTTTTCTGGGTTAGGAATTGTCGTCGCAGACGTCTTTATAAGTAGGCAAATAGCAGGCAAAGATGTGTGCTTTTGTTTATTTCAGGGATCGTATTGCCTTAAATCATAGATCCTAGTAAAGTTCGCGAGCAAAATACTCAGATTTTACTACTAGTGATCAGGTCTATTCCGCTTTTGGAATTCGGTTGTTTTTTTGCAACACGGATCTTTGACTCAGGTGTATAATGAGGTGCAGGCTTAACTCGCTTGCTGCCAGCTGGCAGCCGTTTTAATGAATTGAGGCGATTTGTGGCTCTCACGGATATTGATAAAAATTTGCTCAAACGCTGTCTGGCGGAAGAGCCGGGTGCATGGAAGGATTTCGTTGACCGGTTTATCGGCCTGTTCACGCATGTAATTCATCACACTGCCCATGCCCGCAGTATTCGTGTCACCGACAACGATGTCGAAGATCTGCTCTCAGAAGTCTTTCTGGTTCTGTTGGCGAATGACTACCGCGTCCTGCGAAACTTTCGGGGTAACAGTTCACTGGCGACCTACCTCACGGTCGTCTCTCGTCGTGTTGTGGTAAAAAAAATGGTGGAACGCCGGATGGCTGAAGCATTGGGGCATGTTTCCACCAAATCCAAACTGGAATCAATCTCTGAAGAAACGCGGCATCAACAGGCGCTGGAAGATCAGGAAGAGATCCAGAACATGATCAAGCAACTGCCGCCCGCAGATGCACAGATTGTGGAGCAATACCATCTGCAGGGAAAGTCCTACCAGCAGATCAGTAGCGAATTGGATATCCCCGAGAATTCGATCGGGCCGACACTCTCACGGGCACGTAACCGTATGCGTGAAGACAAATCCAAAACGCGTACGCTCTAAGCATCTGTTTGTTCCTTTCGATTTGAATGAGAATTCATCTCGGCCAGGAAGAATAGTCGCAGGCGCTTCCTGACCGAGAGGGATTCGGATGACATACGCCGCTCTGTCAAATCCTCCTCCTTGTTATTGACTACGGCCGAAACCACCTCGCTGTCTACTTTGTCCTGGTGGACCAAAACCGCCGCGTCCGGGGCCACGCCCCCCCGGTCTAGGACCACGTCTCTGGAAACTGCTGTCGGGAGTTCCGCGAAAATAGCGGGGAATAAACGGAAACTCTTCGATAATGTAATAATGGTAAATGCCATCGGGATATTCAGGTGTCACACCGAATCGGCCGTTGCATTCATCCAGATCGCCGGCACCTTCCACGTACTCGTAATCGGCCACGAAGGTGCCGTCGTATTTTCCGCGAGGACCATTCGGGCGAGTCCCTTTTTTGATTCGATAGCTGGATTTCATTTTTCGTACTTCACTTGAAGCATCTTTCGCATCCGTGTAGCCATACTGCCCATAGATCGGAAATCCGTCTGCGGCGACGCCGATCAGTGTCACCGCTTTGCTTTTATTCAAATTCGAAATCAGACCAGTCGGTAAGCCGTGATAGTGGTAACTGCCCGTGGGTTGAACATGCGCATTACTCTGATCGAGTCCCAGATTGATCTTTCCGGACTTGGCTTCATAGTTCCAGCCGGAGCGACGATCGCGGTTCCAGAACTCCGCTGTCTCTGCATCGAACACGACCCCGTTGATCGCAATGCCAAACGGTGAATGAGAATTGGCGGTGGTGTTGCGGGCTATTTTCGGTTCAGCGGGAACCCGGAACTGGTAACGCTGCGGCCGGATGGTATTCGGATTATTTCGATTCGGAAATCGCCCCGGTTGATGATCGGGAATCCCGTTCGAACTGATATAGCGATAACCGTCTTTCACGGTAATCTGTATCTGACTCTTTGGCAGAGGGCCGGAAGAGGGAGGACCAAATCCCGGCGGGGGAAATGCCGACAGTGGTGCAGCACTCCCACACAGAACGAGAGAACAGAGTGTCAGCAGTCGAATTTTCAAAGCAGCCTCACAATCTGTTGTTGGTTTGATCCCGTCAAAAAAATTCACAAATTCTTCGTATCTAAGTTCATAACGAGTCAGAGAGCAGAGATTCCACCGGGTTTTTGACGTTTTTTAAAAAAATGATCCCAGGTGTCGTGTTCACGTCGCGTCTAAGATCGCCAGTGGAAACCCGCGTTCTGTTGACAGTCAGGCTGTGCCGAACAAAAATCGACGTAATGGATAGTCTGTCGGCTCAAAAACGAACGACACGGGTTTCTCTCACTCACGGATTGAACCACTCCCCTGAATTGATTCTGCGGAATCTGGAAACGGATTGTATTGATGCAAACGACACGAATTCGATCGATGTTTGCGTACCGGTTTTCTTTGCTTTTACTCACTCTGGCGTTTCTGGGAATCACCACAACCCTCCCGGCGCAAACGAAGCCGACCCAGACCGGATTTGTGAACGCCGTTTATAAGGACGCGGCCGGCGAACATCGCTATGTGGTCTTTGTTCCCAAGAACTATTCACCCGAAAAAAAATATCCCGTGATTCTGTTTCTCCACGGTGCGGGCGAACGGGGCAACGATGGTCTCAAGCAGACCCAGGTCGGTTTAGGCCCGATCGTCAAACAGCAGGCTTCAACGTTTCCCTTTCTTGTCGTCTTCCCTCAGGCAGAAAACATGAAAGAGAGCTTGCTCGGCGGCTGGCTGGCCAACACCGATGACTCGAAACGGGCACTGAAAATTCTTGATACCGTGATGAAAGATTACTCGGTCGACAGCAAGCAGCAGATCTTAACCGGCTGGTCGATGGGGGGCTACGGCGCCTGGAGTCTGGCGGCGGCAGATCCACTTCGCTGGTCGGCAGTCGCTCCGATCGCGGGCGGCGGAAAAACCGATTGGGCGGCGAAGCTCAAAGAAGTGCCAATCTGGGCCTTTCATGGCGCCAATGATCGTGCGATTCTTCCCGCAGAATCAGAGAAAATGATCAACGCAGTGAAACAGGCGGGCGGCACACCCCGTTTTACCGAAGTACCCGACGTCGGTCACGATGTCTGGAAGGTCGCTTATTCCAAGCCTCTGTTTGACTGGATGCAGCACCCCGGTCGCGCCATGGATCATTCCGCGCCGCTTCTGGTCAAACCCGATCTGAAACTGCCAGCCGAGGCTGATACCAACAGTCCGTTCGTGCCTGCCCTGGTGATCGATAACGCCGTTTCAGTGCGTTTGGGAAATCGGTTCCTGCAGTCACTGGCCGATGCGGTTCCCAGTATGGTTCCCGCAGATATGCTGGAAGGGTCAATCAACGACATTTACGACTATACCGTCGCGCAAGGCCGTGGCTTCGATGTGCAATTCACGGGGATCTCATATAAAGGCGAACTGGCCCGCGCGGCCGTCGAAGCTTATGCAGCCGACACTCTGAATATTCAACTCGGCATTAAGAATGTCGATCTCTATATCAGTAGCACCTATGTCACCGGTAATCGGCATTCCGCTGTTGCGGGACCGATTTCCGTCAGCGTCGGTCACCAGAAACCGGTTTGGCTCAGTTTTGATGTGAAACCGTATATCAAAGATAATCAACTCAAACTCCGGCTCATACGCACACGATTCAACATTCCGCAGGATAACTGGTATGTCTCCGGTCCCGCCGGTGTTTCCACACGCGGCATCGGCATGACTTCAGAAAAAGTATCCAGCGGCCTCGTCGATGGCATCTACGGCAGTAAGGGACGCATCGAAGCAGAAGTGAAGGCGATCGTGCCCGGCCTTGTGGAAGAACTGGAAAAACAACTCAACTTCGACGAAGCCAGTCAGGTCGTCAATGCCATCTGGCCGTTACCCGTGTATCAACCGCGGATGAAACTTGCGCCGCGAGAAGTCGTCACGGACAAAAAAGGCGTTTCAATCAGCTTCGGCCTCAGTGTTGCCGCTCTGGAGCCTGATAAGTTTGACGGCAAAGTCAAACGACTGAATTCGCTGGGCAGATCGGTCAACGACATTCCTAAAGTGATCGACCTTCAGGTCGGCGTCGCGCCCAGCATGCTCAAACCGTTAACCGAGATGCTGGTCGAAGCCGATGTCGCCCGCATTCCCGTTCAGGATGTCCCCGGCCACTCGTTCGCGCCACTGGCAGATTCCAAAACACTGCAGCAGGTCTTTCCCGATCTGAAACAGTACGGCGATGACGTCAAAATCTGGTCGGAACTTGTCTTAACCAAACCGATTCAGGTCGAAGATGCCAGCCAACCAAAAAAAACAAACGGAGATCTCTTCCGATTTGAGGTGCCTCAAGCAGCCATTTCGATGGCCATCAAAAAATCGGCTGCCAATAAAGACTGGATTCCTTACGCCGAGTATTCACTCTCGGTTAGTCAGGATGTCGAACCGCAAATTGTTGACCGCACCTATTCCAAGCGTGCCTTGCGCTTGAACTGGGAAGGGGGCTCACACATCGGCGGCTTAGCTCGCTTTGCACCCGAGTACAAACCGCAGGATGCCAAAATCAACCAGCAAAAATTCCAGGCTCTGGTGCAGTCCGCCTGGGATGGCTGGACAAAGCAGGGCCCCGCGTCCGTTGCCGAGATCCCCGATATCGAACTCGGTTTTGGCCTGTACCGCGTCAACAAAGTCAACTGGTCCACTCCGCAGTTACTGGCGACGTTTACGGTGCCCGAGTTGAAGATTACCAATAATACGAAAATCGATATGGAGTACGAACTGAAAAGTCCTTACAGCGATTGGGGCGGCCCTTACACGTTGAAGCCGGGTGAATCGCACGCCTTCGATGCGGCAACTCCGCTGATTTACCGACGCAAGGTAAATAACCGCCTGCAGGTTTACACCTTAGCCGCCGGTTCCCATTATGAATTCGATCCGCAGAATGGCGATCAGAGTGGCACCCTGTTTGAAGCCGCCGACAATTGATCAATTTTCCGCGGGTTCTTCAGTCACGCTCTCGCTGACCGAGATCAGCGGGAGCAGCGTCTGTTCCAGCAGCGTGGCGGGTGCGATGCCGAGCACGACAATCAGCAACACCACAGGGCTGAACGCAAGCCAGGTGAGTCCGATATATTCGTGCGAACGAACCGGCGTTGCACTGGCTATAGGTAGTTCCGTTGGGAGATCCGTTTTCATCAACCGCCAGAAACTGCGAATCAGCACCAGGTTAAACAGCAGGCTTCCCAACAGAAAACTCAACGCGAGCAGAACGCCCTGATTGGCGAGACTCCACAGCAATGCGAATCCCGTCGTAAATCCTCCCAGTCCCGGCACACCCAGCAACGTCAATAAAGACAGGCCGGCGATTCCCATGAACAGCTTGTGAGTGCGTTTCTGTTTTTCTAAAGCAATCAAAGGCAGTACCAGAAACAGCAGGCAGCATGCCAGCCCCTGAATCAGATTCCATGACAGGTATTGGGAAACTGCTGTCGAATCGGCGGCAAATAAGATCGTCAACACCAGCGAAGTCTGCCCGATCAGAAACCAGACCACAATCCCAAGCAGATCTTTTCTCAAACTGGCAATCAGTGCCGCGACCAGAAAACCGAAACTTCCCCACAACGTCAGCAGCGAAGACAGGCTGGCACCCACCGTAAACGTTAACGGAACCAGAAAGCGAACCATTCCGTAAATGCTGACCTTGGTGATCAATGTCAGCAGTACCAGATACCAGCCGATTCCCTCGGGCGCGGAACCCGCTTGGGCAGGCAGCAACTTCAACCACTGCGTCAACTGATAGTGTATTGGAAACAAGGCGCCTTTGATGACAAAACCCGACAGCAACATCAGAAAAATCCAGGGAGACACAGTGCTCCAATACGCTTGGGCAACTGGGTAGAGCGAAACATCGCTGACTGTTCCCTGCAGGATCGATTCAAACTGCAGCGTCAGAGGTTGCGGCCCTTCCAACAGCACGCCCTGCATCCAGGTATGTCCGGTCGCCGCCAGTATCAGGCCTCCCATGATCAGGCCGTCTCCCAGAAATTGCAGATACATCGTACTCTCAAAAACGGAACGCGAACGGCTGCCGCTGGCCAGTCGAATCAGGCACAGCAGACAAAACGTCGTCAGCATCAGGAACGTAAGAAAGCTGAGCAAATCGAAAGAGACAAACAGCCCCGCCAGCAGCGCCTGTAACAACATTAATAGAAAATAGTGTTGTTGCGAGACGTCCGTCATCCGATGAATCAACAGTGTCAGCACAGGCCACAAGCAGGTTGGCAGCAGTAGAAACCAGACAGCCGTCGCATCCAGGGCCCATTTGATAACCCGCTCGTTCCGTTCCTCCGCTGTCGCCGTTTCGGCAGCAGGAAGTTTGAGCGTGACGGAAATTGCCCGGGTTGGGCGGTTGTCTTCGTCGTCCTGCAGGAAAGGAGAGAACATCACCGCAGCCAGGATCAGACAGGAAACTAGCGAATTGGAAAACGCGGTCCAGCGAGTAAACTCCAGCCCCAGCCGCGACGCACCCCACCCAAAGCACGCACCGATGACTGGCATGACAACCAGTAATACAGGCGACAGGGGAATGATGGCATTCAGGAATGAGTTCATGAGTGGCTCGAAGCAATCACATTGAAGGGACTGGAATCAAAAGACGGGAAACAGGAAACGACGTTTAGATCTGCAACACCATCAGCACGAAAATTAAAATGGAAAGCGTGAACAGCAAAACCAGCGTCTGAAAGGCAACCTGGCCGTTCTGCATCTGTTTCAACAGTTGGCCCCAGTAATTTGGTAGCGTCTCCAGAGAAAATCGACTGCCCAGTGCCAGAATCCATTCATCCAACAGAGAGACGAATTTCGCACAAAATTGCAGGGGGTGAATCAACGTCCGGTTCAACAACGTGAGCGAATAATAGTGCGACTGTCCTAATTGAATCAGTGCCGGCTCCGGGGATGCATCGGGTTTGCGGCGATCTGTTTTCGACGCCGTCATCCAGGCCAGAACTAGCGCCACCAGCGGCATCACACAAAACAGACTGCAGAACAACCAGTCACGATCAAAGGGATTCTCGCTGTCGCCCGTCATCAACGCCGGCCAGAGTTGCGGGAAAAACGGCAGCCGCACATAAACGGAAACACTCGTCAAACAAATCAAAACCGTGATGCCCCACAGCGGCAGCACAGGAAAATTCGCGCGACTGTCGGCTGATTTGGATCTGGCATTGAGGAAAAAATAAAACCGGGCCAGGCCAAAGACATAGCCGGCGAGAATCAACAGCATCAGCCAGACCATCAACTCCGACCGCAAATTCTGTGCGGCGGCTCGGGCCGCGATCAGGGGGTTCAACATCGTACCCAGGCCAGCGACGGACGCGGTCAGTAACAGCAGCACGCAGACTTGAATCGAACCCATCGATTGCGGAGGCAGCGTTCCCTCCTGCAGCCGATGCTGAATGGGGATCAGCACGGCAAACAGACTGGTCTGCAGCAGCACCAGCGCCAGAATCAGATGCAGCGAAGAACCGCGACTCATGCCCAGAATGGCAACCGTCATGCCCGCCATCGTCGCAGAGAGCCAATACAACACGCGGTCTCGCTGCTGACCGCGCGTGAGACTGATCGCGGAGAACAGCGTCAGGAACGCAGACAGGGTTCCCAGCTGCAGCAGCAGACGCTGGTTGGCTTGAATCGCGAAAAAATAGGGAGCCGTACGCAGTAGCAAAAACAGACCTGCGGGAAGTGAGAGCAGACTGAGTGCTGCTAAAGAGGATGAATTCCAGGGCGTTTTACGGCAGACAATCAGTGCGGACGCCGGAAACAGATTCAGGCGAGGCAGGGCGGCAAGAAAGAGTGCCGCCCCGATTCCGGGCAAAGCGACCCGGTTTTGTGTGTACGCTGCCTGAATCGCATCCGGCTGCAGACAGGTCAGGAAATTCAACGATTTAAAGTTGACGCTGATTAAAAAAATCGCCAGCAGCAGCATCGCGTCAGAGAACGCATTCCAGCCCCACCAGTGTCGGTGTGGTGCTTCCGGTGAACTCTCGTCGGGCAGATTCAGTTCATGCAGCAGATTCATGCTCATCGACAACATCAGCCAGAACAGGAATAACTGCAAAAAATTGGTCGCCAGTACGATGCCCGCTGTTGCGAAGAAGCAGAGTAAATACAGCAGTGAAGTAAACTGCCGGCGGGATCGGGGAGCAGGCAGCACTGAGAAGGAATGGTCGAGCAGCAGATAAAACAGGGATGCCAGCGAGATCAACAGGAAAAACGCAAGACTCAGCGGGTCAAACAAGACACCAATCGAGAGCCGGCTTTCCTCTCCGCTTCCCAATGAGAGCCAGTCAATCAACGTCCGTGAATAAGATTGACTCTGAAGCCGGGAACGGAAAAAAAAGACGGACGTGACCGCAACCATTGTGGTCAGTACGACACCAATCAGTGCAGGCCAGTGTGGACGGCCTTTTAAGATTCGGAATCCCACCAGCGCAGCCACCAGCACCATCACGAAGGGCGTAATCAGACTCAGTTGAAGTAACAGCGTGATCGTTTTATCCACGCGCGTTCGTTCCTTCCCGCGGTTCCGGTTCGACCTGCTCCTGTTTCAAATATCGTCGGGCATGAAAAATCAGAGCGGCCAGAGTACACAGCAGCGTGATCACGATTAACGCCACAATCAGGAAATAGAAGTTCCCCTTCTGCGAACTCTGAAACTGTCCATAAGCGGCAAACACCAGACCGGCGCCCTGCAGCCAGAGTAACAGCGAAAACAGGGTCGCCAGACGATTGCGTTGTAGCAACATGCCCAGAAAACCGAGCACGATCAGCGTCACCGCGATCAGTAGATAGTTATGCAGCAGGGGGGCAGATTGCGAAAGGATCATGGTTGTACTCCCCATTCATCTGAATGTGTGAAATCCACTTTACGCTGCTCCGCCGTCAGGCGCGTGATGCCTATAAATGCAACAGCAACAAAAATCAGCAGTAAATTAAACAACAGAGAATGTGCGGTTAAAAACTGTTGTACCAGCGTCAGGTCTTCGACGTGCGCCGCCGGTTCCGTCTCCGCTGTCGGTTGATCCGTGATTGACCCCCATTCCCGATGCACCACCCAGAGGCAGCAGCAGAGCAATAGCCCACATGCCAGACAGGACAGAAACGGCTCGCGAAAAGGGCCTTCGTCGCTCGAATCGTCCACGTGTGCGTCCGGCGTGAAAATACCGCGATACAGAAACAGCAGTACCATTCCTCCTAGAATCATCCAGCAGAGCAGCACCAGCGGCAGCAGCTCTGCCTGCAGCAATAACAGCCCGCTGGTCAGAAACGAAATCGTGGCCGCGGTGAGTGACCATTTCAAATCGGACGACAACACTGCCGCCGCGCCAAAACCGAGTACGATGAATGCCGTCGCAAACTGGCTAATCAGAACGAACAGCTCCTGGACGCGACTTCCGGTTTCTTCAGACAGCGGCCGGCCAAACCAGAAAAATAACACCGCCAGCGCGAACAACGACAACGCCGGCCAGCCCCCGCGCATTTTGCGTGGATTGTCTGCCGTTGAATGCGAATCCACATTCAGATAACCATAGATGCCGGTCATCATCAGCAGTACCAGCACTGCCAGCGTCAGAAACAGCAGGTTATCCGCAGTGCCCGGCAGGTAAAAGGTGAGGTCGTTCATGCCACGTTTGATTTCTGATGAGAGTTAAAAATTAATCCGAAGCCGTCGGCGTCGATCTGAGCGGATATTTCGGCACGATAAATCCGGCCCAGATTGCCAGCAGACTGAAGTTCATTAACACATGCATTAAATGATCCGACATCCCCAGTATATGAAAGGCAAGAAACGATGCAGTTACCGCGATCAAAGCCAGCCAGAGTAACATTTGCCAGAGTTGTGTCGGGTCGAGGCTTCGTCGCCGCAAAAATGTTTTTAGTCGCAACGTCATCCAGATCAAAACCGGGATCAACACCACCTGCATCACTGCCCCTCCGATGTCCAGAGGCATATTCACTGTCTCGCTTGACGCAAAGCAACTGCGACCCCCGATCAGTGAGACAATCAGCAGCACGCCGGTCAGCATTCGCAATTCACGAATCCAGTTCTGAACGGGGCTCACGCGATGAGTGGGACAGGCATTGATCAACAGATAAGGGCCCAGCAAAGCCAGTATAAACGCCAGACAACCCAGCGGCTGCAACACGAACAGCCACATGGACGTGACCGCGCCGTGCGCAGCTTGCGGAGAATCAACGGGCAGATAAGCGGCAATCGCGGCCCACGCCAGTAACAGCGGCAGCCAGAAAAAACTGTTGAGTAACAACGCCGCCGAAGAACTCTGTCGTCCTTCCGTCAACGCCAGACTGATTTCGCCGGAAACCTGCAGCAAGGCGATCAGTCCCAAGAGTATCAATGGCGCAAACGAGCCAGACACGAGGAAAGCACCGGCAGGCAAACGGGAATGAAAGGGTGAAAGCAAAGTCGCCAACTGAGGAATGAGGCCGATCGACAGCAGACAACAGCAGAGCGAAAACAACAGCAGTCCACGCTGAGATCGCTTTTGCGGGTGACGTTGTCCCCAGGCAATACGCTGCATTGAATCGAGCAGACGCGTTTTCAGATTCCGTGGTTCGTCCGTAAAAGCGGATTCTGCCAGGATGAGTGAAGCGAATAGCAACACAGCCAACAGTATCAACGACATCGCGATCAGCATCAGGACAGCTCCTCTGTCTCTGGGGGCCGTTCCGTCAATCCGGCATCGTTGAGATCAACCACCGGAAAATCAGGCAGCGAAGAGTCGATGGTTTCCACAGTCGGCCTGGGAAACGACAACATGCCCGAGCAGACCGCCATACCCCAGATCAAAACCAGCATCCCCGCCAGAGTGCCTGTCACGGGATGACGCCAGGACGCTGTTTGCATGCTGATCCCCAGCACCAGCAGCAGCGTCGGCACGACGATTAACGCCGCCGTGAAATTCCAGTGCAGTTTACGTGCTGTATCAGGAAGCGAATCCGCGGCGTTCGTTGCTTCAGGCTCACGGATCATCGATTCCGGTTCAGAGTCAGTCCGAAAGCCGACTTTGATCCCAAACCATACCAGCAGTGCGCAGCAGACCGCGATCAGAAGATAAATCAGAAAGGCAGACCATTCCATGGCGGACTTTCAAAGGAGTGAGTGTGTATAATGTCATGTCAGGGTTGGCATACCACATCAGAGCAAATTTTAAGTGAATTCGCTTCTGCTGCGAAGTGTCTACATGCCTGCAAATCTTTCAATTGAGGAAAAGTAATGGCCGCTGATGCTTTACAGGATTCTATTCCGATAGAAAAATTACGAAATCTGGGACCGAAGAGCGCTCACTGGCTGGAACAGGCCGGAATTCGGACCTGCGGTGATCTCAAGCAGACTGGTGCCGTTGCCGCTTATCTGATGGTCAAGCAGCAACAGCCGCGGTGCAGTCTGAATTTGCTCTATGCATTACAGGGGGCACTGACCGGTGTTCACTGGAATCAACTGACTGAGAAAACCAGACAACAACTCAGGGCAGAAGCCCATAGTGAGTAGAAACAAAAGATGATGTCCCCGGAACCCCGCACGCTGATTTTTGTCTATGGAACCTTAAAACGCGGCTTCTGTCGTTCCCATCACCTGGCAGATCAGATTTTTCTCGAAACAGCACACACGATTCCCGGTTACACGATGTACGATTGCGGCGACTATCCCGGCCTTGTGATTGATCCCGGAAATGGAGTCAGCATTCAAGGAGAATTGTGGAGCGTCGACGGAGCGGGTATCGCACGTCTCGATGAAGTCGAAGGCGTCTCCGAAAACTGGTTTTCGCGCCAGAAAATCGAACTGCAGCATCCTGCCGTTTCGGAAACGGTACACGCCTATTACTTTGCAGGCGACGTCACACGCTTGCCCGTTTACGGCGACAATTGGATCAAAGAAACATAAAACTCAGATTGAGAGGGTTGTTATTCCAGATCCGGATTCCAAAAATAAACCATCATCCTTTCATGGACAATGTCGATCCCGCGGGCCCGCTGGAAGTAGCACATGGCGAGAGAGAATGCGAGCAATTTCAAAATACCGGAACGAAGCAAGCCATTGTAGGGGCTAGTCTATGTGCCAGCCCGCCGAACGACGTGCAATCCTAAAATACTCTTGGAATGGAACCGGAAATAAACGAAGTTCCTTAACTTACAAGATCTGATCAAACCCGAATCGAAAAGGGAACAATCCATGTCTGCACAAACTGCCGCCAGAAGAAGCCTGTCGTACGCGTCTTTACAGGAAATCGTTGACGACGCCACACGGTTGACCGCGTCTGACGCACCCACAACCGGTGGCTGGTCTAAAGGGCAGATCTTCGAACATCTGGCCCGCTTGATGGATCGTTCGCTCGATGGCTTTGACTTCAAGATTGCCTGGCCGATCAGAATGATTGGAATCTATTATTTTAAGCACCGTATCTTCAAGCACGGCATGTCTCCCGGTTTTCAATTAAAAGGGGCAACAAAAGAGGCATTAGCGCCCAATCCGCTCGAAGATCAGTCCGGCCTGGAACATTTAAAAAAATCCATCCAGCGTCTTGAAACGGAAAGCCAGCGCTATCCCAGCCCCGTCTTTGGTGAATTAACCCGCGATGAATGGGACCTGCTGCACCGCCGACACGCGGAACTGCACATGAGTTTCATTGCCGAACCGGAAACACCTTGATCGAAAAGACATCTCCGATTGGGAATGCCTGTCAGTAGTCGAACGAATCAAACCTTCCTATAATGCCGCTCTGAATGTCAGAGCTGATTGTTCCGAGACCAACAGGAAAGGCGTGAGATGTCAGACACAGAGGCCATGAAAGTCATCATCGTGGGCGGCGTCGCCGGCGGCGCGAGTGCCGCAGCACGGGCTCGACGCTGTCACGAAGCAGCCGAGATCATTCTGTTCGAGAAAGACGAATACGTCTCGTTTGCCAACTGTGGTCTGCCCTATTATATCGGCGAGGAAATTGCCGAACGCAACAAGCTGCTCGTCGCGACTCCCGAACTCTTCAAAAATCGCTTCAACATTGATGTCCGCACCCGACATCTGGTGCAGTCGATCAATCAGGAACAGAAAACGGTCTCGGTCCTCAACCAGAAAACGGGGGCACTATCGGAAGAAAGCTGGGATCGCCTGATTCTCTCGATGGGCGCTGCACCGCTGGTTCCGCCACTTCCCGGCATTGACGCCGGCAATGTCTTCACGCTCCGCAACCTGAATGACGCCGACACGATTAAGGAATATATCAAACAGCACAATTGCCAGCGCGCAGTGGTCGTCGGTGCCGGCTTTATCGGCCTGGAAATGGTCGAACAGCTGCACTGCCTGCAGATTGAAACCGAACTGGTCGAACTGCAGCCACAGGTCCTGCCTCCTCTGGATCCCGAAATGGCGCGGCTCGTTCAGAATGAACTAACCGCGCACGACGTCAAAGTGCACCTCGGCACCGCCGTCGAAGCCGTGAACGTGGAAGACTCCAAGGCGGTCGGCGTCGAACTTGGCAATGGAACTTCCATCACAGCTGACATCGTGATTCTGGGAATCGGCGTGGCCCCCGCCATCGAGCTGGCGAAAGCAGCCGGTATTGAGATCGGCAACTGTGGCGGTATTGCCGTCAACGAATTCATGCAGACCTCGCACTCCCATATCTATGCGGTCGGCGATGCCGTCGAATACACGCACGGCGTTCTGGAACAGCCACAGCGCATCCCCCTCGCCGGTCCCGCGAATCGCGCGGGCCGTATTTCCGGACAGCACGCCGTCACTGACAGTGCGCATGCGATGATCGCACCGATGGGAACCGCCATCGTCCGCGTCTTTGGTCTGACCGCGGCAGTCACGGGTCTCAGTAAAAAAACAGCCGAACGATCCCAGCGCAAAAACCGCTCGGTGATTGTCATCCCCAAACATCATGCCGGCTATTTCCCGGGCGCCGAATCTCTGTTTTTCAAATTGACCTACGACCCGGAAACCGGGCAGATCTTAGGCGCCCAGGCTGTCGGCAAAGAGGGCGTCGATAAACGCATCGATGTCATTGCCACCGCCTTAAAATTCAAAGGGACCATCCGTGACCTCGCCGGCCTCGATCTGGCTTACGCGCCCCCCTTCGGTTCTGCCAAAGACCCGATCCACATGGCCGCCTTCGTTGCCGGCAATGATCTGGATCAGTTGACCAGCATCATCGAAGTCGACGCCGACCTCTCCGGCTATCAGATTCTCGATGTCCGCTCTCAAAAGGAAGTCGATACCTTCCGCTTCCCCGAGATCACACACATCCCCGTCGACGAACTCCGCGGTCGCCTGCACGAACTGGACGCCTCCCAGCCGCTCATCACCGTCTGCCATACCGGACTACGTGCTTACGTCGCCGCCCGCATTCTGAAACAGTCCGGTTTCGAAAACGTCCAGAACCTCACCGGCGGCATGCTCATGCAACGCCACGCCCGCCCGGAAATGTTCGAGTAAAAACACCAGTGTTACAGCCTCCGTGTGCCACTGTCGGCTCGCCCGACAGTGCGCGAGAAACCATCCGAATGATCGTCTCGATACTAGCCACCGGTTGCTGATTTCTGTTATGAACGGTGATAGTCGAACTGAATCAAATTCAGTCTGTATGTCGCTACTGAAAAGAAATCGTCAAAAACGGAATGAAAGTATCAATCAATGAACCAGTCATTCGTTTTGGGATTTGTGGCAGGAGTGGTCGTGATGATCAGTTTGTCTTTCCTGTTTCGCATTTTTCTTCCGTGGCGTCGTGCCTTATTGTGCCACTCTCATGTCAGCATCCTGAATATCATTGCGATCCGTTTGCGCGGGCATTCACCAGAATTGCTGATAGACACCCTGGTGAGATTAAGGATGAAAGACAGAGATGTCGAGATACAGCAGATCGAACGCTGTTATATTAAGAACAGACAAACTTATCTGGATGCTTCCACGCTTGCCGCACTGGTAGAACAGGAGATAGAGAGGGAACAAGCACGAAAGAGGGAACAAGAAAGAGAGAGGGAGCTGTTGGCTGACCCAACAGTCCTTGATCAACCGTCCGAATGATCGTCTCGATACTCCAAAAACGAGCGGCATGGCGCTAGGTAGGGTTTCTTAATTCGAACGGGCCTTACCAAAGACGCACAACCGGGGCTAACGCCCTGCGGCTAATGGGTCTTTTCTGCGGTCGTAGTCCAGTAAACAAGGGCGACATCACATTGTCGGACAAGACGTATTCTTACATCGCAAACGCCGTGCCGCTCAACAAGTCGTCTGATCGATATTAATGACGCACGGCTTTCATTTGAATTCCAGTTCCCCTAACTGGTGAATCACGGGAGAGCCTGTTACGCTATTTCAAATCAGGTTTCTCATCTTAACCGTCAAGCTGAAAATAGAAACTCGCTCAACACAATGTTTGCAGACTTTGCCATCATCTCGATCCTGCTGGTGATTGCACATCTACTACGATCGCGGATTCGCTTTCTGCAACACCTGCTGATCCCCGCTCCCATTCTGGCTGGTTTTCTGGGACTGGCGGGCGGCCCGCAACTGCTGGACCTGCTGCCTTTCAGCCTGACCGCTGACGGCAAAACCGCGATGGACCGTTATCCTTATGAACTCATCGCGATTCTATTCGCCACGCTCTTTCTGGGACATCAACCCCGTCGGCCTTCGCTGCAAACGATGTTGCGAAAAGTCGGCGATACCTGGTTTTATAACTTCGCTGCCTACATCGGTCAGTTCGGGATTGCTCTGCTGTTCGGCCTGTTTGTCCTGCCGTATCTGTTTCCCGATCTGAATCCCGGCTTTGCACTCTTGATGCCCGCCGGTTTTGCAGGCGGACACGGGACGGCGACGGCGGTGAGTGAATCCCTCACCGCGGGAGGCTTTGACGATGCACTCAGTCTGGGATACACGTTCGCGACGATCGGACTGCTGACCGGTATTTTCGGCGGGCTGACATTAATCAACATCGCCACCCGACTGGGCTGGAGCCATCTGGTCAAGTCAGCTCAGGATCTTCCCGAGAGCGCCCGATCCGGTTTTCTGCCTCCTGAAGAGCAGTCCTCCATGGGAACCAATACCGTCAGTGCCATGTCCCTCGATCCACTGACCTGGCATCTGGCTCTGGTACTGGCGGCCTTCGGCGGCGCGCATGCCATTGATTATGGTTTTCGGCATGTGCTGGAAGTCAAAGTAATCCTGCCGCTGTTTGCGGTGGCACTGCTGGTAAGTGCGGTCCTGCAGGTCGTGCTGGAATTCTGTCAGCTGGGGAAATACGTGGATCGCCAGATCATGTCGCGCATCGGGTCGTCGGTCTCCGATTATCTGATTGCCTTCGGCGTCGCCTCGATCAAAATCAGTGTCGTGGTGGAATACATGGTCCCGTTGATCGTGATGTCGCTGGTCGGTTTTCTTTATGCTCTCGCCATGCTCTGGTTTCTGGGACGCCACCTGTTTCACAATTTCTGGTTCGAGCGCAGTATCTTTGCTTACGGCTGGATGACAGGCGTGGTGGGGATCGGTGTGTTACTCCTCAGAATTGTCGATCCGCAATTGAGATCCAAAACCCTGCAGGATTACGGCCTGGCGTTTGTCGGCATCTCTCCGCTGGAGATCCTGTTGATTGTCGTAGTGCCTCCACTGGTTGCCCAACAGATTATTCTCGCCCCCGCGATTGTGATCACGCTACTGGCGATCTTCTGTTTTGGACTCTCCGCCTACCTCGTCGGCTGGTTCCGCACACCCCCGGATCAGTGCCGCCCGGGCGAACAGGAAATCATCGACGAGATGTAGGGGCCGCCCTGTGTGGCAGCCCACAGGGTACGGGTTGATTTTGAATTCACGTACGAACGAAGATTTCGGCTTCCTTTGCACGCTCTTATCATGTTGTCAATCGCAAGGCGAGTCGACACCTACGTTGGGGTATGAGTAGCGAATAGAACAGAACAAACGTTTTCTCTAAAACCTCCTGCTCGCTACGCTCGGTCCGGATCCCATCCGTGCTCACTCCTTTCGTGTTTTTCGTAGTAGAAAAATACAAACTAGATCACGGTAGCGTGTGCCATCCATGAGGAAGCCGTTGAATGAAAGACGCGTTTGCTCTGTTAAATGTAGGGGCTGCCCTATGTGGCAGCCCGCGGTCTCGACGTTGTTTGTGTGTTGAGTTCCGGCGTTTGTTTCCGGTTCCGTTCAAAGTGTGTTTTGGAATTGAACGCCGTTTGGCGGGCAGGCACATAGACCTGCCCCTACAAAAATTCACTCACCGAGCGCTTTTAAAACCTCTTTCGCATTCGCTCGGCCGCCGTGTGTCATGCTGCTTTTCGCGTATTTGATCTTACCATCCTTGCCGATTACGAACGTGGACGGATACGCGGTTTCCCGTTTGGCGTCCCACCGCAGATGGTAGGCGTTCGTAAATTTATAATCCGGATCGATCAGGAACTGAAAATGGTCCGGCAGACTTTGATTGTGAATAAATTCGTCGGCACGTTTTTCCAGTTCCTTCGACGGGCCGGGATAGACCATGATCACGGTTGCCTTCGCCGCCTTCAGTTTCTTGGCATTTGTAATGAACTGTCCCACCTGCCGTGTGCAGATCGGGCATTGATAACCCGGATATCCACGCAGCACCAGCAGCACGACAGGCCCTTTTTTCAACTCATCCGAGAGTTTGATCTTCTGCCCCTTCAGATTCGCCAGTTCAAAATCCTTAGCCTTGTCTCCTACGGCGGGGAGTGCAGAATCTTTCGCTGCATGTACTTCTGCGTTAAGGATGAATAATGAAAGGACCAGTGAGAAAAGGAAAAAACGCCGTACGGTTTTGATCGTAACCATGAGAGTGGCTCCTGAGAGGGAATCAACATTAGAATGTCAAGAATACGATTACCCGAAACGGGATTCGCATTATTATCATAGCAATCCAGGCTGGCTTGGCAGCATGAAATCTGAAAATTCAGGCAGGGTGGTTCATTGCCGGCAATTTCTAAGCCGGTGCCTCACCGAAATGATCTGTCTGCAGCGCGGTAATCACGCGTTCCACTTGCGAATCAAAGGTCTTCTGATCCGTTTCCCAGCCTTTGAAATCGGCGGCCACGCGATCGCAGAGTGTCTGTTTATTTTGATGCTCCCAGTGATCGAACAGATGCTGATCCAGATTCAAAGGGAGCAGCGAACGGATGACATCAGTATCCCGTCTGTATTGCCGATCTTCATTTTCGAATGCGATCTCTATTTCCTGATTCACCCAGTCGCTGGTCAGGGAATGTTTCGAAGCACACAAGAGCACCTTGTCCCAGATTTTGAGTCCCCGATCGGTGGGAACATTCACTCCGGCCTGCGACCGCTTTTCATCCAGCCAGCAACGGATTCCTCGTGCCTGCAATGTTTCATATAATCGCAGTGCGAACGCGGCATCTTCCGGGCTATAGCTGATAAAGCAGGAAGAGGATTCGGAAGTGATCTCAGTAAAATAGTCGGGAACGCGGGCAATCATATCATCCGGTAGACCGCAACCACGCAGAAATTCGACCGGGATGTTCCCTTTGGAATTCAGGATCGTGTTGACGCCCAGAGAACTCGGCCCCCAATGAATGACGGTCTCCAGCTCCACGGCGCGGGATAAATCAACTTCGACCCAGAGCGTATTTCGCGAGTGGGCACCGTTGAAGATGGCCTGTCTTAAATTCGCCCGATGCAGATTGGCCCAGCTCAAGTCGGTTCCACTCAAATCGGCAAAGCAGAGGTCCGCCTGTTCCAGATTCGCGCCGACCAGATTCGCACCCACGAGATCCGCGCCGCTCAAGTCAGCGCCGACTAAATTGGCACCACTCAAATCCGCGCCCACCAGATTCGTCTCGGTCAGGTCGGCTCCGCTCAGATCCGCGCCACTCAAATCCGGTTTGACATCGGCGTTCTCAGTCCGCCAGCGATCAATGGCCACGGCGCCGGAGTTAAATACTTCCACATACTCAGAATTCGCCACAAACACTCTCCCCGGACCTAATGAAAATCAAAATCGGCTCCCATTCTGACAACGTAACCCAATTCATGCAATTGCCTGCACGACCGATCTGCCAACTAAGTTGATACCATGTTGGTGGGATTTCTTTCAAAAGCAGTAAAAGTCCCGCACAGATTCGCCTCTGCGGTTAATTTGTACCGAATTCTGTTTGCATCCCTGCCTGAGTGCATATAAAAGGGAAGCAGAGAAAACCGCGGATCGCAATTTCCAGAGCGGAATGAATCCATGAATTCCCAATCGAAACCAAATTTCTTCCGGCGACATCGCAGGGGCCTGGCCATCACCGCTGTTGTTCTGGGGGTTTACTGGTGGATGACCTGGACGTGGGGAATGACTCAGGTTCATCAATATTATGTAGATCTGAATCGGCAGGGTCTGCCACCACAGGCCCAAGTCTATGACGACCACCGTCCCGCGGATCTTGAAAGCAACTGGTGCCTGGTTGGATATCCTCATGCACCGTTCCCGGGGATTGTCAGTCTGGAGATTGATATGAGAGGTTGTGATATCTGGTGGTCAGCCCAGCGTATCTACTTCTTCTGGTGCCCCGGCTATCATTCCAAAGTCCCCTTCTGGGGCAGATCGGTCGCAGGCACCTACGAAGAAACGGAATGAGTGAGCCAGCAAGCCCGTTTGTGTGCTTTCGTGTTTTTCGTGGTAGAAAAACACGAAGCCGATCTCTGGTCCCGGTTTAGAGCAGCACACCAATTCCGTTGTCTTCGAGCTCCATGATCTCTCGCCAGCGGGCTTCGATCATCGCCGTGTAAATATACATATTGATGCCGTAGTTTCCTAAGGCATAGCAGTCATTCACTTCCACCAGCAGTGTTTCACCGGTAGACGTGATTCCCCAGTCCATACTGCAGGCGATGGGGCAGCTTTCGAATGCGTCCAGAGCCGCCTGCATCCGAGTCGGGTCGGGGAACGCCAGCGGATCGCCTTGATAATTCGCAACCGTTTTGATGCGTCCACGAAAGAGATACGCCCGCCATTCCGAGACAAATTCGACCACTTCCTGCACCAGGACTTCCGTCGCACCATCGACCGTTGCAGAGGGAATCAGGTCGCGGAATTCCTTGAAAACAGTTCCCGTGAATCGTTTGTGTTCGTGCAGAGGCTTCACGTGGACCGGTTGTGTAGGCACTTCTTTCTCGAACGGCTGACGCACCTCATCCAGAGTGGAGGTCCAGTGCTTGCGACCGATCCACGGTTCCAGACAGTCTGGCAGTTCCTGTAAATCAGGCAGAGAACGGTTCGCCCGTTTGATCGCTTCACGTACGGTTCCCACGCCGCCCGCAACAATCGTTTCTTCAGGATACGTCAGGAGTCCACGATCCAGAGCCCCCTCGCAGAGTTCAGGGTAATCGAAGCGCAGCATCTCATAACCCCGTTCCCAGAAGGTATACGCGATACGTTCCAGATTCAGATAATTCGGATCACCTTTCTGTCCCTGTTGCACATAGGCACGCATTGTGAACTCCAAAATATTGAAAAATTCAATCACAGGATTGAGTTGAGTTTGCTGAACTCGGCGTCACTCAGGATTTAACCTTGCCGTTAAAACCACCTTGGTCTCGAGTGGTCGTTTCATGATGATGGAAAACAACATATTGTTGTTTCATGATCTGATCCACAATTTGCTCCAGCACAGAAGAGACAGTGAGATTGTGACTACCGTGATGATTCCATTCTGCGATTGCTGAAGACAACGTTTGTGAAATCAGGTCAATCAACTCTTGCCCTTCAGTAGCAGTTCGTTTCGGCCAGGTCAGAGAATACTCCACTTCAGGAGATTCTACATGCTTATGAAGGTATACTTGAAGTTGCCGATCATTGATACTCTCTGGTTCACAACGTGACGAAAATAGATGCAGGATTCCTGAAACGACATCCTTGACCGGAAAATCTTCATCAGATCGCGCCCAATCGTCAATTGAATCAAGCAATAATATTTCCGTCAGGTAAATTTTACGATTCCAGATCTGATCTTGAAAATCAGATCTGGTGCGATGCTGCAGTGTCATAGTGTCTGTTCCTGTTTTCAGTCAGAGAGGACGACACCAGAGGAGCTGTTCGGGTTCAATATTTCATGAATCAGTCCGTTCGTGACTTTCGTGCTTTTCGTGGTAGCAAAAAACTGACCATGCTCAAAATGGCTTTTCGTGGTAGAATCACATGAACGTGAAAGAAACTTTACAAACTGACTCGATACTTTCAGCGAAAGCCCCATGACTAACTATTTGAAAATCGATCCGTTTGCAGCATCCGATCCGGAAATCGGTTGTTGGCTGTGGGGACTCGAAGAAGTTCGCAAACGAACGCTCCGTCTCGTCAGCGACATCGATCAATCTTTACTTGACTGGCGGGGTGCGGATGGCGGCGAAAATTCCATCAGCTCTCTGCTTTATCATATCGCGATTGTCGAAATGTCATGGCTCTATCTCGATCTGTTGCAGCAGGAATTTCCACCCGAAGTCAGCGAATGGTTTCCGATTCCGATGGCAGACGAAGCCGGCAAAGTCAGTCACGTGGCCGGTATGTCTCTCGCAGATCACATCCAGCGGCTCAAGGCGACGCGGGAAATCGCACTTTCGATGTTTCAAAAAATGGAACTCGAAGAATGGCGGCGGTTGAGGCCTCCCGTGAATGATCAACCTTACGAGACTACACCCGAATGGGCGGTCTTCCATCTCATCGAGCACGAGGCAGGGCACGCCTTTCAAATCTCTTCCCTCAAGGCACGCTGGAATCGTTTCGAGAAATGACTTCGTCACGACATGAATCCCACTTCAGTTCTTGATATGCATCGGAAGTTTCATTTTGCCACATTGATTTCCACTGTGAAAACTGTTAGTACAGTAACCAGTGAGCGCGCAGTGAATCATCTTGTTTCGAGTGGATAATCTATGGAAGCGATGACGCCGAAAGATCAGTTTCTGCAAAGCCTTGGCCGGTGCATGGAAAATGAAGATTTCATCCCTGCGTTTTATGATCGGTTTCTGTCAACGTCCGAGGAAATCCGTGATAAGTTCCGTCATACGAATTTTGAGCAGCAGAACAAGATGCTGCTGCGCTCGCTCCGATTAGCAGCCGGTGCCACCGCCGGCGATCCCGATTCACTGAAAGAACTCCGTGAACGCGCCCGAACGCACGACCGAGATCATCTGGATATTGAGCCCCCCCTGTATGATGTCTGGCTGGAAGCGGTCATCGAAACGGTCCAGGAATTCGACGGGGAATGGGACGAAACCGTCGAGAAAACCTGGCGCACCATCCTCGGCTACGTCATCAGCTATATGGTCAAACGGTACTAACAGTGCTAAGAGAACGCTCCGTCTATTGTTGTTTACTACCACGAAAAACACGAACGCACACGAAAAAAAGAAAAGATTGGATGGTCCCGAATGCAATTCGGGATTGCCGTAGGCAACAGGAGGTCGCAGAGACCACGCGTAATCTCGTAACAACGAATCGAATAAATAATCGTAGGGTAGATGCATGGGGCTACCCGCGGTTTCAATGTGATTTGTATGATGATTTGCGAAAGTTTTCGCTGGGTCCTTTGCAAGCACGTGATACCGGATTGAATTTCGCCAGGCGGGCTGGCACATAGACCAGCCCCTACATTTCATCTGAAAAATTTCGTGCTTTTCGTGGTAGAAAAAATTCATTCCACATCTTCCACTTTCCCCATCGCGGCTCCCACGCCGCCCAGTACCGCACCGCCGGTCACTCCCAGCGCAATCGGAATCCCAAACGCATACAGGGCGACCGGGTGAGTCGTTGTCATGACTTCTTGATTCTCGACTAACAGCGAATCGGCCCTCTGTTCAACGTTGACGGAAGAAGCCCAGCCAGCCGGAGCAAATGGACTGTATGCGAGCGAGAACCAGAACAACAGCAGCGAGCCCCCCAGCATCAATCCCGCAAACCCACCGGCGAAACCGAAGAAGCCGATCGAGGAAAAAATACTGCTCCGTTTGCCGATCGTGTTCCAGTTTCCCGGTTCCGGCGTCGCCAGATCTTTCGGCTCATTGTCAGTCTCCGCCTGTCTGGCAGCAGCGCGTTTTTTGGAAGCCCGTTTTTTTGTGAACGCTCCTGCCAGCGCCAGACCCACACCGACCAGCCAGCCGCAATGTATCCACCATTGGACTGGTTCCGTAGCAGGGGCACGTTGATGATCGGAACTGATTTCCTGAACCAGAAACGCACCAAACCCAAACAGATTGGCAAATACCAGTCCGCCGATGGCCATCGCCAATAGCAGACCATAACCCTGTGCAACTCGTTTCCCCAGCGTGAACAGCATAGAACTTCCTCCCCACAAAAATCAGTAGCAGGGGACAATTGGATAGAGTTTCAGTTCCTTCTCACCCTGATTCTAACGGGGGATACTTCCCCAAAGATCAATCTTTTTCGTGTGCTTTCGTGCTAGCAGATCACAAATATAGCTCAAGATTCTCCTGTACCGAATCAGCTCGAGCAGATCATACCATGCACTTTGGAAAAATTTTGCTTCGCCAGATCCTGCTCTCGGATCCAGAATAATAAACTACCAAAATCACTCCAGCACCAGTTGAATTGGTTATCACTACCTAAATCCAGTAGTAACCGCCAGTCTTTTTTTTGTCTGTTGGTGACTGGTTTTTCAGGATCTTGACGGTAATGAAGCACGCTTTCTCCTTTGGATTTTGCTTTCATAGCCAGATGACAACTTTCACGGCAGTCTCCATCAAAGCGGTCGTCATAATCTCCAAACAACTGGTGATTGGTTTTAAAAAAATGATGGATAAACTCGAAAATCTGATTCTCAAGCTCTTCTGTTTCACAGTCATCTGCTGCATCGTAAAGTGTATCCAGTGTCTGGATATTCAAGGAATACATAGGCTTGAAACGGAGCGATGCTTCAGGGGCAGGCCGATAAATTTCCGCCGCTGGCCTGAAGTATCCTTTCCGGGTGATTGCTTTCGGAATTTTCCGCTCTAAAAAATCTGGAAAGGAACAGCGTTGCACCGGTTTTCTCTCAGAAGGCGAAAAGGTCACTTGAAAACCGTGCGTCATCCAGTCAGTCCGCAGCGAATAAAGTTCTTCCCACATTCCCAGGCTGTCATACCAGAACCAGAGCCAGCCTTTTGCCGGCAGGATCGAACGGGGAATATGTTTTGCCGGCAGGTCACTTAAGCGAATTTGAGCCAGGAAGTGTAACGGTCGTCCCGCAGGTTCGTAGGGCCAGTCTTCAGGATCATGCAGGTCAGGCTCGCCACCAAATTTAGAACGTCCAGCAGGCAGCTTGCGTTTCACCGACTTTCCCGGAACCAGATCCACGGCCGGTAACAGCCCATCCAGAATGTGATCCTGAAATTCTTCCAGATGATAGCGTTTAATTCCACGAAGAATTTCCGGTCGGGATTTGTTCATATCTTATTCCCACTTCTTTTCGTGTGCTTTCGTGCTTTTCGTGGTAGCTAAACAATCCGTGATTTTTAATAGAGACGTCCGGTTGTACCTAGAGACCAACATACGCATTGCCGATTTCTATCACTTTACCATCCAGCAAGCGTATTCCGATACCATTAATATCCCACTCTCCAAAGGCGGTGATGCCGATTGTTGCTTTACCGTCCTTAGCAGGATTGATTCTTATTGCGGCAAAGTCGATCAGCTGATCCAGTTCGGTTCCTGAGATGATCGGGGGTAACTCCTCTTCGATATTGTTTGGGCCACCATAGAGTTCAGCTGCCTGCTGATATGCTTCCTTGTAGTCAGGATAGGACTCCTGATATTGCTGGTAAATGGCTTTGCGAACTGTGGTATGAATCTCTTTTTCATTAGTCACGAAAAAATCAAGCGCCTGCTGCTGTTCCGGAGTGATACCGTTTTGCCTGGCTTCGCAAATTTCGACAGCGACCGCGCGAGGAGATTTCTGTTCGGTGTTTCCAAGAGTGTCGTATAAGTAAGACAGCTCGACTACTTCAATTTTTGAATGACTGATGTTATCAGCACTTGCCTCCCATTGTGCGATGGCTTCGGGATCCGTCAGTTCTAACATGGAAGAGACATTCATCACATCATCGGGAGGTGGCACATCTCGGCTACAGCCTGCAGGGATCATGACGAGTATGACAACATATAGCAGAAATTGATTCATGACGTATGACTCCATCATTTGCTCCTGCTGCTGGCTCACTGTTAGCCGTAGCCAAAACCTCACAAAGGCCAGTCGGCTCCGAAGCACTCTCGTTGAATTTTCGTCAGCTGTTTGATTCCCAGTGTCGCCAGTTCCAGTTGGGCGTCGAGCATGCCTCGGTTAAAGGTCTGGCCTTCCGCGGTTCCCTGGACTTCGACGAAGTCGCTGCTGCCCGTCATCACCACATTCATGTCCACGCCGGCGGTGCTGTCTTCAATGTAATCCAGGTCGAGTACCGGCTCACCACTCACCACACCCACGCTCACCGCGGCCACACTGTCAGAAAACACTTTTTTCGGATCGAAGATTTCTCCTTCGGCCAGTTGGCACGTTTCGGGAATCGCCAACACGGTATCGAGTAACGCCAGAAAACCGCCAGTGATACTCAGCGTCCGCGTGCCTCCGTCTGCCTGCAGCACATCACAGTCGACGGTAATCGTGCGTGGTCCGAGCGCTGCGAAATCAACAACCGCCCTTAAGCTGCGGCCGATCAGTCGTTGGATTTCGCTCGAACGTCCATCTGGTTTTCTTCGTTTTCGGGGAGACGTACTGCCGGGCAGCATGTTGTATTCTGCGGTCACCCAGCCGCTCGGGGTTTCGTCGTATTTCTTCCAGGGGGGCACACTATCTTCCAGACTGGCCGTGCAGAGTACCACCGTATCACCGGCGGAAATCAGGATGCTGCCCGGGGTGGCTTTGGTATATCTCCGTTGGACTTTGATGGGGCGAAGTTGATCGTTCTGGCGGGAATCGTGACGCATGGTGCTGTCCTAAATTCTATTAAGTCAAATCGTTATCGAGGGAGTTTCAAATTTTCGTCAAAGTTACCACGCTTTGACCGTGCATTTCAATGCAAGACCTTACGCTTTCTATTAAGATAGAGATCATTGTCCGTTCTCAATTATTTCAGGAACCGTTTTCGTGCTGATCTCAGAAATCTTTCACTCGCCCCAAGGCGAAGGCAAATGGATCGGGGTCCCCTCGATTTTCATTCGCACCAGCGGCTGCAATCTGCGCTGCTGGTTCTGCGACACGCCTTACACCTCCTGGAACCCGGAGGGAGAGAAGATGTCGGTCGATGCGATCATGGAACACATCGAACAATACGATTGTGAACACGTCGTCGTCACTGGCGGCGAGCCGATGCTGAGTCACGAGATTGAATCGCTCACACTCCGGCTGCATACGATCGGCAAGGTCATCACCATCGAAACCGCGGGCACGATCCTGGCAGACGTCCACGCCGACCTGATGTCGATCAGCCCCAAACTCTCGAATTCGATTCCCGTCAAAGACCCCGAATGGGCACATCGCCACGACGCCCGACGCGATCAGCCCACGGTGATTCACGAACTGATCAAACGCCATCCGTATCAGATCAAATTCGTCGTCGACCGCCGCGAAGACGTCAGCGAGATTGAGGATTATCTGATCCGCTATCCGGAAATCAAACGCGAACAGGTCTATCTGATGCCGCAAGGCACTACGGCCGAGATGCTGGCCGATCGCATGCCCTGGATCGAAGAGGTCGCCAAACAACTTGGTTGTCAGGTCACGCGGCGGATGCACATTGAACTCTGGGGCAACGTGCGGGGAAAATAGTCCGAGCGAAGAAGCTCAGCCGTGAAAGATGGCTGCCCGCGCCTGTTGAATGCGTTCGACTGCCGCCTCGGACGTTTCTGCCAGTACCGTCAGGTGGCCCATCTTGCGACCAATGCGCGACTCCCGTTTGCCGTACAGATGCACTTTCACATCGGGAAATTGTCGTAACGCATTCCAGTCGGGCGGCCCCGCTTCCCAGTGATCGCCGAGCAAATTCGCCATCGCGGCCGGCTTGAGTGATTCAGTCGAACCCAAAGGCAGCCCGCAGATCGCTCGCACCTGTTGCTCGAACTGACACGAGACGTGCCCGTCGATGGTCAGATGCCCCGAATTATGGGGCCGCGGTGCGATCTCGTTGATCATTAACCGCTGATCGGCGGTCAGAAAGAATTCGACGCACAACACGCCGACCACATCCAGATGCTCAAACACGGCTCGCGTGATTTCCACCGCTTCCTTATTAACCGCATCTTCCAGACCGGATGGAAAGACCGAGATATCGAGAATATGATTCGCATGGTCATTCTTCATCGGCCCGTAATACGCGAATTCACCGTCCAGCCCGCGCACGCCGACGACCGAGATTTCGCACGTATAATCAATGAATGCTTCCAGAATCGTTTCATCGGCTCCCACTTCCTGCCAGGCCGCTTCCGCTTCATCGGGCGAATCGATCTTCACCTGCCCTTTGCCGTCATAGCCGGAGGTAGCCGACTTCAACACGGCGGGCGTACCCAATTCCTCAATCGCTGCGTGCAACTCATCGACCGAACGCACGACCGCGAACGGCGTCACCGGAATGCCCGCGTCTCGCAATTCCGACTTCTCGCGAATCCGGTTCTGTGCGACGTGCAGCACATGCGCGCCGGGCCGCACGGGAGCATATTTCGATGCCGTTTCCGTTGTCTCTGAGAGAACATTCTCGAACTCGAACGAAATCACATCCACCTGTTTCGCGAACTGCGCGACGGCGTCCAGGTCATCGTACTCGGCGACGACTTCGAGGTCCGCAACTTGACCGGTCGGCGTAGCGGTCTCCGGCGAGAACACGTGCACGTAATAACCCAGGCGGCGGGCTTCGATGGCAAACATCCGACCCAACTGGCCGCTGCCCAGCATACCCAGCGTGGCGCCGGGGGCGATCAACTCACTCATAATTCGGAATTTTCCAGTACGGTGTCGGTCTGATTTTGACAGAACTCATGCATCTTGGTTCGTAACTCGGGACGCGAATTGCCAAGGATGCGAATCGCCAGGAGGGCCGCGTTCTTCGCGCCCGATTCTCCAATCGCCAGCGTTCCCACCGGCACGCCTCCCGGCATCTGTACGATCGACAGCAGCGAATCCAGTCCCTGTAGCGCCCGGCTTTTGACCGGCACACCCAGTACGGGGAGTACTGTCTGCGCGGCGACCATGCCCGGCAGATGGGCGGCGCCGCCGGCGCCTGCGATGATGACTTCCAGCCCCCGTTTTTCTGCATCCTTGGCGTATTCGTTCATCCAGTCGGGAGTCCGATGTGCCGAAACCACGCGGCACTCATGCGCGACGCCGAACTGTTCCAGGATCGCAGCCGCCTCTTTCATCGTATCCCAGTCGGATTGACTTCCCATGATCACGCCCACCAGCGGGGGACTTTTGTCTGACATAATGGAACTTTCCTGTTCGAGGCGATTGGCACCGCGGGGCGGCGATTTCTTAGTATAATTGTGTTATTCCTGTTCGAGGTGGTCCCGATAATAATCAATTTGCTTACCTGATTGGAGTCTGCCATCCCCTTTTTTTGCAGGCTGCTCCCGACAAGTGCGTGTTCGTTTGACTTTCCGGGGGCTCTGGTCTAGTGTTAGAGACGATTTATTCATTCCCAGATGTGACAATATGAAAGGATCTTCTTATGGCACGCCCTGTAACATTATTCACCGGACAATGGGCCGACCTCCCGTTGGAAGAGATGTGTAAGAAAGCACAAGACTTCGGCTATGACGGCTTGGAACTTGCCTGCTGGGGAGACCATTTCGAAGTCGATAAAGCCCTCTCTGACGATACCTATTGTAACCGCAAACGGGAACTGCTCGAAAAATACGATCTGCAGTTGTTCTCGATTTCCAATCACCTCGTCGGTCAGGCTGTGCTCGATATCATCGACGAACGCCACAAAGCCATCTTGCCCGAATACGTCTGGGGCGACGGTGATCCCGCCGGCGTCAACGAACGGGCGATTGAAGAAATGAAGAACACCGCCCGCGCCGCACAGAAGCTCGGCGTTAGCGTGGTCAACGGCTTCACCGGTTCCAGCATCTGGCATCTACTCTACGATTTCCCGCCCACGCCGCGGGCCATGTACGACGCCGGCTATCAGCTACTCGCCGACCGCTGGAATCCGATTCTCGACGTCTTTCAGGAATGCGGCATCAAGTTCGCTCTCGAAGTTCATCCGACGGAAATCGCCTTCGACATTTATTCCGCGGAAGCCTCGCTGAAGGCCCTCGACCACCGCGAAGAGTTCGGCTTCAACTTCGACCCCAGCCACTTGATCTGGCAGGGCGTTGATCCCGTCGAATTCATCCGTTACTTCCCCGATCGCATTTATCACGCGCACATGAAAGACGCTTCGGTCACACTGAATGGTCGTACGGGAATTCTGACCAGCCACCTGCCGTTCGGCGATCAACGTCGCGGCTGGGACTTCCGCAGCGTCGGACGAGGCGGTGTACGGTTTGAAGAAATCATCCGCGCCTTGAACGACATCGGTTACGGCGGCCCGCTTTCCATCGAATGGGAAGACATGGGCATGAACCGCGATCAAGGTGCCCGCGAAGCCTGCCAATTCGTCAAGAACGTCGACTTCGCCCCCTCCGACATCGCCTTCGACGGCGCTTTCGGAGACTGAAACAGAGCTTCGGTAAAGATCTGTCAAAACAAACAGGGAGAGCGAAATTCGTTCTCCCTGTTTGCGTGCGCGGTTTAATGATTTCCTGTAGGTGCAGCCCTATGTAGCTGCCCGCCAGTTCCGGGTTGATCCTGGATTAACCGGCGAATGAGTTTTCCAGTTCCGTTTGTGCGGTCTGATTACGCTGTTTGTCTCCCGGCGGGCGGGCACATAGACCCGCCCCTACGCCCATTGGGTTCTCTTCCAATGAGAGCGGCCTGTGCCACCTGTTGGCTTGCCCAACAGTGATGAGGAACCTCCCTAACAGTGAGCGGCAAAGCGCTAGCTGCCGGTAAAACCAAAGATCTTGTATCCCGAAAACCAATTCATCTCAGCGTTCTTTTTTACTACCACGAAAAACACGAAAGCACACGAAACACAATCCAACATGTGAGCAGCACGGCGCCAGCCGCCGTTTTCCCAACCGCAGCGAAACGAAAAACAAATTCTACCAAATCGCCACTCACACCCCGAGATGAAAACTGGTAAGTGGTAAGGAGAGCAGGAGATGAGTAATCATTTCCCAGCAGATTCTGATCGATTCTCCGATTCAATTTTGAAATGACATTCAAAGGGCTCGTCCTCACGATTTTCTCTATGCTACACGAAATATCAAAGAATTTAGGGTTCGTAGATCCATCTCGCTGTTGAACACAAGTAACGGTTTGGTACGCTATCTCTATGAAATCTCTATTGATCATCGCAGTTTTATTAACCGGGTGTTCTGGTAATCCACAAAATACCGATGAGCCTTCCGATTCCCCTTTACGACTCGATCTGGCTGGAACCGGTCTTAGTGATGCCACGAAAAAATGCATCAACGAGAGTAAACGGGCCGAGCATGAGCCGTTTGATTTTAATGAGGGATATAAACGCCGCTACAAATACAAAGTTGTCTGTGAAGGCGTAACGTATATAGTCGATTACGATGCCGCGAGTAGTGTTATTTACGGTATCACCAAAGAATAAAGCAGGCACGCTTTATTGAGAGATCCGGGCCGTGATTAACTTCAAGTGTCCCCATTGCAATTTCGCAATCAGAGTTCCTGACGGTGCTGCAGGGAAAAAGGGAACCTGTAAGTTCTGTAATCGCGTAGTGCAAGTGCCAACGATTCAAAACGAAACGAAAGAGTCACTTACTTCTTCTACCCCCTCGAATGATTCCCCCATTTTTTTCGACTGTGATGACGTTGGATCAAATGATCGGAAGTACCTGGTTGGATTTTCTTTTCTTGTTGTATTGGCACTGCTCACATCTCAAGCGTTTCCCACACCATCCGCATGGTTGGGGCGGATCTTGTTGGTACTATGTGTCGCCTCTTTGATTCCAGTTGTTAAAAAACATTCGCTCCAGTTTCTACGAATTAATGAAGGCAATAATTGGCGAACAAATCTCAAGTTGGGTGTATTTGCTTTTATTGGAATGATTCTGATCTCTGTCAGTCAAGCTGGATCTGATCGCATAGCCGAAGTCACTCGATTGACTGAAGAGAAGGCAGAAGAAGAAGCCGTTAAAAAAGCAGAACTTCAACGCTTGACAAAAAAAGCGAATGAAAGAGTGGTCTCTGCTGTGAAAACGGCAGAAATTTACTGGCAATACGATAACAGCTCTAAAGTTGAAGAGACCCTTGTTTCAGCTGGCAACATTCCACATGCAACAAACTTTCAACCAATCCAGGAACTTCGTAACCGGATGGCCGACGCTCAAGTCAAAGATTTGGTTTCAGAAGCCACAGAATTGATAAAAGCGGGAAATATCGACAAGGGAAGAGAAGTGGTTTTAAAAGCTCTTGCTGTGCCGCATGCAAGCAGTGTTTCCCAAGTCAAAAAGTTGGACAATCACATACTCAACGCTACAGACGCAAAGTATAACAAAAGCCGGGTCTTGAAACTATCAGACGCAGAGTTTCAGGAATTACAAAAAAGTGGTCAGCTTCCACAACAGTTCATATCGGGGTTTCAAGAACTCGATACGCGTATTGCCCAGCTTGCGGAAGTTCATGTTAAGGAAATTGTCTCTCAACGTAAACGCGAACTGGAACGAAGGGAGCGTGAGCGACTCGCTGCAATTGCCGCTCAAAAAGCAAGTGAAGAGAAGAGACTTCTCGAGCTTGCTGCTGCTAAAGAAAAAATGCAGATAGCCCGTAAGAATAAAGAAGAGGCGTTAAATTCTCGAGATGGGTCACATGGAACAAAGGCGAGTGTGCCAATTAACCAACCCGATTCTGTGACCGTCTATATTACAAATACAGGAACGAAGTATCATCGAGGCAGTTGCCGTCATTTAAAGAAGAGTAAAATTGCGATCACCCTGGAAAGAGCGAGGGCTCAATATTCACCCTGTAAAGTGTGTAATCCTCCTTAGTAGCAGAAATACCATTTTAATTCTTTGCCTCTTTGTACAATGCCTCACAAGCAACAAGGATCTACTACCATAGACACTAAATTAGACTTAGATCAGTTTTCACTAAAAATTGCAAACTTCAAGTGCTTCGGAGATACACCGCAGGGCTTTGACCGAATCAAACCATTCAATTTGATCATAGGAAAGAATAATTCTGGCAAGTCCTCTCTGCTTGATATTATGCCTTGTCTTGTCACAAATAATTTTGAGTTCTTACCAATTTTATGGCACCATCATGATTCACCTGGAATATTCGCAAAACAAACAATTCCAAGTGAGCTTTTGGAAAAGCATGTACGAAAATATGCGAGGAAAATTAGTAACAATTCTAGTTATGAAAACCGTATGATGCAGAAGTATGAAGGCGCTGTTATTGAGTGGCGGATGGGGGGCCTGTCAGATGAATGTACCGTTGAAAGCGAAAACCCCAAATTTCAGCAAATTAACTGGATGTTAGATAGTTTTATTTCACAGGATGATTTTGAACGTGAATTAAGCAAAGCTATGACAAACCCTTTTGCAAATCGAGAATTCCAACGCATTACGGCTGAGCGAAACATAATACCTGAACCTGATAGCGGAGATATAAAAAAACTTGTCAAAAGCGATGGTTCAGGTGTAACGACCATAATTCAGAAATATATAACTAAATCAAACTTGCCACGTGATTTAATTAAGATCACGCTTTTGTTTCACTTGAATCAAATTTTCGCCCCTGATTTAAAATTTACAGATATCGATTGTCAGCAACATGAAGATACAAAATGGGAAATTTATTTACATGAAGAACATAAAGGGCTTATTCCTCTTTCCCAATCTGGTAGCGGTCTTAAAACAATTATCATTGTACTTGTTAACATATTGTTAATGCCACAAGTCAAGAATAAAGACCCCAGTGTATTCATTTATGGGTTTGAAGAATTAGAGAACAACTTGCACCCGGCTTTATTACGAAATCTGCTTCTCTATCTATTTGAACATGCTAAAAAAACAGGTGCACTTTTTTTCTTAACTACCCACTCCAATGTGGCAATTGATTCCTTTAGCCATAATAAAGACGCACAAATTATCCATGTTACTCATAATGGGCAAGAAGCTCTGTGCCGCACGGTAAAGACATATGTTGAAAACCAGGGAGTTCTAGACGATCTTGATGTGCGTGCGAGTGACCTCTTACAATCAAATTGTGTAATTTGGGTGGAGGGGCCATCAGACAGAACGTACATTAACAGGTGGATTGATCTATTTACCGATGGAAATCTTAAAGAAGGGTTTCACTTTCAGTGTGTTTTTTATGGAGGTAAGTTACTTTCTCATCTTTCATCGGATTCACCTGATGAAATTGAAGAAAGGATTGCCCTACTTAGAGTGAATCGAAAATGTTGTTTAGTGATGGATAGTGATAAGAAGTCGGCTAGAGCACATATAAATAAAACCAAAAAACGGCTAAGAGAAGAGATCGATGAAACAGAAGGGTTCTCTTGGGTCACAAATGGAAGAGAGATCGAAAACTATTTACCAGTTTCATCCATTAAAAAGCTCTTGGGAGTGAATGCAAATCAAGTAGAGAGATACGAAAAATTTCTAGAATATTTGGATGCTACAAAAAAAGGTTCAGGTAAACTACTAAAATCAAAAGCAGCATTTTCTGAGTCGATTGTTCCACTTTTAGACAAGAGTGATTGCTTTTCAGTCCTTGATCTCGAAGAGCAAATTAGTGAACTGTGCAAATTCATCAAAAAATGCAATGGCATAGAAACCTAATAGGGCAAATACAAGGTTCCAGAAACCAAAAACACATGAATTGAGTAAACCGTGGCTAACATCCATTATCATTTCTATCCTCGGACGGAACCGCCGCCCGACTTTGTAACTCAAATTATTTCTGCTTTTGAGAAACATTTTTCAGGAATATCTACTGTTCAATTAAATAAGGGACTCACTAGTGACGAAGTGCTCGCAAAAATACGTCCCGATTTGATAGAAATTGGTTTCGAAGTCGAGAGTGGAAAGACTCGAGATCAAAAAATCGAACGCCCAGTATTCTATGGTGAACAAGGGCAACCAACTCTGAAATATGAAATAGATGCGTATCATTCTGGTTGGCGTTGCGGTCTCGAAGTGGAAGCAGGAAGAGCATGGATGGGAAATGCTGTTTACCGTGATTTAGTGCAAGCTATGGTCATGGTTCAAGTAGATGTTCTGGCACTCGCTGTTCCTCTTAGTTACAAATACAAATCTAGTGGTCGAGAGACCTCCAGTAGTGATTTCTTTAATACCAGAAACGTTGCCGAAGCATTATTCGGACATTCTCGTTTTACCTTGCCGTATAAATTATTGCTCATTGGTTATTGAAAAGAAAAAACTCGAAGCATTCAAATGAATTAAATGTTCCAGGAACCAAAGCCGCTTCGGTTCCATCAGCATCCCCGTTCGGAGTGCACCATCCCCACCCGAACGGACTTTTTTCTTGTGCAACTTGCCAGCGATTTGTATGGTATACGAACACATTGATCTTGGTCCCCGGCGCTGGAGGGTGAGAGTAAATGGCAGAGACTCCCGATGAAGTGGAAGATGTGTTCCTGAATTTTCTGGGGGACGATCCCAAGTCACCCCGGCAGATTCGGACGCAGATGACGAAGCAGATTGCTAAGGACAAGAAGTCGGCCAAAGCCTGGACGGCTCGTGCCTGGGCGCATTATGAGTTGGATGATTTCGACGACGCTGTCGCTGACGCGACGCAGGCGATTGCCCTGTGTCCCCAGTCCTATCTTCCCTGGTACGTGCGCGGCGCGTCGTACTTTTGCACCGGGCAGACGGACGAAGCGGAAGCGGATTTGAGTGAGGCGATTCGTCTGGCGGACAGTGTCAAACTGTTTCTGGAAGACGCTTATCGGTATCGCGGCGGGATTCGCTGTGATGACAATCGGACCGAAGAAGCGATCAAAGATTTGAACAAGTGTCTGAAAATTCGCCCGGATGATTCGCAAGCTTTTGGGTTTCGGGGCATCGCGTATTGCCGAAAACAGAACTACCGCAAAGCGATTCAGGACTTCGAAAAGGCGATTTCGCTGGCAGACGATTATCCGTTCCCCCTGTCAGCGCTGGCCTGGCTCCTGGCGACCTGCCCGGACAAAAAAATTTGCGACGGCGCGCGGGCTCTGGAATTAGCCGAGCTGGCGAATGACCTTTCGGGAAACGAACACCTCGAAGATCTGGCAGCGGCGTATGCAGAAGTCGGCGACTTTAAAAATGCAGTCAAGACTCAGAAGCGCGCGATCAAGCAGTGCCAGGACCCTCAGGAAAAAGCCAAGTTCGAGAAACGCCTCAAACTGTTTGAATCCGGGCAACCCCATCACGCGCTGTGGGGTGAGTAACAGCAAATCAAGGTTTCAGGACTTGAACCAGATGGCTGCAATCCCTGTCAGGAAAACGGTGGCTGGTGCCGGGCTGCTCACAAATCAGAGCCATTCACTTTTCACTGTTGGGCAAGCCAACAGCGCCACCCGCCGCCTGCAAATCACAAACATGGTTGAGGTCTTGTTTGAGTGTTTCGATCATGTCTATTTTGTTTCCTTTCGTGGATTCTTCAATCGTGCGAATGATGATACCATGCAAATAATCGTTTCAGGAACATGAAACAGCATTGCGGAAAGATTGAGGAACAGCAACCAGAGCCCCACACCGGCGGCTAGCGCCGACCCGCTTACTTTTCGTGTCTTTCGTGGTAGTGAAACATGAATTCACTGACCTGCCTCAATCAGTGCTTTTCTCAGTATTTAATCCTTAACTCCTGTGGTGAAACTGATTAAGCTTTATGAACGATGTGTTTTTCTTATCATGGAATCGCCTGTATTTATACCACTTTGAGTTTCTTATCTGGGGCATCAAATGAAATCGGTTTCGCTGTTACTGTTGAACGTTTTGTTGTTGTGTCTGTTATTGACGGGGGCGGCTGAGGCGCAAGGGCTTTCTCATCCGCGTACGTTGTACAAGCAGATTCATTACTGGCCGGCGACCGTGGTGGCTCGACCGTTGTCAGAATCGGTGCCGGGGGAGAAGTCAGCGCAGGCGGAAGTCGTGCGTGTTGTCAAAGACCTGTCCGGGAAGTTGAAAACCGGCGACAAAATTCTGATCGGCAAGTCGGTTGGTACGAAAGCCGATTCACTGCAACTGGTCGTCACCAGCAGTCTCAAGCCGGACGCCCAATGGTATTTACCCTTTGGAATTTCTCCCGAGGGGATCTCTGAAGCCGTCGTGGAGTATGTGACGGATTTTCCGGAGAAGGGTGCCGATTTTGAGGACCAGTTTCAGTATCAGCTGAAATACCTGGAACACGCCGATCCGGTGATTGCCAACGATGCGTTGTTGCACCTCTTTGCAGGTTCCCTGCCGGATGGAAAAACGAAATTGGAATATCTCAAAGACCACGCCGATCAGCTACCGGCTGAGAAATTACGAAAATGGGTCGCCGATCAATCGATTCCGTCACAGCGCCGTGACCCCTATAAATTGCTGTTCTCTTTTTGTGGAACGCCTGACGATGCATCGTTGCTCAAGCCGACCGCGACGGACGAAATTTCGGCAATGGGAGTCGCTGCCTGGCTGATTTTGTCTGGCACCAAAGGACTGACTTATCTGGATCAACAGCTGATCGAAAATCGTGAGACGCCTCCGGTTCAATTGATGAAGATCAGCGCTGCTCTGCCGACGGTTTATCGACTGGATAATGCGATTCCGCTGGAAGCGCTCTGGAAAACGAATCGGTTGATTTTGCAACGACCCGGTGCCGCCGCCTTTGCCATCATTACAGGCAGTGCCCTCGGCGACTGGTCGCTTTTGGATCAGCTGATGCAGTTATTTGAAACATTAAGCGAGCAGGAAAAAAAGAATCCGGTTCCCAAAACGGTTGACGATCAGTTACGAGAGCAGATTAAGGACGACTGGCAAGGATTGCTGGGCCCCCCCTCTAACGGGGGACAATGGTTGACGAACCTGGGCCGCGACCTGACGCACCGAAAAATCAGACCACGGGGTACAAAACAGGAGCCGACGGAAGAGTATAACATTCCCGTCGCTCGTGAATTTATTGTGGTGTATATGCTCAGTTGCGTGAACTCGGACAAAATGAAAAATGCGGAAAACCTCCCCGAGCCGACGAAACTGCAACTGCTCAAAGCGCGCAGTTATCTCAAACATATTAAAGACATCGACCCCAAATTGGTTGCACGGGTCGAGTCGAAACACAAATTTTAAGTGCGGCAGCTTCTATCAGAACGAACACTCTCTAAAACACCGAATATCGATATCAACAAGGAATATTAATGAGCACTCTGGAACAACGTCTGGAAAATCTGGAACGACGAAATTCACAGTTGCAGGCTGTCATTTGCCTGATCCTCATTCTGGCGGTTCTCGCCTGGTTTTATGAGGTCTCTCTCCGCGACGCACTCGCTTCGCAAGTCGCTCACCAGAACGAGATCCCCCCAATCGTCAAAACGCGGCTGCTGCAGGTGGTCGATGAATCGGGAAAGGTCGTCTGGGAAGCAGGAGCTTCAGAGCAGGGGGGCGATATGACGATTTTCAATCAAAAGCGACAACCAGTCTATCGTGCAGAAGCCAACAGCGATGGTTGTACGGTGCAGTTGAATTCCCCGGACGGTTATGTGCGCGCTCTGCTGGCAAGTCGCGCGGAGGATGGCGGAATTTCCATTCTCAATGACAAGGCCAAACCGATTGTCATGCTGTATGGCTATAAGTCTGCAGGAAACGTAATGATTCAGGGGAAGGAAGAATCTGAGCGGGTGCATCTTGCTCCGAAACAAGACGAGGCAGGCAAATAAATGGTCATTACTTTTTTGTGTTGGGAAACCGGCTGTTAGTGCCGATCCGCTTACTGGGTGTTTTTTTCGTGTGGTTTCGTGTTTTTCGTGGTAGAAAAATACGGTGGGATTGGGCACTCTCTTAACACTGTTGGGCAAGCCAACAGTGCCACCCGCCATGGTAGAAAAATACGGTAGGATGGGGCGATCTCTTCACACTGTTGGGCAAGCCAACAGTGGCACACACCGGTCTAAGTAGCAAGCCAACAGTAGCACACGCTGATGCGTTTCTCATTACTTTTTTGACGTTGGAAAGCGGATGGAATACAGGTCGCTTTCGTTCATGACAAATCGGAGTCGGACTGTTTTGCCGATCAACTTGCTGAGATCGGATTGCTCTTTCCAGGTGACGATGCGGGCGATGTGATCGCCGTAAATTTCGTCGCAGTCTTCCAGCGAAAATCCAGGAAGGGGAGTGCCGGATTCGTCTTGAAGCTCAACGCGCATTCGACCGGCTCCCGAGGTGGAGTAGTTCAATTCCAACTGGTTGCCGGCGAACTGGAGCGGTTTCGTGGTGAATTCGCCGGTCTCGTAGCTGGCGTGGATGGAAATGAAACCGTCCAGACGCAGCACGTACTGTCCGCCGCCATACATAAACATGCTCATTTCGGTCGGGCTGGTTTGCACCACATTATAGGTAATGTAATTCGCACGATTGCCCCAGCCCCGTTCTCCGAGGCCCGGCCTGATGAACGCTTCTTTGAAATGGCGGTGGTAGCGATCACTGCCGGGGCGCGTTGCCATGAAGGCGATATCCGTAATCGCACCTTTGCGTGCCTGGAAGCGTGTGGGGAGTGCAATGTAAATGTGCGGGGCGCGAAAATAGGGTTGTGTGCCGGATGTGTAGAGATGCTCTTTTGGTTCATTGGCCTGCATGTCGACTGGCTTGGTCCAGTCGAGAAAGTTTTTGCTGGTGCTGCGGCGGATGGCGCGTCGTCCCTGATCAAACCAGCGGAAATAGACCACGTACTGCTGTTCTGCCTCCGACCAGAAGGCGCCATTTTGCGAATCAAAGCTCCCCAGATCTTCGTTGAGTACGGGCTCCCGCTGCATCAATTCCCATTTGATTCCATCTGCCGACGCGAATGCTTTCAGTCCTCCGGGCCCATATTGGTCGCGTAGTTGCGCCCGCTCGTCGGGCGACTTCCAGCCTCCCCAGTTGGCTTCCGGGTAGCGTCCGCCGCCCAGGGCTTTATACCGCTGCGCTTTTGCTGTCTGCGGATTTGTGTCAATAAAGGGGGTGAAATTGTGAGTGGTGAGAAAGGTATCGTTGGAGAGTGCCATTACAACATTACCCTGGGGCATCTCCGGAATGTCAAACAGACCGAGATTGGGTTTATTCCAATGCAGGCCCTGATCGTTGCTCTCGGCATACAGGGTGACTTCATTTTCATGATACTTACCCCAGCCATTCCGCCAGTGCACTCCCGGGACTTTATCGCCACGATAATAAAAACGAAGCAAGTCACCATCCTGGAGCACGGTCGCATAATGACCTGATGGCCTTAGTGGTCGGTTGCGTAACAACTGGGGCGAGTGCATTTTCAATTCGGTGCCGTTCAGTTGGCCGATCAACAGGTCATCCACAAACAGCTCGCGCCGCGTGCCGATGTCTACAGGCTCTGCTGCTAAACCATTCCAGGCCAGTAGGATGATCGCAGAGAATGAAAGAGAAAACAGAATTGCACTTCGAACGACAAACATAAGCGGCCCCTTTTTAGAATCGTCAATGGGGAGAATCAATTTCTGAATCAGCAGTGCGACGCCTCCTTCATGGTACTGAAACTTTGCAAATTGTGCTGAAAATTGCGTGAATTTCGTTGCGAAATCGTGATTCTGACTCAGAATGTCACATGTATACATAATTGAATCATGTTGTGTTTTTTTCAAAAGTAAACCTACACCGGGAGTCCTGTCGCATGAGCAAAGAAATTGTCTTGATCATTCTCATGATCAGCACGTATCGGATCGTGTCTTTAATCGTGGGGTTGGGTTTCGCTTACATGGGATATAAACTCTTTCTGCATGGCGTCTTCGACAAGGCAGGGGAGCTACAGGCCGCATGGGGCGAAAAGAAACTCCTGCTCAAACAGGCGGCCCCCGGGACATTTTTCTCGTTGTTTGGGACCGTGATTATTGTCGTGGCACTCTGGAAGGGGCTGAGTTTTGGTCTCGAAAATGGGCTGGCCGGTTTGACAGAGCAAACCACATCTTTTAAAGCCGTCGGCCATGGTATCGACGAGGAGCCCCTACCTGTTCCCATTCCAGATTCGGATCGCGCCAGGCGAGTACTGAAATTTCAAGGAGAGGCATCCCCTTCAGAAGATCCGCCAGAACCCCGAGAAGCCCCTGAGCCGCTTCCAGTTGAAAAGGAAACATGAAGATCAAAGAAGCTTTTGACTGAAATTCTGTAAGTCTGCTTTGCCTGGTAAGCTGCGTTGCCGGATGTGTCTCTTTTGTGAAGCTTCGTCGCTCACTTTCTTGAAATGCTGTTTCGGAATCAGTCGAATCGGGTAGAATGAGGGAATGGTTCGGCTAGGTTTATCTGTTAAGTGAAAGGTTTCAAAATGCGTCAGACATCCTTCCTTAAAATGATCAGCGTCTTGTTTGTCGTTCCGCTGGGATGCATGCTTGCCGTGCCGTCCGTTGCCATCTGTCGCGAAGCAGAGGATCAAACAGGGAGCATTCACGGGCAGTTGACGAATGTGAAAGGTCATGCAGTTCACACCGGACATGCCGCTGTCTTTCTCTGTGACGCGAAAAGTGGAATGCCCTATTCTCCTGAAACCCGGAAAGTTATTGATCTCGGCTCTGAGGGGGTTCTTCGCTTTGATCAATATTGGCACGCGGTTACCAGCGATATTGGAAACTTTCAATTCAAGAATGTTCCCGTCGGTACGTATCGGCTGGTTGCTCAGTCATGGGCCGGGATCTCGGGAGTGCCCCGTGCGTTTCCCAAATCGAATCGTAACGATCCGGGGAACGAACCGAGTTCGCTGATCATCCTGCACGGAGTTGCCGATTCGGTCGTGGTGAAAGCGAATGAAAAAACGCTGGCCTATCCGCGACAGTGGGGCGAAGAGATGCTGCGGATTGAGACCGACCCGCAGGAGTCTCACAATTTTTTGTTGATCAGTCGTAATCCTCGATTGGGAGAGGGAGTATTGGGGCCGGTCGGCTGGGGGCAGGAATTCATCGCGGGGCTAATTGGCATTACCAGGATGGAAGATTCGTATGTCACACTCATCGGTTTACCCAAAGGTGCGACCATACATACGGGACTGTTGAACTATGATAATAGTCCCGGTATGGGAGGCGCCTCGTTTGTCATTGGTTCGAATCAGCCGGCAACACTGCCGATCTATGCGGCATGGAGCAATGGGAAATATCATCCGATTCTCCGTCTGGAGAAACTCACCTTGTTTCTGGAGGAAAACAAAATCAAGGTGCCAGAACTAACGGGCCTGACTCCAAAGCGTCCGGTGAGTGCTTATGTTGAAGGTGCATGGAGTACAGGGGCAAATCAGGTTGAGGTGCCGGGCTATGGGAAAGTCAGCGTGATTGATCTACTGGCAGCCGAGAGTTTTGGGAACCTCAAAAAATTTCACCGACAACGAGGACAGCGTCGCCCACAGAAAAAAACACAAAAGATTCCTGAAGACGATTTACCCAACGACAAATGACGGTTCCTGGAACACGAAATCGCTTTACGGCTTCGCCCGCTCACGGCAAATGCCATTCAAATACTGAACCAGCGGCGCCGCGTGTGCCCAGGCCTCGTTGAGGTTATTGATGTCGCCGTTATCGCCCAGGTCGTGGAAGTATTGAGGCACGCCGTCAAATGCACGTTCGATTAGCGATTCCAGCAGCGCGGGATCAATGCGATTGGCCAGCACCCATTCGTAGGCGACTTTATAAATCTTGTAGCGGGCTTCCAGATAGCCGATCAACTTTTTGCCGTACTGGTGGCCCGCCGGTTTCTTCTGCACGCGTTTCTTGCCGCGGCCTCGAAACAGGTGCGGCGCGGTCTTGCCGCGGATGACTTTGAGCCCCTGCCAGATGCCCTCGACCGTTTCGCTCACCTTGCCGGGCATGCCGGGAATGGGAATCTCCCCGTGCGGCCAGAGAGGACTAAACGTGCAAAACGGAGGATCGCCATAACTGCTGACATCATAAACCACGGTCCCAGCAGGCAGATTTTCCTTGTGGGAGTAAGGCAGGAAGACACAGGGCGCAAAGGGGGTTACAGGTTTCATCACAATCTCGGCAAAGCTGGAGTCAGGGAGAACTTACGAAATCTCCCCAATGGGAGCTGTGACACCGTTCTCTCCACTTCGGTTCAGAATCTTGGTCTGAACCAGGATTTTTACAAAGATGATGACTTCTGAATTCGGCTGATTTTCTGACTCTTCGTGGAAAACGCGATTAGTACAAAGTGTTTCATACTAAGGATTTCCGCCCTGATTAATACGGTCCACCTGAGGAGAAAAAAACGCAGAAAAAGTTGTCCCCTGGTCTATTGGTCGTTCGTTATCATTGTGTACGATCCATTCGCATCAGCGAAATTTATGATTCCAGAAAAGGACAAACAGATGCCCAAGTTTATGTTTCTGCAGCGCAGCAGCGGAGGTTGTGAAGAAAATCGCCCTGAAATGACACCCGAACAGATGCAAGCCGGTATGAAGGCCTGGATGGATTGGGTTAACAATGGCACCGAAGAAGGCTGGTTACTCGATCCCGGGAGCCCTTTAGATGGTTCTGGAGCAGTAGTGCAACCTGATTTGACAGTGCTAGATGGTCCGTTCACAGAATCGAAAGAACTGGTGGGGGGATACAGTATCGTCCAGGCTCCAGATTTGGCTGCAGCGTGCGAATTGGCGAAGCAAACCATGAAGCTGGCAGGCGGTGGAAAGATTGAAGTCCGTGAATTCGCGAACTTTTGTGAATGACCGGTCTCATTCTTTTGCAATTCATGTCCCAGAAACGTGGCGTCATTCGTCAGGTTGATGAATGACGAATGTTCATGGGGCAATCGTCAGAATATATTCCTAAGGATCTGAGGAGTTTGAAAATGCCGAAATTTATGTTTGTATATCGTGGTGGCCATGAAGGCATGGAACACGCAACGCCCGAAGAGATGCAGCAGGTCATGCAGGTGTGGATGGATTGGATCCAGGGTGGTGTCGAGGCCGGCTGGTTATTGGATGGTGGTGATGGTTTGAAGCCGGAAGGTGCGATTGTGAACGCGGACCTGTCTGTGATCGATGGGCCGTTTACAGAATCGAAAGAGCTCGTTGGTGGTTATTCAATGGTGGAAGCGCATGACCTGGCTGCGGCGATCGAGTTGGCTAAAGGGTCTCCGATGCCCCAGTCGGGGGGGACGGTTGAGGTGCGTCAAATCATGCAGCCGGGGATGGAAGGCTCATGAAGCACTCGACCAGTCAGCTGGTTGAACACTTCTTTCGGCATGAGTCTGCTAATTTAGTCGCAGTGCTGACGCGTGCCTTTGGGATTCGCCGCTTGGACCTTATCGAAGACATGGTTCAGGCGGCGATGCTGGAAGCGATGCATACATGGAAGCAAAGCGGTGTTCCGGACAAGCCTGCCGCCTGGATTCACCGTGTGGCTAAGAATCGTATTCTGGATGCGCTGCGCCGTGAAAAGATACATGAAAAAGCCATTTCGTTTACTGGTCAATCGATACGCGACCAGGAATCGATTGTCGATCAGTGGCTGGAAGAAGAACATTTGCCTGACAGTCTGCTACGGATGATCTTCGTCTGCTGTCATCCCTCACTTGAGCGAAAAACACAGATTGCATTAACGCTGAAAACGCTTTGCGGATTTGGTGTTTCTGAGATCGCGCGTGGCCTGCTACTGCCTGAAGAGACCGTAAAGAAACGCATTCAACGTGCAAAGAAGTCGTTGGCTGCTGCAAATGTACCGCTCGAATTTCCAGTTGATGATCGGCTGGTGCAACGCTTGGACGTGGTCCACGATGTGCTCTACCTGATGTTTAATGAAGGTTATAGTACCTCGCTGGGCAGCGAACCGATCCGAGATGATATCTGCGAAGAAGCAGCACGGTTGTGTCATCTGCTTTGCGAAAGTGCCTATTGCCTGCCTGTCACAAAGGCTTTATTGGCATTGATGTTGTTTCAAGCAGCCCGGTTTGATGCGAGAACTGATGAGGATGGCGCTGTGATTCTGCTGGAAGATCAGGATCGCACCAGGTGGGATCGTTGTCTGATCATGAACGCACAAAGCTGGTTGGCGCAATCAAAAACCGATCAGCCCACGACATTTCATCTTGAGGCAGCCATCGCGATGCAGCACTGTATCGCCCCCAGTGTCGAAGCGACAAATTGGGAGACTATCGTACGTCTTTACAGCCGACTGATGCAACTGCGAGAGTCGCCCGTCTATTCATTGAACCGGGCCATTGCCCTAGCCCAGGCGGGCGATACTTGTGAGGCATTGATGCAATTAGAATCGTTACAGAGTCGAGAAGAGATGCAGAATTATCTGCTGCTTGATTGCGCGTTTGCCCGGATTCATGAACTGGATGGCAACACACAGTCAGCCATCGATGCCTGTCTGCGTGCGTTGTCCAAAGCAGTTGCGCCGCATGAGAAAGAACTGCTGGAACGAAAGCTTCTTAAGCTTACTGAAAAGCGTTGAGGATAATTCGCATGCCGTTGATTCTGAACTACCGAAGCGAAAGAAAAGTAGGGGTCTGAGCTCGTCTCAGACCCCTGCGTTCAGGGACTAGCAATCTGGAAGACTCGAATCCGTTCAGAGCCAGTTGATCCGCCTGCTACAATGTTGCCTGCTGTTAAGTGATTGTAAAACGAACACGAATTTCTACCGTTGAAAACGGGTAAAAAAACAAAAAAATAGAAATCGAATCGATTGAGGGAAATGCCGGGAGGGATCGGTGGTTTAAAATACTGCTCAATGTCTCGCACTGAGATGCAGTCTGAATTGAAGCTGGTTGGCAGGCACGCTTATTGCTTTTCAAGCACCAGCCTGGGGAGATCGGGATTGACCACAGAGTCCCAAGTCGTGCCAATGCGTAATTCATCAAACAGGAAGTCGCCCTTGCGTGCGACTTTGATCCGAACCAGATCGAAGACATTTGAGTCCTGAAAAGGGGTTGTGTTACAGCTCCAGACAGGAGGTTCGCGATCAGGAATGGCTTCTGTTTCTGAAAAGGCGCGCAGAAAGACCTGGTCGGAGGCTTTTTCACTGGCGACAATTTTCGCGACAAAGAAATAGGTTTCTCCAGTTTGCAGCGGAGGTGCTTTTTCAAGGATCTGCATATCGGCTTGCAGGATGACGTAATTAGTAGAACTCATGCCAAACAGGATTTTGCGAGCATGTTCCAGTTTGGCTGATGTCTGTAGTGAAAGATTGCCAAATTGCTCACTGTTTCCAGCCGCGTCACTGTGTTTTTTCTGCATGTAGAAGCTGAGGTAATAGATGGCGTTCGTATCCATGCGGATTGGCTTTTCCAGGGTACGCCAGGCCGTCGTATTTGGCTTGCGAAGTTCGATCAAACCCAACTGATTTTCTGCCAGTTGGGTTCTGGCCAGCGACTGGCGGGGGTGACTGTCGCATTTGGCAAGCGCGCCGCTGTGCATCTGCTTCCGCCACGGGTTTTCCCAGCCGATTCCGGTATTTTGCCATTCAGAAAAACGTTCCGGATCACTGATCACGGGGGGATGGAAGCTGTCGTAGACTTGTAATTCCTGTTGCAGTGCCTGTAAATCTTTCGGCGCTCCCGGAACTTCTCGGTTAAACAGATTCGGTTGCAACTGAATATCATCAATGCTCTGATCGTTGAGATGTTTGGCCTGACCAGCCTCGATAATCACCGATTCTGCAAACTGTTCGTTCTTCTGATTGGGGTCAACTCGAACCGCCCCCTCGAAGACATACAGGTCCACTTCACCATCCTTGTCAATTTTGGCACCATATTCTGTCCCAATATCATGAAACGTCAGCAGGGGGGTGATCAAGGAAAATTCGGGTGATGGTTCATACCCGTGCAGAACCATCTTTCCATAATCGAGCTTTGCGCAGCAGGCTGTCACCATATTGATTTTAGTCGGCCCTTCGAGAATCAGGCGCACTCCGGAATCAAAGCGAAATTCGGCGACTCCCTGTTCGAGAATCAGTTCGTTGCTTAAGAGTCTCTGTCCGGAGAATTCAGGAGGGAATTCTCCTCCCCAGACGCAATCGGTGGCACGGGTGAGAGTGGCGATATAAGGCAGGTCCGTTAATTTTTCCTTTGTGATCGAATCTGGTGTCTGTTTCCAGAGGAAATCGCCTGAGGTCATCCATTCCAGAGCCAGAAACAGGACCAGCGAAGTAGCGACCGCCAGGAAGTAATGCATGTAAAGCAACCGTCTGCCTGAAGACCTCCGCTTGATTTCCTGAGGCTCCTGGTAGAGCTGCGGTTTCTGTGCCGTTTCCTTGATGTCAGTCTCGCCAATAGCAGTCGCTTCCAGTGCCAGTAGACGCTTTGACATGTCGTCCTGGATTCCCGAATCGATATCGACGTACTCAAAGTAGTGTTGTATCGCCCGGGGATCGGAGAGGAGAAAGCTCTGGAACTGTTCGAATTCCGAATCAGAAAGTCCGCCCTCCGGGCTGTGATTTAACAGCTGGTTTAGCAACGGTTCAAATTCAGGGGAGAGATCCTGGACTGACATTATGCCTGCGACTCACTTTGGAGCTTACGGGAGATACAATCTGCCAATTCACGTCTAAGGAGTGAAAGGCGGTTATACAGAGTCTGAATGGATCTGTTGGCTGCCTTTGCCATTTCTTTCAGTGGCTCATTTTTAAGGGTGACATTCTGCAACAGCTGCCGATCTTCTGGGGGCAGTTCGTTTAAACAATCATGGAGCAGTTCCAGTCGGAGATTGTAATTAGTTAACTGCTGCTCTCGTTTCTGTGACATTGTTTCAATGAGTTCCTGACTGTAAAAATGCCGATCGTGCTGTATGCTTCGACGGTAATTACAAACAGTATAAAAAGCGATTCCACAGGCCCAGAAAAAGAAGTCGCGTTCCTGGTCGAACTCATCAAATTTTTTCCAGAGCGTCAAACAGACACGCTGGTAAATATCTTCGGCATCAGAGTTATGAGGCACTAATGCCCGGATGTAACCAAAGATCCTTAAGCGTTCTTTACTTAACAAAGATGTAAAGAGCCCTTGTGAATTGTGATTGAGCGCTGGTATGAAATTCGACATAATCGCCGGAAACTCTGATTGTAAAAAATGGCAGAAAAATAACCTGTTCTGATGATGTCAAATTCAGGTCATCAAGATAAATAGTGCCATTTTTAACTTGGTTTGATCATCTTCACCATTCAGATATCATATACAATACATACGATTAGTTATCATGCAAGTAAAAAACAGAAAATTGTGTGCGTCAGAGCATTTTGCGGTCAATCAACTCGTGCAAAGCGCAAACAAAAATAGAAACACGAGCAGTATTCAGGGGAGATAGACTGCTATCAAAACGCAGGCTATCATAATCGGTTCCAGAAACGCAAAACAGTCGAACCAGGCTTTCAAAGAGACAGGACGCAGAATGGATCATTTCACGCAGTTTATGTCAGCGGTTATCAACACGTTCGAATCCAATCAACGGATGGCCGAGCGGGCAGTGGAACAGGTTTCGGATGAGGGTCTGCGCGTTGCCTTAGATGAGCATACAAATTCCATCGCGGTGATCATGAAGCACGTCGCCGGGAATCTGATTTCGCGCTGGACCGATTTTCTGACGACCGACGGCGAGAAGCCGGACCGCAACCGGGACGATGAATTCGTCGATACGTTTTCCGAACGCGCAGAGTTGCTGGCTTACTGGGAGCGGGGCTGGTCAACTTTGCTGGATTCGCTCAAAAGCCTGACGCCGGACGATCTGGAAAAAACAGTTTTTATTCGAGGCGAAGCACATACGGTGCCGTTGGCGATTCAACGGTCACTCGGCCACACCTGTTATCACGTGGGACAGATCGTGCAAGTCGCCCGCATCCAGGCCGGCGATAACTGGAACACACTCACGATCCCCCGCGGCCAATCGGAACAATTTAATAAAGCACGCTGGGGCGAGGGCAAACCGAGTGCATAACAAAACATAATATGAGCGGCACGGCGCTAGCCGCCGTTTTTGATCAATGTTGCGTTTCACACAAACGGTGGCTAGCGCCATTCCGCTCATTTTTGTTGTCCTTTTTTTACGTTTTCAATTTCTAACAATCGTTTCTTGCGCCACAAACCGCCGCCGTAACCAGTCAAACTTCCGTCGGCTCCGATGACGCGATGACAGGGAATCAGAATCGCGATCCGGTTATCGCCGTTGGCGCGGGCGACGGCGCGGACTGCTGTGGTCTGGCCGATGATTTCCGCCTGTTCGGAATATGAGCGGGTCTCGCCACAGGGAATGGTTTGCAGTGCCGCCCAGACTTTCTGCTGAAACTCGGTGCCGGGCGTAATCAGCGGGAGATCGAATTCCGTTCGCTTACCGGCAAAGTAGGCCTGGAGTTGTCCCTCCAGTTGAGCGAAAAAGGGGCTGTCGCCGGGCAGTGCTGTGGCCTTCAATCGTTTTTGCAATCGGTTAATTTGTGTCTCCAGCATCCGTCGATCCGTGAATTCGAGCAGACAGATTCCCTGTTCCGTTGCGCCCGCCAGCATCGGACCGAGGGGTGTCAAGATCCGACTGACGGCAATCACCTGTTGACCTTTACTTTTGGCAGGTGCCGCGCCCATGGTTTTCTTGAAGCCTTCGCCGAACCCGCTGAGTGATTCGTAGCCGCTCTGAAAAGCAGCGTCGGTGACCGGCGTTTTGTGTTGAATCTGACTGAAAGCCTGGTTGATGCGACGCATGCGCAAATAGGCGGCGAAGCTCATGCCGTGCAGTTTCTGAAACCAGCGACGCACACGCACGGGGTCGAGACCCCGCTCCCGCAGATCTTCGGCCTGCAATCGAATCGTGGCATCCTGCTCGACCTCTTCAATCAACGGCTGCAGCCAGTCGGGCGTCGATCCCAGCGCCACCAGTGGCCGACAGATTTTGCATTCCCGATAACCATTGGCGAGCGCGGTTTTCGCATCGGGAAAATATTCCACATTCTCCGGCTTCGGCTTGCGCGCTGAACAGGAGGGCCGACAGAAGATTCCCGTCGTCCGAATCGCCGCCACGAAGACGCCTTCAAAGCGGCTGTCCCGCTGGACCAGCGCTGCGTACATGGTCTCACGGTCAGGCAGCGACTGCGTCTGGTTTGTTGCTTTATCTGTCGTATTCATTTCCTGAATGTCCCTGTAATACGGGTGTCTGTATTAACATGGTATCCATTCAGAAATCAGCGACAACCGGGAAAGGAACAGGGAATTGGGTTTTGTGGGATTTCACAGAACGGCGGCTAGTGCCGTGCATTATCACTCCGTTTTCGGTATCTGGAAGTTTTATTTATGATCCCTGCCAGACGTTTTGTTTCCGGTGTAGGCCTGCCTAGAGTATAGTAAGGTAAATCGAAACCGTAAGTCGAAAGACCAACTTTGTAAGAAATCCTTCAGCCACTTTAATAACCTAGAAACAAGATTTATGGATTATGTTGAAGCACTTCTCGAATTGGCGCCTCCGACGGATGTACCTGCAACCAGCTTAACACCACTCGATTTCGTGGAGGTTGAGATCAAATTACAGACAACTATTCCCAAAGACTATCAACGGATTCTAGAAGCTTATCGTTCCGGCGCATTCGATAAATACCTCTGGCTGTTTTCCCCCTTTTCTAAAAATCAAAATGTGAATTTGTTTGAACATCTCGCGATAGAAAATGAACTCCTGGAAGAGTCGTTCGAAACGGAGTTATGCGATATTGTATTATGGCCAGCGCCGGAGGGTTTGATTCCCTGGGCGGGAACTGTAAACGGAGATCGAATTTACTGGAGAACGATTAATCATAAAACGCAAGTTCTTGTCCGAGAAACCAGGAGCCTGAATTTTCAAATCTTTCCCCTCAGCATTTCCGAATTCCTGGTCAACGCGCTCATTGAAAAGATTGATGTGAATTGTTTTCCTTGTGATCTTCCTGAAGACCCTTTTTTTCAGTATGAATCGTATGACTGATATGGTGTTTTTTCGTTTTCTGACACCTATTCCGTCTCACCTCACTCAGGCAGCAACAGGGTTGCCCCTGGTTGTAATGTCACTTGCTCAACGTGCCCCGTTCTCATTTTGCCACTCTGTTCATCTTTGTAGAGCAGATGCACATGGACCGAGGTAGCCGGGTGGGTGATGTTTCCTACAGAGTTCTTGGCGAATACACCAACCAGTTTTCCTTTGACGTTCGAAAGGTCTGCTTCATAAGGTCGTTTCTCTTTGGGGAGAACCTCTTTTCGCATCCTGGCCCGTAGCGGACAGGCACCGTTGATTACATGAAAGCGAACATTTTTGAAGTCACCTTGAATGACGAACATGAACGGCTCATCCACATTCAGTCCTGCTTTCCGTGCCGCCTGCTCGATCAGAGAATCGACTTCGTCCGGTTGAATCGTGCGCGAAACCGGATGCTCAGACCAGGATTTCACATAGGACCCGACAAGCAAGGCAGCTTGTGTTTTGGGAGAAAGCTTTTCCGGGCTAAGGGTACCATCCGGTTTTACCTGCGTGAGCGTGGTTTTTCCGTCAAAAATGGTCGCCTCGCCTGCCAATGATTCCAACGCGCCCACGGCATAGAAATGCGGCTTCTGAATCAGCTCAGCAAATTTGACGCGGCCCTGATGTTGCTGCTGACCGATCACCTCATGCATCTTGCCGTATTGAACAATGCCTGCTTGTTTGGACTCTTCGGCAATCACGCCAGTGAGGCTACTGATCATCACGGCGAAAAAAACGAAACCACTTTTCAGTGTCCACTGATACATCCCATCGTCTCCCGATTTAATTATGACTCAGAGTGAAATTGAATCTCCGAAGATACGTTAATTATACGCCGCTGATTACTTGAGGAATAGCACCGAAAATCAGGTTTCATGAAACCTTCATTGACAAGCAGGTTTTTCCTTAAAGCTTCCACTGCGGCCAGGTAGTGTTTCTTAATTCGAATTCGTCTTTGCAAATGGGAAAGAACCGGGGCTAATGCCCTTCGGCTAATTACCACAAACAAGATCAGCCGCACGGCGTTAGCCGCGGTTAATACAAATCTCGATAAAGATTGCTTTCCTGAGAGTCGCTCTTAAACGATTAAATAAACGCTACCTAACATTGAGCTGCTCAGCAGGTGGCGACTTTTTGAATGATCGAGATGGATTACAGCGGAATTACGGGAACATCGTCCATATAAATCCCCTTTCAGCTGCTGAATTGAATATTAATGGTCGTATCTCCCTCTACCGACTACTACAATCTGGTCCAAAATCATTTCAGTTTTAGACTTTTCGGAGAGATGACGCATGCGGCTCATCATGATAGCCGTTGGAAGTATTGGTGATGTGTTTCCCCTGCTGGGGATTGCGCGAGAAATGCGCACGCGGGGGCATGCCGTGCAAGTCATTGCGAATCCCTTTTATGCAAAACATGTCGAACAGGTCGGTGCGGAGTTATTACCGATCGGGACGGCGGAAGAACATCAGCAGATGATGAGTCATCCCTCCATCACCCATCCCCGCAAAGGCTGGGCACTCTGGTTGAAGCTGGGCTCGTTGAATTATCTCAAACAAACCTACGCGTTGATTGAAGAACATGCTGTAAAAGGCGAGACGGTTCTCGCCGGCAGCTGGGGCGCGCAGGCGGCTCTGGTAGCCCGTGAGAAACTCGGCATTCCCGCCGCGACGCTTCATCTGGAACCGGACAAATTTCGCACGGCCTTTGATTCTGCCGCCATGCCCCGGCGCTCACTGGTGTTTCAATCAAATCCTGCCTGGCTCAAACGGATGCAATACCGGCTGCTCGACAAACTGCTGATCGACCCTGCCTTTGAACCCGTAAATGCATTTCGCCGCGAATTAGCTCTGCCTGAGATTCAGCATTTCTGGAACGCAGGCATTCATTCACCGGACCTGACTGTCGGTCTCTTTCCCGACTGGTGGGGACCGCTGCAGCCGGACTGGCCGCAGCAGACAAAGCTGATTGGCTTTCCGCTCTGGGATCAAAACCCCGACCAGCAGTTTCCGGAAGAGGTGGCCGAATTCCTGGATGCCGGCGAGCCCCCCGTTGTCTTTTCTCCGGGCGGCTTTGGAAACATTCCGGAAAAACTGTTCAAGATTGTTGTTCCCGTGTGTGAAGAACTGGGGCTGCGGGCGATCTTGCTGACGTCCAATCGCAGTCTGCTCCCGAAACAGTTACCGGAGACGATCGGACATTTTCAATTCATCCCCTTCACCCCGCTGTTAAATAGAGCCGCAGCGGTCGTGCATCATGCGGGCATCGGAACCGCCGCGCTCTGTCTGGCCGCGGGAACGCCGCAAATTGCCATCCCGCCGATGCACATCAATCGAGATACTGCTTTACGGTTAGAGAGACTGGGCGTCGGGCGGATGATTTCCCCCTTTTCCTTGCGGGAGGAATCTCTAAAACAATCGTTGCGAGTGCTTCTGGGGGCTGATACGATCAATTCTAACTGCCAGGAGATTGCATCACGACTCGAAAACAGCAGCACAATTCCTACCGCCGCTGATCTGTTGGAGAGTCTCGTCCCAAAAGCTTAAGTAAATCAATGAAGAATTCGATCGATCCGACACGGGTCTCCCTCGTGGGGTCCGGCTTTTTAGCACGGGGCATGGTCTATGCTCTGAACAATCAATCTGATCTGGAAGTCGGACGAGTTCTCACGCGGCGCGATATTGAGAGTTGTAACGATTTTCCCGATTGTGATCTGCTGACAAATTCTGTAGAGGAAGCGATCAACTCTGCCGAAGTCTTACTGGAGTGCAGCGGCGACCCGGTCCATGCCACGTATGTGATCGAACAGGCAATGCAAGCCGGAATGCCCGTCGTGACCATGAATTCCGAATTTCATGTCACCACCGGGTCCGCTTTTGTCCAGCGGGGTTTTCTGACCGAAGCCGAAGGCGATCAACCCGGTTCCCTGGCCGCGCTGCATCACGAGGTGTGCGGCATGGGTTTCCAACCGCTCGTGTATGGCAATATTAAAGGCTTTCTCGATCACAATCCCCCGCGGGATTCGATGGAGTACTGGGCACGTCGGCAAGGCATCAGCCTGGATCAGGTGGTTTCCTTTACCGATGGGACGAAACTGCAGATCGAACAGGCCTTCATCGCGAATGGTCTGCAAACTAAAATTGCCCAGCCGGGACTCCTCGGTCCTCGATGCCAGGATGTAGCACAAGGGGGCGCCGAATTAGCCGAGGTTGCCGAACAGCTCGGGCATCCGATCAGTGACTATGTTCTGGCTGATGGCGTCAAGTTGCCTGCCGGCGTTTTCATTACAGCGAAACACGATCCCGAGCAACAGTCTTATCTCGAATACTTAAAACTGGGGGCGGGTCCTTATTACACTCTGGTCCGCAACTATCATTTGTGTCATCTTGAAATCATGAAGACAATTCGAGGTGTCATGACCGGCGATGAGCCGTTACTGAATAATTCGTCACAGCCGACCGTCAGCGTCGCCGCCATCAGCAAGCGCGCCTTACAGCCCGGCACACTGATTGAACGCGGGATCGGAAGTTTCGACGTCCGTGGTTCCACCATTCGGATCGCCGAATTTCCGAACCATGTTCCCATCGGCCTGTTGATGGGAGCCCGCGTACGACGGGCCATCTCCGCTGACGAAATGCTGATGCTGGACGATATCGAACTGCCCGAGTCCCGCGCGTTTGACCTGTATCGAGAGATCCTCAACCAAACGACCGAGGTACTCTCCGATTCCGCGGCACATTAAACGGAAGACCGCTCGCCCCGTTCAGTCGCAACACTGAGATGTGATAATTGGTTCTCTGAAACCTTTTATCAATTGCATGTCAAAAATGAATCCGTGGATGTTGTTAGTGACCGCAGTCTTCTTCTCAATTGCAATCTATTTTAGCGACGGGGACGGAGGACTATTCGCGGTTGGCTTGCTTGTATTGTTTAATCAGGTAACGCTTTTTCTCTTACAGTTCCAGAAAGAAAACGCGGAACTGCGATCACGGCTGGATGCGCTTGAAAATAAAGCAATCGTGGAGACAATGCCTGAAAATCGGGCAGTCAATCCTGTTTGATGTTGCTCAAGGTCGCGGCCCCTAAATCTCCGCGGTCACACCACGGTACGTAATCTTGATTCCCTTCGCGGCGAATTTTTCAGACAGGTGCGGGATGTCGTTGTTGTGTACGAGTACAATCACCGCGTCGCCTTCCAGCAATTTCGTATCGGGGGAGAGATCCTGTTCGACTTCGCCGTCGGCCCGGCGGATGGCGACGACCAGAAAGCCGCGATCGCTGCGGACTTCGATCTTATCCAGCGTTTTGTTCGCGAATGTGGAGTCCTTCGTCACCTGTAATTCTTCGAACTGCAGACCGAAGTGGCCCAGTTCGTCTTTGATCGCGCCCTCGCTGGTGAGCTGTTCCAGCATGTTTTCCGTTGTGGGCCGCATGATGAGTTGGGCGACTTTAGAGGCACCGATGGCGGTTGGCAGCACAACGCGATTTGCACCGCAGCCGATCAGCTTTTTCTCGGTCTTGGGATTTTCGCCACGGGCAATGATCATCACATCCGGGTTCATTTCACGGGCGGTGATCGTCACGAACACGTTCGTGGCATCAGCCGAGAGCACGGTCGCCAGCACCGCAGCCCGGCGGATGCCCGCCTGTTCCAGGATGTATTCTTCGGAGGCATCGCCGTTAATCACCCAGTAACCTTGATCCTCGGCTGCCTTCAGGCGGCGTTCGTCGCAGTCAATGACTACAAACGGTTTCTTTGCGGCGAACAGGTTTTTGGCCAGGATCGAACCCATGCGGCCGACGCCGCAGATGATCGTGTGGCCTTGCAGACGTTCGATTTCTTTTGTCATTCTTCTCGCTCCCAGTGCCCGGTTGAGTTCTCCGTCGATCACCATCTGCATGAATCCGCCGATCGTATAAATCACGGCGCCATAGCCGGCGATGATGACCATGATCGTGAGTGCCCGCAGTCCAGACGATTCGATGGGCTGCACTTCACCGTAACCGACGCCAAAGATGGTGATGATCACCATGTAGATCGAATCTTCCAGTTTCCAGCCGGCAGAGACGTAGCCGATCACCGCGACCAGACAAATGAAAAAGAACAGCGCAATCCCGGTGATGATCTTACGGAATGGTCTGGAATGCATCTGACTGTTTCGCTGAATCGCATCGGAAGAGACTAAGGATTCAGAATCGGTCATCGTTGCTTTCTCTATCGCCGTGCTGAAGTGATCCATTTATTGATGCGTCACACAGGAACAGAGCCGATCCAGAATAGGAATTCCGGTCGGCTCTGGTTCACAGACTCAATTGTTAACTCGTCACTGTTACTTGATGAACAGCATTTCCTGGTAGGTTGGCAGTGGCCAGAGATCGTCGGCAACAATACCTTCCAGTTCATCTGCGAAGCCACGAACTTTGTTCATCAGCGGCAGAATCGTATGGCAGTAGTAGTTGGCTTCGGCGAGCAGATCTTCCGATCCGTTCTCGGCACCCGCTTCTTCCAGTTCCGCAATGCTGTCCTGCAATGATTTGACCAGTAACGTGACCTTGTCCAAGGTCTTGGTGTCGAAATCGTAGTCCAGCATTTTCAGGCTGGCACAGTTCGAAACCAATTCGCCCTGGTAGCGGATGACAGCCGGGAAGATCATTGTCTTGGCCATCTTCAGCGTCAGGTTGTACTCAACCTTGATCGACATGACGTACTGTTCGAGGTAAGTTTCCAGACGGCTTTCCAGTTCGCGTTCTGAAAGGACGCTGTACTTGGTAAACAGTTCTTTCACTTCTTCGGTCTGCAGAATGGGCAGAGCATCGGCGGTGGTTTTGAGGTTCAGCAGACCCCGTTTTTCCGCTTCAGCGTGCCATTCATCACTGTAACCATCGCCATTGAAGATGACGGCTCCGTGCTCGTTCATAATTTCAGTCAGCAGTTTCTGTAATTCGCCGTGCAGTTTGGCTGGATCTCCGCCAGTCGCTTCTTCCAGCTTGGTCGCACAGAAATCCAGTGAGTCAGCAACGATGGTGTTCATCGCGACCAAGGGACCGGCGATTGACTGGTTAGAACCGACGGCACGGAATTCAAACCGGTTACCGGTGAAAGCGAACGGGCTGGTTCGGTTTCGGTCGCCCGCATCTTTCGGCAGCGGAGGCAGAACGTCGACACCAACAGTCAGTGTTCCCTTAGGAATGGAAGAGTTGGCACCACCCGATTTAATCTGTTCGAAGACGTCTGTCAGCTGATCGCCCAGGAAAACCGAGATGATCGCCGGTGGTGCTTCGTTGGCACCGAGGCGATGATCGTTACTGGCGGAAGCAACTACAGATCGCAACAGACCCTGGAACTTGTGAACCGCACGGATGACGGCGGCACAGAACAACAGGAACTGAGCATTTTCGTGAGGTGTGTCACCGGGATCCAGCAGGTTACCCTGTGAGGAACTTCCCATGGACCAGTTAACGTGTTTACCTGATCCATTCACGCCGGCGAATGGCTTTTCGTGAGTCAAGCAGACCATGCCGTATTTTTCAGCCGTCCGTCGCAGTGTGGTCATCAGCAGTTGCTGGTGGTCGGTGGCGATGTTGGCAGATTCAAACAGCGGGGCGATTTCGAACTGTCCGGGAGCCACTTCGTTGTGACGGGTTTTCACGGGGATACCCAGTTTGAACAGTTCACGCTCGGCTTCAAACATGAAGGAGAGTACGCGGTCGGGGATCGCACCGAAATAGTGATCGTCGAATTCCTGCCCTTTTGGTGGTTTGGCACCAAACAGGGTACGACCGGCATTGAGCAGGTCGGGGCGGGCGTAATAGAAGTTCTTATCGATCAGGAAGTATTCCTGTTCGGGACCAGCGGTAGAAGAAACCAGGCTGCCGTCGTTGTGACCGAACAGTTTCAGAATTCGCTGAGCCTGTGCATTCAAGGCCTGCATCGAACGCAAAACGGGAGTTTTCTTGTCCAGAGCTTCTCCGGTCCAGGAAACGAAAGCGGTCGGAATGCAGAGTGTGGTTCCGTTGGTGTTTTCCAGAATGTATGCGGGGCTGGTGACGTCCCAGATGGTGTAACCGCGGGCTTCGAAGGTTACGCGGATACCACCGGTTGGGAAGCTTGAACCATCGGGCTCGCCCTGGATCAGCTGGGCACCACTGAATTCCGCGATCGCGCTGCCGTCTCCATCGGGAGAGAGGAAGCTGTCGTGCTTTTCGGCGGTGGATCCGGTCAGGGGATAGAAAACGTGGGCGTAGTGAGTGGCCCCTTTTTCGATGGCCCAGTCTTTGATGGCGGAGGCGACAACGTCTGCCGTCGAGCAGTCGAGCTTTTCACCCGCTTCGATGGTTTGTACCAGTTTCTTGTAGACTTCTTTAGGCAGACGTTTTTTCATCGTTGCTTTAGAGAAGACGTTCGCGTTGAACAACTGAGCCGTCGGTTCGTCTTTGAAATTCATGGGAGGGTAGCTGGGCTTAAAGCTGGTGGCAGCAGCGATGGCGGAAGTTCGCGGAGAACCATTGGAAGCGGAAGATCCATTGCTGCCAGCGGAGAACGAAGTTGAAGCACTCGAAGTTGCAGTGTTCACGATTTTTTTACCTTTTCATTTGGGCGAAAATACTACTTAGGTTGTACATCTGCGGGAAACCACGTGGCTAAAGCAGAACAGTTTGGATTATTTTTATGTGAAAATCGGTTGTGTTTTTTACAATCAGCTCAAATCGCTACTTTGAATTACTGGTCGTTTGCGATGGAAACCAGCACAAAACGGTTGGAAATTCCCGAATAAAAGTAATGATTTATCTCTATTGAGCAGAATATGTGCCAATTAGTAGCTGATCTCAGCTTTGTGGGGCATCACTGGTCCGAGTATGCGCTTCGACTGGAAATCGAGGAAGAATTCACGCAGAAATAATGAACCGAAACATGGTTTTTCAGTCTTGAATTGAACGATTTCGGAGCCCGGTAATCTGTGATGGGACCCCCGGTTTTTTTGCAAGAATTAAGGGGTAAATCCCGATATCAAAGCGACTCACTTCTGGCTGCATATTCGTTATGCAAGATCTGCAACTATAATTAGCAGTATGCCTCTTAGGAAGGCATAAGCAGAAGGCAAACTTTACTATGTCTGACTTTTAATTAAGTAATATAGTTAAATTAATGCCTGCATTTTGTTCAACCTGTGGACCGGTTCATGAGGGGAAACGGGCTGATTTCGAGAACCAACGGGCCGGATGTCGTCGGGGGCCTCAGCAGGGAACCGTTTCTGGAGTGAATTTGCTCCTCACTTCCGTCGACCCGGATTCAACTGCGGAAAACTCGTGCCCACCGATTTCAGCCAGCCGGGCAATTATTTCCACATAATAAAAGATTCCAGAAATGATGAAGCGTATCATTTCAGAATTAGATCTGCGATCACCGTGCGATGGTCGGTATTGATGGCGGGTTCGGAAATGACATGCATTGGTTGAAACGCATCATCGCTCCAGATCTGATCTATGCGTAAAAAAGGCAGCTCGTTCGTAATTGTATTCCCCCAGCCCGCACCGGCGGTTGAAAAAGCATCCTGTAACGACGCCGGCAGTTCCCGGAAGATCGGATCCTGCGGGTTGGCGTTGAAGTCACCACCCACGATCAGCGGCAGATTGGCAGGAATCTCTGTTAAAGCTTGCGAGAGAGTGGCAAGCTCGGCACGTTGCTTGATGCGATGGTCACGAAAATCGCGCCAGCACGCGGGGTTCCACAAATCCAAACGAAACGGGGGCGGCGAGAGACGCAGTGAAACAACCACAAGTTGGCGGCCTGTGGGAAGTGTCAGCTTTCCGACCGACCAGTTCATCGTGGTTGCGATCGGTTCGATTTCACCCCGGCAGAGGATGGAGGCATCCACGCCAGCCAGCAGATTCGTTTCTCCACCGAACAACTCGTTAGCGATGGTTTTCAAATTCTCGATTGTGGGAGACTCCTGAATCAGAATCAGATCCGGGTTCTTTTGTTTCAGTGCAAGGATCGATTGCTGACTGCCGCTGCAGTTGATCGTAATCACACGCAGGGCGCGCTCTTGTTCTCGGGCCGCAACCCACTCGGAGTTTGATGAGCCCCACAGCCCGCGCCACAAACTCAACGGCGTATCTGCAAAACCGACCAGGAACACAAACCAGAGACCGATTGTCGTCAGAGCCACCCATCGGCTTTTCGTTTTGAACAGAATCAGCGACAGAAACAAACCACCGGTAAACCAGACCCAGACAGGATACACGGTAATCGCCACACACGCATCAAACTGAAATGCATAACTGAGGCTCAATCCGATGAGTAATACCAGGGATAAGCCAGCGATGAGGTATGCGATGAAATTTGTGAGTCGACCTGCCGAAGGTATGTGATCATCTTGATTCATTTCGCTGCCTGCTGCGCTGCTGGTTTTTTAAAAAGTGTTGGCCAAGTCTCTGAATCTAAACTATGATACGCAGCACTGAATTGCCAGAGGAAGATCAGGAAGTTTCAGGATCGAACGGGGGAGACAGGGAAGTGAGACCGCAACGAAATCGAAAATCATCTGGATGGATCTGTCTGTTCTGCCTGCTGGCCTGCCCGCAGTTGTCAGCCGAACCGCCTCAGCAGCAGAATGATAATGAAAACGTTCCCAAACGGACCGAGATTCATTTTGACGATCTGCAGAAGAAGTACCGGATCATCGGCCGACTCGGAAAACCGGTAGGGGAGTTCCATACCATTCATGGAACCTGGAAACGTTTCAATTTTTCCGGACGTCAGCTTTTCTTTCAAATTACCCACGTGAATTTTCAGAAATTGCCTGAGCCACAACTCTATCCGGAACGGCACTTCAAACTGGCACACCTCTGGGCGACTTCGAAACTGAATGTTGACCCCGACCATTCTCCGATCTGTGAATACCGAGTCTGGGAGTCGCTGGAATATTTTGGTACTCCTGATGATTTCTGGGACGAGTCAAAACTGCCCCCTTCAATCAGTATCCTTCCCGGTTTTGCAGGCAGGGAGAAAAAAGCAGCGATACCCCTGGAACTCACCAGTGAGTTGAATTATGTGAAGGCAAAAGTTCTAAAACAGAATGAAGTCAAAGAAAAGTTAGAAAATTCAACGTTCTCAGAAAGCAGGGCCGCAGAATCAAGTATCAATCCTGCTTCCGATCAAACTGGCGAAAACCGGGATAAGGTACTAATTGACATTGGCTTTTACGATCTGCGCGACCGCTATCAAATCATCGGCAAACTGGGAAAGCCACTGGGCGAATACTCCACAATCCGTGGTGTGTGGAAAAGAGAACGAGCAACCATCGGACAACGGATTCGTCGATTCCATCGCTTCTATGTGACCCATATCGACGGGCAGGAATTGGACAAAAGCGTGATTATCAACCATCGGTGGGATACAATTTCCAGTTATGGAGTTATGCCATTTAAACCTGCTGTACCCGATCCTGAGGAAACCGAAGTCTGGGAAATGCGCGTTGTGGAATTGATGAGAAATCGAGGACTTGCTGCGGGGTTTAATGGAGAAGCCGGCTTAATCGAACAACACAACAGTTTCTTTGAACTGGTCAACGTGCTTCGCTACCATCGCCGTCCCTCGATTATCAAGGGGGAAGGTTTTAAAAGAGTGTTAAAACCTTAATATTAAGGTTCCTGGTATCTCGGGTGCGAGCAGCATTGAGCCAGACTGGCAGGATCGATGTGGCTGGTTACTTTGATAAGAGCTACGAATTTGCAGATCGTTTGTTCCTTGGTGTTTTTCTACATCGTGTGGCAGCTGACACCTTTTAACACCCCATCCTGGTTTAACCCTTACGTCTCACTTCCGTCGATCCGGATTCTCCTGTGGAAAACTTGCATCCACCGATTTTAACCAGCCGTGTAGGTCGTCCCACAACTGTTGTGCCTGCGCGGGGTTCTGTTTTGAGACATCGGTCGTTTCGGCGGGATCCTGGCTGAGATCATACAATTCATTCCGGCCGTCTTCGTAGTAATGAATCAGCTTCCAGTTGCCAGCTCGAATCGCGCTGGCAGGTGTTGTCGTTGGATAATAATGCGGGTAATGAAAATGCAGCCGGTCGCGCGCTAATTTCTTTTGGGAACCGGTCAGCAGTGGCTTCAATGAGACGCCGTCCCGCTGGTTCTGTCCCTGATCTGCTTCCAGTTGCAGGAGGTCGATCAGCGTCGGATACAGGTCGGACGTCACTACCGGCTCGGCGGAGACGGTTCCCGCTGTCGTCACGCCCGGCCACTTGATCAACAGAGGAATGCGGATGCCCCCTTCGTAGAGTGACCCTTTCCCCGAACGGAGCGGATGATTGCTGGTGACGGTTTTTCCGTTGTACTTGTTGATGAAGCCCCCGTTATCCGACATCAGGATCACGGCGGTTTTGTTGGCGAGTTTCAGTTCGTCCAGCGTGCGTAAGATCCGTCCCACGTTTTCATCCAGGCTGGCCACCATCGCCGCGTACTCGGCGTTCTGCCAGGGGGAGTCCGGCTGAATTTTTTTCTCGTACGCCTGCACCACCGCCGGCTTGCCTTCGATGGGGGTATGCACGGTATGAAACGCCATGTTCAGAAAAAAGGGTTTCTCTGTGGAAGACTTCAACAAGCGGATCGCTTCGTCGGTCAGCCGATCGGTCAGGTAGTCGTCCTTCTCACTCCGCTCCAGCAGACCTGGCACATAGCGAAATTCGTTTCCGTAATGCTTCGATCCGGAGAAGGGATAAAAGAAGGTCTGCGGTGCGCCCCAGAGTGTGCCGCCGATGTTGACGTCGAAGCCGTGACTCTCGGGGTAAAAGCCCGCTTCCCCCAGATGCCATTTGCCGACATGCAGCGTCCGGTAACCCGCCCGGTGCAGGCGTTCGGCGATGGTGGTCTCGTCGTGCGAAAGGTTCGGCAGCGATTTGCCCTCGATCAGCGGCCGCTTTGTTTTGCGCTGTGACTTGGCCTGTTCGTGCCAGACCGTCATCTTGAGCCGGGCCGGGTTCTTGCCGGTCATCAGCGACGCCCGCGTCGGACTGCAGACCGGCGAAGCCGCGTAGGCCTGGGTGAACTTCATACTCTGATTCGCCAGCCGATCGATGTGTGGCGTCTGATGCAGCGAATTGCCATAACAGGCCAGATCATGTGCTCCGAGATCATCGACGATGATATACACGACATTCAGCGGCGCCGCGGTCACAACCTTTGGCACGGCCAGTAGAATCAGAACAAACCAGAACACTTTCCCGGCCAAGCGCTGCATCGGGAACTCCTTAGTTGATATAGTATGAATGAGATTAAGTTATGTTGATCACGAATCTGTATTCTATCGTAACGTTTCCCGGGAATCGAGGGTCCCCTCGATCATGGAGCCGTATTGACTGCTCAGCCATCAGTCTGCATGATCAGAAACCGGTTCTCAATCCCTGGTAAACCATAAGCCCTTTGCGCAAGCCGTGGTAGCAGGATTGGTATGTGTTTTGCGTGCTGATAGAGTTGAAATGTTATCATGGGCGAATGCATTGAGCTACGAATGATCTGTTGAAAACACAAAGGAGAACAGCATGCGAAATTTGACTCCCTGTTTCTTGAGCCTGAGTTTGTTACTGGTCGCGTGTGAGAATCAAAATTCACCGGCACCGGTTTCAAGTGAAAAGAAGGTGACGAGTGAAGATGTGAAAAAAGAAATCGGCGAAGCCGTTGATACGACAAAAGAATTCACGAAAGAAAAACGGGATGAGTACGCCAGACAGATTAACCAGAAGCTGGATGATCTGAATAAAAAAATCGCCGAACTGGAGGCCAAAGGTGACAAGCTGAAAGAGGATGCCAAAACAAAATGGAATGAGCGGCTGAAGAATCTCAAGCAGAATCGAGACCAGATGAGTCAGCAACTGGAAGAATTCAACAAGTCATCAGCAGACGCCTGGGACGGCCTGAAGCGAGATCTGGACATCGCCTGGACTAACTTAAAACAAGCCTACGATAAGACGGCGGAAGAAGTGAAAGAATAAGTTGAGGGAAGACGTGTTGGCTTGATAGAATCTGATTGACTCATGAGGTCATTATCAGGGAAAACGTTTTATGAAATTTCATATTCACCGAAGAACACTAACCCTGATCCTGATTGTATTTTTTGTACTTAATGTTCCGACTGTTGGGCAGGCTGGTGAAGAAGTTCTGTTTCAACTGGCACGTTCTTTACTCAATGAAAAGACTGGAACGGGCGAGAAGGTACCTGCATTTCGACGGAAACAGGTTTTAGAGGCCCTTGCAAGATTAAGATTGGAAAAAGAGCTAGAATACTGGCCAGCAAAGAATCCAGTCGAAGCAAAAAACAGACTATCGATCTGTTGGGAAAATGGCCTTTACTGGGCAGGTCTGAGCTATGCGCAAGAGTCCGGTCTGTCACTCTCTCAAAAGCTGGCCTCCCTCGCAGGGCATGGGGAATCACCGCCGGAGAGATTGATCACACAGCTGTTGGCGCAGGAAACGAAACCTGTACAGCCGCTGGATCAGTCCATGGTGTCACTCATGCGATTCGCCGCCCGGTATAATCAAGCTCTCAGAAGCGAAAATCGCGAAGCTGAATTGAACAACCTGGTCCCGGTCGCGATTGAGTTGGCACCGCAGGCTTTGCAGCTTTTAGAAACGTCATATCCGCCGGATAAATTCTATATTTTATTATATCACCCTGTCAAATCAGAAGTGGCGCAGTGTACTTTAGCCATGCTTACACTTGTGCCTGTGGATCAGCGTCCGCCTGAGCTGTGTACGCTTTCTCTACAAGTCGAATTGATGTTCGGACTGTCATGTATTCGTCGAGGTTGGACTTCTGCTTTTAATACGGGAATTGATTTGTTGGCAAAAAAAGATGAATCAATGGCCTTGATGTTGTGGCAATCAGGTTTTCTGACAGACCCGGAAATGGTAAGAAACAGTTCCCTCTTGCTCTTACCCGAGAGTCACAAAGCCGCTCCGAAATTACATCATTTTGTTGCTGGTGTGAATTCGTGTTTGAATTTGTTGCGAACCCAGACTTACCAAAAGAGTCCGGAAGCCTTAAGCAAACTGCTGCAGGAACCGGAAAGCGAACTCTGGCGTTTTTGTGTACTGCTCTCTCTGGAAACTGCCCGGCTGCGCGCCGATCGAAAATTGCTGCAGCTGGCATCTCGCAGTCTGCTGGAACAGAGCGATCGGCTCTACAGTTTCAAAAGGGAAGAAGATGAAAACATGGCCGAAGATCTCCGCTGTCTTTATTATTCAGCCTTTCGGGCTGCCAAACGCGTAAACGACTCTAAACTGCAGCAGAAACTCCTGGAACGGATTCTCTCGATTGATCCGGATATCGATGGAACTTACCACAACGTTCTTACTATTCACCACACGGACATATCAGACTGGAGTCAACTGCTCAGTGATGCTGCAATCGATCCTAAATGGTTGAAAAAGTATGAAGAAATTTCGCTAAACACATTCGAAAAGTATCTTTTTGGGCAATACGAAATCGGTATGCTCTGGGCGACGACCGCACAGTCTGAGATAAACGGCAAACAGATTTTGACCATGTATCGCAAATGTTCCGACTTGAATACCCTCGCCCGAGGAGCCGGTTTCGCTGCAGGCAGAGGATGTGCCTTATTATCAGTGGGAGCCACCTGGCTGAACTTATGCCAGTCAGCCCCTCGCTACAATAGTGTCGAATGCTTTATCGAATATTGTGAAGGGTATACGGAAGGGAAACAAAGCTCACGTTCTGACTGGGACACACGCCTGCTGCAGGTGCTCAATCAGAAATAACAATTTCCAGCTTTTGAGCCCTCATTGTTAAGAAAGTCGCGCTATGCAAGATATTTTATTCAATTATGACGAGGCGCAAGAATTTTTGAATGAACTCAGAGAGAGGGATCTAAAGACCTGGTCACTGGTCTCGTTCACTTTTAGCAAATTGATATTTGCTGCGATTGCAGGTGAAGTGCCAAATTCTTCTTTCGATCTGCTGTATTTTGTCAAAGTACTGGAGAAAGCGTTGGGATGTCATGATAAATTAGCACTGATGCTGGATGGAGACACTTTAGAATGGCCAGATTTGTAAATAAAATCTCTGTGAATAATAATGAGAACACGAAATGTTAAATCCACGGATTAAAAAGGCATAGGTCTGAGTCACTTCTTTACCCGATCTCTTCGAATCATCACAGTGAAGTATTTTGCAACTTTGGCATCTGGTAGATGTATTCTATAGTAATATAATCTAACACCATCAGAGGACTTAGCATAATAAAGCCGATCTCCTTTGTCATTTTCCGAGTAAATAAATCGATATGATTGAACTGATTCACTGGGCAAACCTTTAAGAGATCTCCCAGCATGATTCCGATCATATGACCAACCGACATAATAAAAGTCGGAAGAGGAAAAAAGAGTATGTAATCTATCTCTCTCAAGCATAGAATTCTGAGTCGGTTCATTCGTCCAACCAGCTCCGATTGTTGCCAGTGCATCAAGTTCTTTTTTATATTTAGAGTCAATTACAAGATGCGATTGCTTTAAGTGTGAAATTGATAAAAGTAAAAAGAACAGCAAGATAGTGAGGCCCATCAAAGCTAAAATCACAATGCGTTTTACAATTTTACTGTTTTTCATGTGACGGATTATTTCTCTCAGATGGCTTTTTTCCTCACTCATCAAAGTGCGATTTCTTTCGCAGCAGATGGTGGTAGTGCTGGGCAAACCGGTGCGATTCGTCGCGGACGTATTGCAGGAGTCTTAAGCCGTAGGAGTGGCGGCTCAGGCGGCGGGGTTCGGGTTCGCCGGGGACGAAGACTTCTTCTTCCCGTTTCGCCAGCGAGATTGTAAACGGGGGCTCGACGCCCAGTTCGCGCATGGCGGTCATGGCGGCGTTGAGCTGGCCTTTGCCGCCGTCGATCAGCAGGATGTCGGGGAAACTTTCCCCTTCCTGATGCAGGCGCCGGATGCGGCGGCTGACAACTTCGCGGATTGAGGCGAAATCGTCGATGCCTTTGACCGTGCGGATTTTGAACCGCTTGTAGCCATGCTTGAAGGGGAGGCCGTCGATGAATTGCACTAGGCTGGCGACTGTCTCACCCCCCTGCAGGTGTGCAATGTCGACCCCTTCGATGCGTCGCGGCAGTTCGGGGAGCCCGAAGACTTTCTTTAACCCCTGCATCCCTTTTTTCGGATCGATATAAAACACTTCGGGCTGCGCATGGTCTTCGAGATTGCCGCGGAGATTCAGACTGTCGAGCAACTGGATCTCATCCCGCAGTCGGGCCGCCTTCTCGTAGAGTTTGGCTTCCGAAGCCGCCTGCATCTCCTTTTTCATTTCGTTGAGCAGCCGATCCTTCTTGCCGTCCAGAAATAGTTTCAGCTTGTTGATGTCCTTGCGATAGTCTTCTTTGCTGATCCGTAAATTACAGGGAGCCGTGCATTGATTGATGCTGTGCAAGAGGCAGGGGCGGAACCAGCGCCACTTTTCGTCCCCCTCTTCGATGTCCAGCGAACAATTGCGGAAGCGGAAAATTTTCTGCAGCACGGTGATCGTGCCGCGGAGCTGTTTCGCGTTGGTGAAGGGACCGTAGAGTTTCGTTCCCTTGCTGTGCGGCTTGCGGGTGAATTCCACGCGGGGGAAATCTTCGCGGGTCGTGATTTCGAGATAGGGAAATGTTTTGTCGTCTTTAAGTTCTGAATTGAAGCGGGGGCGGATGTCTTTAATCAGCCGGGCTTCGAGGAGCAGGGCGTCGACTTCGGTTTCCGTTTCCAGAAAATCAATGTCGGCGATTTCCGTGACCAGTTCGGCAGTGCGGCGTTCGACGGCAGCCGCCTGTGTGAAATAGCTGGACGCACGGCTTTTCAGATTCACGGCTTTACCCACGTAGATCACACGGGCCTGTGCGTCTTTCATCAGATAGACGCCCGGCGTGGTCGGAAACGTGCGGACTTTTTCCTGGGGTGTCTGCGCAGTTTCCTCGTTCGACGGAGTCGTCGGTTCGGACGTGGAAGAATCATCGTTGGGCAGAGGCCCCGTTTCAGACACGGAATCAGATTCCTGAAAAAACGCGACTAGAGTTTCATTCGCTGGGATACTGAATTATAGAGGGGACAGGGTGAAATCAGAAGATGTTATTTTCTTCAATCATCTGTTTGACGACTTCCCGTTTGTCATTGGTGGCCTCCATAATCTCCAGCTGCCGTTTCGCTCCGGAATGATGGATCAGATCGTAGATGCGGTTTAACTCGTCTGTACACTCCAGCCGTTCCGACATGGGGGCAACCAGATCGACCAGATGTTTCGTCGAGTCGATGACCGAATAGAGTTGATAGCTGTCGCTGTTGACCAGACTGGCGTCGATGCCGTAGCGGGTGGCCCGCCATTTATTCTGTTGCACCATCATTGGGTGATGCTGCAGTTGATACGCGCCTTCATCGATTTCATCAGAGATGCATTTAACGAGACATTGTACGAACGCAGTTAACGAGAGCACCTGTTCCAGATTGGCAGGCATATCGCAGACGCGAATCTCTACGGTGCCGAAATTATGATGCGGGCGAATGTCCCACCAGATTTCGCGAATGGTATTAATGAAGCCGGTACTGATCAGGTGGTTGATGAGCCACGTGTATTCGCTCCAGTTCCGCATGGTGGGGGGCAACCCTGCGGTGGGCAGCCCTTCCATGATTTTCGAACGGTTCGAATGCAGGCCGGTATTGCGTCCTTCCCAGAAGGGAGAGTTTGAAGAGAGCGAGAGCAGCAGCGGCAGGTAGCGCAGCATGCGGTCACAGACCATGACGGCTTTATCGCCGGAATCGACGCCGACATGAATGTGTAAGCCGAATGTGACCAGACGGCGGGCGACATCCTGCATCAGGTCGACGAGTTCGTAGTAGCGTTCGTTGACGGTGATTTGCTGATCGCGCCACGAAGAGAAGGGGTGGGTCGCAGCCCAGAACAGTTTCAGGCCCAGCTTGTCGGTGACTTCGGTCACCGCTTTCAGTTTGGCGGTCAGGTCCCGGCGGACATCGCCAACGGTACGACAGACGCCCGTATTGATTTCCAGATAACTTTGCATCAGCTCCGGTTTGACGGACTTTTGCATCTCTTCGGAAAGGCCTGCCAATAGATCTGTGATCGAGTTCGAGAGCGCAAAGGTTTCGGCATCGACCAGCTGTAATTCCAGCTCCACGCCCAGAGTCGGGTAATCATTTCTTGCGAAAGAAATTGTTCCCATATGACTAACACCCTTTTTTGATGAGTTGTGGATTCAGTGAAAGCAATAATGCGGTCTGCAGCAGAATGCGACTGCCGAGTGCCAAAACGCGTTCGTCGATGTCGAAGAAAGGCGAATGCAAAAAGGCCGTCTTCTGACCCGGTTTCGCACAACCCAGTCGCAGCATGGAACCGGGAGTCGTTTGCAGGTAAATCGAAAAGTCTTCGCCCCCCATGCTGGGCTGATCGATGAGTCCCACCTGCTCGGAGCCAAGCACATCGCGCGATGCCTGTTCCAGTGCTGCCGAAATCGTCGTGTCATTGACGACCGCGGGCAGGGGAGATTTAAACAGCGTTTCGATTCGCGTTCCCGTACTCTTGGCGATGCCCTCGGCAATATCATCAATGCGTCGGTGCAGTACATCGCGGGCATGGTCGTTGGTAGACCGCAGTGATCCTTTGAGGACGGCAGTTTCGGGAATCACATTCGGCGCCTGACCTGAGGTGATTTGTCCAATGGTAAATACGGCCGGCATCCGCGAATCGATTGCGCGCGGCAGATTCTGGTACAGGCTGGAGATCAACTGGGCGGCGGTGGTAATCGGATCATTGCCGTGATGAGGGCGAGCCGCGTGGGCGCCGAGGCCGTGGATCTCAAAATGAACTTCGTCACAGAACGCCGTCATCACACCGTAGCGGATATTCGCCGTCCCGGCTGCGATTTCGGGGTCCATATGCAGGCCGATGATTGCCGCCACATTTTCCAGCGCCCCCTGTTCCACCATCCAGCGGGCACCCATGCAGATTTCTTCCGCCGGTTGAAAGATGAATCGCAACCGCAGCCCCTGATCGGGCCACTCGGATTCGAAGATTTCAGTGAAACGGCGGGAGCTTAGGGCGGCGCCTAATGCGATCGCAGTATGGGCATCGTGCCCACACAGATGTCCGACTCCCGGATTGTGCGAGCAGTAGTCCACTTCTTTCTGATCGGTAATCCGCAGGGCGTCGATGTCGGCGCGAATGGCAATCAAAGGGGCGTCGGGGGCCGGCGTTCCCAATGTCAGGTCGGCGATGACACCGATTTCGTTCTGCATTAGCTGGGGCGTTAACCCGTTTTCACGTAAGGTTTTACAGATGAATTGGGATGTCTGTTTTTCTTCGCCGCTGACTTCCGGATTTTTATGCAGGGTCCGCCGAATGTCGATCAGCGCTGGTTCCAGCTCGCTGAGTTCCTGTTCCAGTTGTTTTGAGAGCGCCTGATAGCAGGCCCTGATTTCTGTCTGATCAAGCGAAAATGATGCCACTGACAACTCCGGGTGCGGTAGCCATGATGAATAAAGACCGTCATCGCGACAGTCTATTTCATCAGAGACTGTTATGGAAATCCTTTAATTATACTTATTATTTTAATAAAGTTAAGGTTATCATGGAGAGATAACGTATAAACTAACCTGTGGCCAGGTTTCTTATGGCGTCTCCATGGCCTTTTGGATCGAGTATATTAGCACGAAGGATGCGATCATTAAATGGGCGCGTTCTAGAGAGTTCAGCAGAAAAAGAGAACAGATCAAAACAGCAGAAGATTGTTCACTCATCTTAGACACCTTTGAGTATAGGAACTGGCACCATGAAAGAGATGAACTCGGATCGTCGCAAATTGTTAAAAGGAGCCGTGGCGACGTCGCTGGCGTCACTGGCAGGGAACCTTTCTCTGGAAGACGCACATGCTGCCAAGGCGGACCCGGATTTAATCCATCGCGAAAACTTGAAAGAAGGCGCCACTGACTGGCAACTGACGCGCGTGCAGCTTGATAAACGTGCTGGTTTTCGTTCTCCCAAGATTGAAGGCTATTGTTCCAAACAGAGTGTGGCTGCCGGCGATACGATTGATATTAAAGTCTCCACGCGTCCTGAGCAGGAATTCAAGATCGAAATCTTTCGCACCGGTTATTATGGTGGGCGTGGTGCCCGCCTGATGAAAACCATCGGTCCTCTGCAAGGTAAAGCGCAGCCCGTTCCCAAGCCGGGCAAGAAAAATTTGCATGAATGCCATTGGGACTCTGCGGTCACACTGACGATTCCAGACGACTGGCCGAGTGGCGTTTATCTCGGGCGTCTTTCCACGCTCAAAGACAAAACTGGCTATGGCTACTGGCAGAGTTATGTGGTGTTCATTGTCAAAGATGATCGGCCCGCGGATATTCTGTTTCAATGTTCCGACAATACCTGGCAGGCTTACAACAAGTGGCCGAGCAACTATTCGGTTTACACGCACCCCAAAGGCAATCAGGGACCTTGGGCCGACGTCAGCTTTGATCGCCCGTACGCCAAGTACGCACAGATTTATGAAAACCCGCAATCGATCGGTTCGGGGGAATGGCTCTGCTTTGAATTTCCGTTTGCCTACTGGCTGGAAAAGCACGGCTATGATGTGACCTATTGCTCCAACAGTGACATGGTCACGCCCGATCACGGCTTGAAATGCAAATCATTCCTCTCGGTCGGTCACGATGAATACTGGGACATCAAACAGTATGAATCGGTTGTGAAGATGCGCGATGCGGGTGTCAATCTATTGTTCTTCTCCGGTAACTCGGTTTGCTGGGTGACGCCGCTGCTCGACAGCACCGACGGACGACCAAAGCGCATCATGTTTCGTGGCGGACCCTATGGCGGCAAGTACAAATACGCCGAAGACCGCGAACGGGATAACGGTCCATTTCCATTCCGGGGGCCGGATGAAGGTTATCTGATGGGCTCCCGTAATGTCGACCCGGTCAACGGTGGCGGCGACTGGGTTTGTGAGTTGCCCGATCACTGGATCTTTGAAAACACGGGTATGAAAAAGGGAGACTCGATTCCCGGTTTGATCGGCTGGGAATATCACGGCGATCCCCCCAAAGATATTCCCGGTCTGGAAGTCGTGGCGAAAGGAACGGCGCTACAGGGCGGCGTGAATCCACAACAGTGGACGGCGACCATCTATCCCGGACCGAAAGATAACTTCGTGTTCAATGCCTCCACCATCTTCTGGTGTCAGGATCTGGCCAGTCCCCCCGGGCACATGCTACCCTGGTCTCACTGGTCGCGGCCGCATGGCCCCGATGAGCGCGTGCAGCAGATCACGCATAACATTATGCGGCGTGCCATTTCCTGATGTCACGTTGCACTTGACGTTCCAAACGATCAAAACGCCCTCCTGTTTCAGGGGGGCGTTTTTTGTTGAGATCTTCAAAATGAATTCACGAAAACTTCTTAATGGGCTGTTTTTGTAAAACTTTTTGAGAGGAAAGGGAGAGACGGCGGCGTCAGGATGGTCGGTGAGATTCTCCCGCTATGGTTTTGACCGGCGCTTTATGTTTCTGTTTCAGTTGCAATTCACATCTCCCCGTTTCCGGAGAGGGATGATTGAACTCTCCCCGATCCGTCTGAAAAAAAAACGAAAAATTTCAGACCACCTCTTCCCCCTTATTTACGATCACTTCATTAAAACTTCGAAATGGGATTGTATAAAGGAGCACGTTTCACACACCGTTTTTGAAACGTACCTGCTTTCACCAGAACGGTGAGGCTAATTTCTTTGCGTTCTACCTCGTTCCTTTTTTATCTCATAAGGAAACATAATGTTGTTTACAGACAACCAGTCGAAGCGACGTTCCGGTTTTACATTGATCGAACTGCTGGTCGTGATCGCGATTATTGCCATATTGATTGCACTGCTGCTACCCGCCGTCCAGCAGGCCAGAGAAGCCGCCCGGCGATCACAGTGTAAGAATAATCTGAAACAGATTGCCATCGGCATGCACAACTACCATGACCTGCACGGCGTGCTCCCCTTTGGCTGGGATCAGCGCGGCGCTTCCTGGAGTGCGATGATTCTGCCAATGATTGATCAAGCCAATGTTTATAATACTCTGATCTTTCAGGAATCCGGCAATGGCAACTGGGATTCCGGTTCTGCGAATACCGATGCCGCGGCGACTCATATTCCAGTGCTGTTCTGCCCCAGTTCACCCATTAAAAAACATTACAGCTTCAATAATATCCCTGATCGTGCTACCGCAAGTTACCTGGGAAATTCCGGATCGGAATCCACTTCTGATGATGCTTCGACAAAAGTATCAGGGACGAAGTCGCTCGAAGAAGTGATTCAGAACGGCTTGTTTTATGCCTGCAGCAGCGTCACGTTGCGTGATATCAAGGACGGGACTTCCAATACTTTCATGTTGTGTGAAGCGCAAACGGATATTGAATTCGGTAAAGATGGTCAATCAATGGATCACTGGGTGATCGGCTCGCCGCAAACCGATCCTTGTGGCTGTAATAACGGCACCGGAGGAACCGAGTTCACCGAGTTTGTCGGCTCCGCTTATGCCAAAATGAATGCCCGCCGCACTGATCCTTCTGCCAGTGGTCATATCATGGAGCTTTCTTACGGTAGCTGGCACGTGGGGGGAGGCCATATTGCCTACGCCGATGGTTCGGTCCACTTTATCTCCGAGAATATCGATCAAACCGTGTACCAGGGATTATCAACCCGCTTTGGACGCGAAGTGGTGACACCGTAAGAACTCCGAACCTCTGTCTCAGGTTGGTCTCAAATTCAAAACAACTGCCATCGCTTCATTGCATGGCAGTTGTTTGCGTGAGTCGTTTTTTTGCTGAAAGTGTATGAGCATGAAATTATCCGTTTTTTCTCCCCGCTGCGTTTTATCCCTGTCTCTGTTGATTCTGTCTGCCGGCTGTGGTGGTTCGATTAATGCCGACTACAGTAAACTCGATCTGCTCGATGTCTCAGGGAATGTCACTCTCGATGGCCAGCCGTTATCCGGGGCAACCGTTGCTTTTGAAGCGCCCGATGGCACATTTTCCTCTGGTGTGACAGATGAAAATGGCGCCTTCACGCTGATGTTCAACACCGAAAAGTCCGGCTGTTTACCGGGGGATAAAATCGTCCGCATTCAGGTCAAAACGGATGCGGAAAATCCGGATGAAGAATCGGAAGGAGAAGGTAGCACAGCAAACCAGCCACAAATCAAAATTCCCGAACAGTACAATAAAAAGTCGACGCTCGAAGCCACGGTGGATGCGAATCACACCACATTTGAGTTTGATCTCAAAAGCAAACCGTAGGCATGCGAAGCACTGTTATAAAACTTTAAGGAAGTGTGGGTTCGATTCCGAGATTCGAGAATCGGTCAAATGTTCGATGATTCCCGCAATTGCTCCTGCCTGCTTACTGCTGCGAGCACGCTCGATGCGGCAGTCACGAAATGAAGAAGTGAGCGCCTTGGCTTCTGTGTTCTCGATCAGACGATCCAACAGTGAGGAGTCCATATCGAACATGTAGCTGTGCACGAAGAGTACTTGTGGATTGAACAAATTGATCACGGTTGCGAGTGCAAACGTGAGCTGACTGCAGACATTGTTTAAATCATCAGTGACATTTAAATCGCCGGCTTGAACGAGTTCCAGAATCTGATGAATGTCGAGATCGCGTCCAATCCGTTTCGAAACCAGCCGTGCCAGTGCGGTGTCGCTGGCGACGGTTTCCAGGCAACCGATTCGGCCACACCCGCACTGCACGCCATCCGGGACCATCGGCAAATGGCCAATTTCCCCTGCCAGGCCGCTGCTTCCTCTAAACAGACGGCCTTCGATAAATATACCCAGGCCGATCCCCGTGCTCGCATCCAGCATCGCGAAGTCATCAATGTCACTTGCCAGACCAGCGTGTCGTTCCGCGAGACAGAGCGCATCGGTTTCTTGCAGCACCACACATTCTAAGCCGGTCCGTTCCGACAAGTCTTTCCTGACGTATTGACCATTCGTAATCGGCACATTGGGCGACAGGATCGAACGCCCTTCGCGCGAATCCTGCAGACCAGGCAGGCTGATACCCACGCCCCAGGTGCGCACACCATTGTTCGATTTGAGTTTGCTGATTTCTTCACTCACCTTATCGAGCAACGCTTCATAGGTCTCGGGGGTTTTGAATTCGATCTGTTTCTGCTCTCGAATCTGCCCATCCAGTCCGGTTGCGACGAGAGTACATGTCGGCGTATCGATCACCAGCCCGATCACCTGTGCGGTTTCTTCTGCCAGGCGCAGTTTTTTCGCAGGACGCCCGCGCGAGGTTGCTGCTTCATCAAACTCCTCCAGCATGCCGGATTTCAATAGAGAAGAGACTGCTTTGGAGACGGTGGGGGCCGTGACACCCGACAGGCGCTTGACTTCAGCACGGGAACTGGGACCGTTTGACCGCAGAACGCGTAACACCATCCGCTCATTCATCTGGCTCAGAATCTGTGGTTGTGAAGAGACCAGTGTTCTCATGGAGTTCCTCTGAAAATAAGTCTCAAATTGTCAAATGTGATTTCAGACAAGAATATCATGGATCACATGACCGCCGACGTCTGTTAAACTTTCATCACGGCCCTGATGAAAATATGTCAGGCGTTCATGGTCCAGCCCCATCATTTGCAGAATAGTAGCATGTAGATCATGAAGATGCACCTTATTCTGTACTGCTTCGAAACCGAATTCGTCTGTTTCGCCGTATGTGGTTCCTCCTTTGACCCCGCCTCCCGCCAGCCACATGCTGAAACCGTACGGATTATGATTCCGACCGGGCGCATTTTTTCCTTCACTGAACGGCATTCGACCAAACTCGCCGCCCCAGACGACCAGGGTCTCGTCCAGCAGGCCGCGCTGTTCCAGATCAGTCAGCAATGCGGCAATCGGCTGATCAACTTCCCCCGCATGTCGTCCATGATTCTTCTCGATACTTTCATGGGCATCCCAGGTTTCTTCAAGATGGCCGCCACCGGAATAAAGTTGTATAAACCGCACTCCCCGTTCCACAAGTCGACGTGCGATCAGACAGTTACGGCCGTACTCGTCGGTTGGTTTCTCGCCAATGCCATACATCTTCAACGTCTGCTCGGTTTCCTGTGTCAGATCGACGGCATCCGGAGTGGCGGTCTGCATGCGGTAGGCAAGCTCGTAACTGTTAATGCGTGCGGCGAGTTCTTGACCGCCGGGTCGGGCATCCAGGTGTCGCTGGTTGATGCTTGCCAATAGGTCGAGCTGTTCGCGCTGGGCCGCCGGTGAGATATGCTTCGGGCCTTTTAAGTCAAGAATCGGATCCCCGACCGGGCGAAACAGGGTTCCCGCATACGTTGCCGGCATGAAACCGCTCGACCAGTTGGGCTGTCCGCTGATCGGGCCGCCGCGCTTATCCAGCATGACGACGTAACCGGGAAGACTCTCATTTTCTGTTCCCAGACCATACACGCACCAGCTTCCCAGTGAAGGGCGGCCGATTAATGTTTTCCCTGTATTCATCGCGACCAGCGCGGAGCCGTGAGCATGGCTGTCAGTATGGCATGAGTTCAACACGCACAGCTTATCCGCATGCTTGCGCACCTCGGGGAAATAGTCGGAGACCAGTAAACCGCTTTCACCACCCGGACGAAACTTGCGCCAGGCCGGCGTCAGATAGCCCATTTTTCGACCGCCGGAATTGATGAATTTCTTGTCCGCCGGCAGTTGCTTTCCCGCGTACTTTTCCAGTTCCGGTTTATAATCGAATGTATCCACCTGCGAAGGCGCGCCGTTCATCATCAGAAAGATGCACGCCTTGGCCCGCGGTTTCAGTTGGGGCTCTTTCGGTGCAGTCGGATTGAGTGATTGCGGCGGTTCTTCTGCGATCGCCTGTTGCGCGAAAAAGCCGTCTTTCGAGAGCAGGCTTGTCAGCGCCAGTCCCGCAAAGCCGGCTCCCATTTCCCATACAAACTCGCGACGCGAGTTGCCACAAGGGAAACGCCGTTGATTCATCATGACACGCCTCAATCTAGATACAGGAATTCGTTCGAGTTAAACAATACATGACAGAGTGAAGCCAGCGCGAGTACTTCAGGTGTTGTCGGCTGTTGTGATTTTTGAAAATGGGCCGCCTGAACGGCAAGATGTCGTACCGCCAGCGTCTCTTCTTCCGCCGCCGGCGGTCGGGCAAAAACGCGTTCCCACAATTGTCGAACCTGTTCCCCCGGTTCGCTGGTTGCCTGACTGATTTCCCGGGCCAGAGTTTCACTGCGCGCATGCACAAATTCATTATTCAGCATCGCCAGCGATTGTGTCGGAACCGTTGTCACATCACGCTTTCCGCACGACTGAGTCGAGTCGCATAAATCAAAGGTCGTCATCATCGGCGGCAGCAGACCCCGTTTGGAATACGTATAAAGACTGCGCCGGTTCTGTTCCTCCGGGGGAGAGGCCTGCCAGGCTTTAGATTTGGTTGAAAGCCCTTCCAGTGCTGCGGCACTGATTGTCGGACGGAAGCCGGGGCCTCCGCGGCGCAGATCCAGTTCACCCGTTCGCGCCAGCATGGAATCGCGCAACGCCTCTGCATCGAGACGCCGGCGTTCTGCCCGCCACCAGAGTCGATTTCCCGCATCTCGGGATTGATATTCTTCCGCCTGGGGATGCAGTGACGACTGCTGCCAGGTGCGCGACATCAGAATCAGTTTGTGCATGCGTTTGACTGTTCTGCCTCCCGACTGGAACTCAGCCGCGAGCCAGTCGAGTAATTCCGGATGCGTCGGCGGGTCGGCCAGGAACCCGAAATTGTTCGGCGAACGGACGATGCCTTCACCAAAATGATGCATCCACAAGCGATTGACAAATACCCGCGCTGTCAGGGGCTGGTTTGGATTTGTGATCCAGCGGGCCAGTTGCAGTCGGCGATGTGTGGTGGCGGCGTCTTTGGGTTGGGAAGTGAAAGGACGTTCGAGTTTCGGAAGCATCGAAAGCGAGGCCGGCGTGACGGCCTGCAGCGGATGTTCCCGCTCTCCATTTTTCAGAACATGCAAGGGAGCAGGGGACGAACTCAAGTCGGTCCATCCCAGCACATCCGGGAAACCCAGCTGCTCGGGCTTCGGTCCCCCCAGCAGTTTCCGATCGCCGGCTGCAATGGGACCGGCCCAGAATGCAGACGCCATCCGGTAATAGTCTTCCTGCGTGATCGGATCGAACTTATGTGAATGGCACCGCGCACATTTCACAGTCATGCCCAGAAAAGCGGACGACGTTGTATGTACCAGATCTTCCAGCCGATCGTATTGATAATCGAGCGGATCATTGGGTTCATCATTCCAAGTTCCCAATCGCAGAAAGCCGGTGGCGATTACCGAACTTTTGCTGCGGTCCGGTAGTTCGTCGCCTGCGATTTGTTCGAGGATAAAACGATCATAAGGCAAATCAGAATTGAACGCGTCAACCACCCAGTCGCGATATTTCCAGGCGAACGGCTTTTCCTGATCGCGCTCGTAACCACTGGTGTCCGCATAGCGGACCAGATCCAACCAGTAACGTGCCCAACGTTCGCCGTATTGAGGAGACGCCAGTAATGCGTCAATCCGTCGTTCCCAGGCATCGGGCGACGGGTCGTTTTCAAATTGCGTGATCTGCTCTAGTGTGGGTGGCAGTCCTGTGACGTCGTAGTACAATCGTCGCAAACGCGTTCGTTTGTCAGCGAGAGGGGCCGGCGCGATCTGTTTTTCTTCCAGCCGTTTGAGAATAAAGGCATCAATCGGGTTCGCTGGCTGTGATTCTGTTTTGAGCGTTGGAACGATAGGACGTTTGATCGGTTGTAAAGACCACCAGTCCCGCCCCGCACGCATGTTTGTGGTTCGCTCGAACAGATCAATCTTGCGACTTTCAGGCCACGGTAAACCTGCGGAAACCCAGCGTTCCAGCAGTTTGATTTCGTGGTCAGGCAGCTTTTGCGGTCGTCCTTGTTTCTCCGGTGGCATCTCGCCATCCACAACGCGCTCGAGCAAATGGCTTTCCAGCGGCGATTTCAAATCGACGGCGGTACCGGAGTCGCCTCCTTTAATGAAACCCGCGCGGGTCACCAGAGACAAGCTTCCCGATTTATTCTGTTCCTGATGGCATTCGACGCAGCGATTAATCAGCAACGGCACGATTTCCGTTTCGAAATCGGGCGGGCGCTCAGCCGTTTCACCTGTCTGAGTCATGCAAAGAGACAGGAAACCAGTTAACAGCAATGGGAACAGAAGCTGGTAAGTCATTGTGTGTGCTTTCGAATGCTGAAGAACACAAATGGTCTGAAAATCGCTTCTAGCTTACCGTGTTTTCTTTTTTAGTCAACGGTGTTTACAAAAGAGTGCTTCTGACTCTGCGATTAGTCTAGTGTGAGATTGTTGTTGTAAGTGTAAATTTTAAAACAGGATATGTGTTTCGGGTGGATGTTCCCGATTTCGATCCGCTTACTGATCCAGTTTCTCAATTCGTCTGACGTGCCGTCCCCCTTCGAAGGGGGTGGTCAGCCAGATGTCGATGATTTCATAGACATCGTGCATGGAAACCATCCGTTCGCCCATCGAGATCATGTTGGCGTCATTATGCATCCGCGCCAGGCGGGCTGACTTCTCATTCCAGCAGACCGCACAGCGAATGCCCTTGATCCGATTGGCGGCGATCGCTTCGCCGTTTCCGGACCCTCCCAGCACAATCCCGCGATCGAATTCTCCGGCTGCGACTGCTTTTGCCGCCGGGAAGATAAAGTCCGGGTAATCCACTGATTCAGTTGAATCAGTGCCGAAGTCTTCCACCTGATAGCCTTCTTTTGTGAGATACTCAATGATCCGGCGTTTGTATCGATAACCGGCATGGTCTGAAGCAATCACGATTTTTTTGACAGGTTGTTCTGAAGGAGCTGGTGAAGTCATTCGTTTCAAATTCTAGAGTGGATTCAAATTAATGGTTGCGCTTGGAGTGCCTCTGCTGCTGACCCGGTTCAGGCAGCAAGCCCCAAACAGAGTCAGCATGGCACTCAGAATCGCATTAAATAGTAATGGGATCGGAACAGGATGTTCTTATTTTCCGATTCGATAGAGTTGTGTTTTCGTGCGAATCAACAGGGTATCGCCGGCGACCGCATACGAGGCCAGTGTCGGTTCTTTCAAATGATTGCGGCCGATCTCTTTGTATTTCTTGCCAGCTTCGATAATCGTGGTTTCGCCTTCTTCGCTCTGGAAATAAATCTTGCCATCCGCATACAAGGGGGAAGCAGAGTAGTTGCCGCCCACGCGTTCTTTCCAGATGAGTTCTCCTGTTTTGGCATCGAAGCACTGCGCGATCCCTTTGTCACTGACCGCATACAGTTCATCACCCACAACGAGTAATGAGGGGGTGTGCGGAATCTGGCTTTTGTTCGACCAGGCCAGGTGCGTGTCGGTCACATCCCCTTTGCCGTCCGGACGAATCGCCAGCAGTGAAGGGCGGTCATAACTGGTGGTGACGAAAATCAATCCATGACTGAAGACCGGGCGAGGAATCACGGAGTAACCCGTGTAATTCAGGTGCCAGATCTCTTTGCCGTCCTTAGGAGAATGGCCGGAAATGACATCGGTGCCCGGTGCCACAATTTGTTTTTCTCCATTCACGGTGATCAATAAAGGGGTGCCGAAGGAAAACTTTTTACGGCCTTCTACATTGCGGTCGACTTTCCATTCGATCTTGCCCGTATTGCGGTTCAGGGCGGCGATGAAATTGGAGCCTTTCCCGTCACAGATAATGACCAGCTTATCATCAACAATAATGGGTGAGCCCCCATTGCCGTGCTGCATTTCGTATTTGAGTTCGTCCGTTTTCCAGACTTCTTTGCCGTCCAGTGTCAGACAGGCGGTGCCAAACGTACCAAAATGCACGTAGATCACTTTGCCATCGGAAATCGGTGTCGGGCTGGCGTGGCTGTTCTTTTTATGAATCCGTTGTGCGGTCTCTTTAGTTTCCTGAAAGACCTCTTTGTCCCACAGAATATCGCCTGTCTCCAGATTCAGGCAAACCACGCGCAATGATTGCTCTGGTAGTTTATCCTCGCTTGTGGGAACCGCAGTGGTCACATAGACCTTGTCGCCAACCACAATCGGAGATGACCAGCCTACGCCGGGGATATCCGTTTTCCAAAGAACATGCTCGGTCGGGCTCCACACGGTCGGCAGAGATTTGATTGTGGAATGACCTTGGCCGGTTGGTCCACGAAACTCAAACCATTCCTCGGCCATCAATTGATGTGATGACAGATAAGTAACAACTGATAGAACGCAAAGGCTGGTAATTTTGAAAACGCTCACTTCAGCAAGCCCTCCTGTTTGAGGCGGTGGATCTGTACTTTTGTTTAAAACGCTTTTGGTGATGAGTTAATTTTGTCAGAATAGAAAGAGTCTGACAAGTATTCGAGCCTATCACAACAGTCTGTATTACAAGATATTGTGATCCCAAAAAAGATTTAACCGGGAATTCAAATTTTTCATAACCTAGTTCATTGACTCTTTGGGAGGGACGGATATGATTAACGAACCTGATTTATTTCCGGTGAGCGAAAATCGTTCGCACACAGGTTTTAAATCAATGA